>NZ_JBHTFG010000016.1:61636-121988 GCF_042666095.1 Terrabacter sp. GCM10028922 | reverse complement strand
GTGGGCACCGGCGCGGGTGAAAGTGCCCACTCGACGTTCGGGAACGCCGTCTCCAGTCGAGTGGGCAGTTTCCACCGGCCCCCGAGTGGGCACCGGCGCGGGTGAAAGTGCCCACTCGACGTTCGGGAACGCCGTCTCCAGTCGAGTGGGCAGTTTCCACCGGCCCCCGAGTGGGCACCGGCGCGGGTGAAAGTGCCCACTCGACTTTCGTGGGGTGCCGTACGCGTCGGCTCCGTTCGTGGCGACGCGCTCCTCGTCAGTCCGGGTCGTCGAGATAGAGGCAGAACGGGTGGCCCGCGGGGTCGATCATGACCCGCACGTCCTCCTGCGGCTGGAAGGCGGCGACCTGCGCGCCGACCTGCACGGCATACGCCGTCGCGGCCTCGAGGTCGTCGACCTCCAGGTCGAGGTGCACCATCATCAGCGGTTGGCCCGACTCGCTGGGCCACACCGGACGCACGTAGTTCGGCTCCCGCTGGAAGGCGAGGTTGTAGCCCGACGTCTCGTCCGGGGCGAGAGTCGCCCAGCCGGGCGTGTCCTTGTAGAGCGTCCACCCGAGCAGGCGCTGGTAGAAGTGCGCCAGCTCCGACGCGTCGGGGGCATCGAGCACGACACCGAACCAGTGCTTCTTCGTCCGCAGCGGCATCGCACCAGTGTGCCCGCGCTGAATGTGCGTGCGGGATGTATCAGGGCGGTCGGCCCGCGCTCTGTCAGCTGTCGGCGAAGGTTCGGGCACGCGCGCCGACGACGTCCATCCCGGCAGGGGGTGGTGCTGGGCGGCGCCCGGGCCGCCCAGCACGTGCATGTCCGGGCTCAGTCCCGACCGGTCGCCAGGCCTCGCACGATGACGGCCATCCCCACCTCGAAGGCCTTCGCGTCGCTCGTCGCGGCGGGTGCTGGCAGGTCTGGGTCCACCTGAGCCACCAGCGCCCGGTTCTGCTGTGCCGCAACGGAACCGAGGATGTGGTGCAGCACGAGCGTCGCGACCTCGTCACGCTCGGACGCAGCCGCGCCGGCGTCGTGGACCAGCCGCGCGAGATCGCGGAAGGGACGCGCCGAGCCCGGCTCGACGGCATACGCGAGGGCGACGACGTCGGCCGCATCGGGAACCCGTAGGAGCGCTTCGCGGATCGCGACCGCCACACCGGTGAGGGCCTCGGCCGGAGGACGGTCCGTCGGCGGCTCCGGGATCTCGGCGAGGAGCACGTCGGCCACCTCGACGAGCAGCTCCTGCTTGTTGGCCACGTGCCAGTAGAGCGCTCCCGGGGCGACTCCGAGCTCTCGCGCGAGGCGGCGCATCGACAGGTCGCCGAGCCCGTAGCGGCGCAGCAGGTCCACCGCGGTCGTCACGACCTGCTGCCTGCTGAGTGCCATGGCCCTCCCTGCCTCGATCTCGGGCGACCTCAGAGACGGACCCCACGTTGACAACCGAGCGTAACCACTCGGCATACTGAACGGCGTTCAAGTTGAACACCGTTCAACGCTGCGCGCAAGGAGCCTGCATGACCCGCCGATTCGACGACCTCGCCGACGCCGTCCTCACCGGCACGCCCGCCACCGCCGACGAGGCGCTCGACGTGCTGCGGGCGACCGACGATGAGCTGCTCTCAATGGTCGACGCCGCGGCTCGCCTGCGCCGCAAGCACTTCGGCAACACGGTCAAGGTGAACTACCTCGTCAACCTCAAGTCGGGTCTCTGCCCCGAGGACTGCCACTACTGCTCACAACGGCTCGGCTCGCAGGCCGACATCCTCAAGTACACGTGGCTGGGGACCGACGAGGCGATCGAGCAGGCTGCGGCCGGCCTGCGCGGCGGTGCGACCCGGATCTGCATGGTCTCGAGCGGGCGCGGTCCCACGAACCGGGACGTCGATCGGGTCGCCGGCATGGTGGGTGCCCTCAAGGGCGAGCACCCCGGCGTCGAGGTGTGCGCGTGCCTCGGGCTGCTCAAGGACGGCCAGGCCGAGCGGCTGCGTGAGGCCGGCGTCGACGCCTACAACCACAACATCAACACGGCCGAGTCACACCACGACGACATCGTCACGAGCCACACGTACGCCGACCGTGTCGAGACCGTGACGAAGGCCAAGGAGGCCGGGCTGTCGCCCTGCTCGGGCCTCATCGCCGGCCTCGGCGAGAGCGACGAGCAGCTCGTCGAGGCGCTCTTCGCGCTGCGCGACCTGGGCTCCGACTCGATCCCCGTCAACTTCCTCATGCCCTTCGACGGCACACCCCTCGAGGGCACGTGGGAGCTGACGCCGGGCCGCTGCCTGCGGATCCTCGCGATGGCCCGGTTCGTCTGCCCCGACAAGGAGATCCGTATCGCGGGCGGTCGCGAGATGCACCTGCGGTCACTGCAGGGACTGGCGCTGCACGTCGCCAACTCGATCTTCCTGGGTGACTACCTCACGTCGGAGGGGCAGGCGGCTGACGCCGATCTCGAGCTCATCCGCGACCACGGCTTCGTCGTGCTCGGGAGCGAGCCGGAGTCGCCAGCCACCCCGGGCACGGCGAGCCCGACGCACGACCCCGCCAAGCGACGCCGCGGCGCCGGAACGGACCTGCCCGCCAATGCCTGACCCCGTCGGGACGCCGCTCGCCGCCCGCGACCGCGGGCTCGTCTGGCACCCCTACGCACCGCTCGACGGCCCCGAGCCGTATGCCGTCGAGGCGGCCTCGGGTGTGCGCCTGCGTCTGGTGGCCGCCGACGGAGAGACGTTCGAGGCCGTCGACGCGATGGCGTCCTGGTGGTGCGCGGTCCACGGCTACCGGCACCCCGTGCTCGACGCGGCCGCGCACGAGCAGGTCGACCGGTTCAGCCACGTCATGTTCGGCGGTCTGACGCACGAGCCGGCGGTGAACCTCGCCGAGCGCCTGACGGCGATCGCGCCCGGCCCCATGGCGCACGTCTTCTTCGCCGACTCCGGCTCGGTGTCGGTCGAGGTCGCCCTCAAGCTGTCGTTGCAGTACCAGGCGGCGCGCGGCAGGCCCGCCCGACAGCGGTTCCTCACCGTCCGCGGCGGCTACCACGGTGACACCTTCGCGGCGATGAGCGTGTGCGACCCCGTCGACGGGATGCACTCCGCCTTCCCCGGCGCGCTGGCGCGCCAGGTGTTCGCGCCCCGACCGCCGGCGGCTCGTCTCGTCGTCGGCGCCGACGGCGAGGAGCGCTGGGAGCTCGACCGGTCCGCGGTCGAGCTGTGGGCCGTGGAGGTGCGCGGCCTCGCCGCCGCCCACACCGACGAGCTCGCGGCTGTCGTCGTCGAGCCGGTGCTGCAGGGGGCCGGCGGCATGCACGTCTACCACCCGGACTGTCTCCGCGTCCTGCGCGAGGTGGCGGACGACCACGGCCTGCTCCTCGTCATCGACGAGATCGCTACAGGTTTCGGCCGCACGGGCCGGCTCTTCGCGTCGGAGTGGGCCGACGTGTCTCCCGACGTCATCTGTGTCGGCAAGGCCTTGACCGGCGGGTACCTCACTCTCGCAGCGGTGCTCACGACCCGGCGGGTCGGCGAGGCGATCACCCGCTCGGCGTTCCGTGCCCTCTTGCACGGCCCGACCTTCATGGCCAACCCGCTCGCGTGCGCGGTCGCCACCGCGTCGCTCGGTCTCGTCGAGGAGCACTGGAAGGACGACGTCCCACGCGTCGGGCGGTTGCTCGCCCAGCACCTCGCGCCGGCGCAGGGTCTCGTCCACGTAGCCGACGTGCGTACCCTCGGGGCCGTCGGCGTCGTCCAGCTCGACTCGCCCGTCGACGTGCAGGCGGTGACCCGCGCGGCCCTGCGCCGTGGCGTGTGGGTCCGCCCGTTCCGCGACCTCGTCTACACGATGCCACCGTACGTCTGCACGGACGACGAGGTACGCGTCGTGGCCGAGGCCGTCGTCGCAGCCGTCGCGGAGGTGCACGGATGAGCGGCGTCTGGGACGCGTGGCTGCAGGAGCGGTCGGCCCTGCGCTCGGAGCGCGGCACCGAGCGCTTCGACCCCGTGCTCCGTCTCGGGGGACGACTGCCGGGCCGCCACGACGCGCTCGACCTCGCCTCCAACGACTACCTCGGGCTCTCCCAGGACGAGCGCGTCGTCTCGGCCGCCCGCGAGGCGCTCGAGCGCTACGGCGCGTCGGCCACGGCGAGCCGGCTCGTCACCGGCACCCTCCCGATCCACCGGGACCTCGAGGCCTCGCTCTGCCGACTCACCGGGCAGCCCGCGGCCCTCGCCTTCTCCACCGGGTATGCCGCCAACCTCGGAGCGCTGACCGCGCTGAGCGGCCGCGGGGCCGAGATCCTCCTCGACGCCCACTCGCACGCCTCGCTCCACGACGCGGCACGCATGTCGCGCGTGCCCTACGCGACGTTCGCGCACAACGACCCAGCCGATCTCGACCGCGAGCTCGCTACCAGGGCAGGGCGTCGCGTCGTCGTGGCCGTCGAGTCGATCTACTCGGTGCTCGGCGACGCGGCGCCGCTTCAGGCGTTCGTCCACGTGTGCCGGCGACGCGGGGCCCTGCTCGTCGTGGACGAGGCGCACGGCATCGGTGTCGCCGGCCATGGTCGCGGCCTCGTCCACGAGCTCGGCCTCACCGGCGCCCCCGATCTCGTCGTCACGCTGACGCTGTCGAAGTCGCTCGGGTCGCAAGGCGGCGCGGTGCTCGGCTCGACGGCGGTCCGCGACCACCTCGTCAACACGGCGCGCAGCTTCATCTTCGACACCGGCCTGGCACCCGCGAGCGCCGGCGCGGCGACGGCAGCGGCGGTCCTCGTCGCCGACGACCCGACCCTCGCCGCAGCCGTACGCGCCAATGCGCGCACCATCGCGACCGTGTGCGGGATCGACCAGGCGGCCGGGGCGGTGCAGTCGCTACCCATGCCCTCACCCGCTGCGGCTGTGGCCGCGACCCTCCAGCTGCGCCAGCAGGGGGTCCTCGTGGGCTGTTTCAGGCCGCCGAGCGTTCCAGACGGCGTCTCCCGGTTGCGGGTCACCGCTCGCGCCGACCTGACCGGCGCGGACCTGCTCGCAGCCGCCTCTCTCGTCGCCCGCGCCGTCGAGAGGTCACGGGCGGACGACGCTCCCTCGTCCGTCCGTGGCCTCCCGACGGTCGCGGCCGGCCAGGGTGTCGACCCGGCCCGGGCCACCTCGCTCCACGCCGCGCCGCCGCGCGACCCCAATGGCTGAGGGGGTGCTGCCGAAGGTGCTCGTCGTCACGGGCACCGACACCGACGTGGGCAAGACCGTCGTCACGGCGGCGGTCGTGGCGACGCTCCGCGCGGCGGGTCGCGGCGTGGTGGCCTACAAGCCGACGCAGACGGGCGTCTCGCCCGACGAACCGGGCGACATGGCCGAGGTCGGCCGTCTCACCGGGGCGCCCACGTCGGAGGGCGTGCGCCTGCGAGCTGCGATGGCGCCGCGTCCAGCCGCCGCGCTCGAGGGCGCGACGCTCCCGACCCTCGACGACCACCTCGCGGCCGTCCATCGACTGGGCCGACACCACGACCACGTGGTCATCGAAGGTGCCGGTGGGTTGCTCGTCGAGCTCACCGAGGCGGGCGAGACCGTGGCCGACCTGGCGCGCGCCCTCGTCGACGCCGGCACCGTGCTCGTGGCCCGAAGCGCGCTCGGCACGCTCAACCACACGATGCTGACCCGAGAAGCCTTCTTGCACAGGCGGGTCCGGCAGCTCGGCGTCGTCATCGGCGGGTGGCCCGACGAGCCGAGCGTCGTCGAGACCACGAACCGCGACTACCTCGAGGGCCTGCCCGAGGGCCTGATCGGCGCCGTCCCCTGGGGGGCGCCGGCGCTCGCACCGGAGGCGTTCCGCGCCGCGGCACCCAGCTGGCTACCGGGACTGCACGACATGGTCACCGCGCCCTGAACGCCACCGGGCCGCACGGCATACCCGACCCGCGGCGCTGCGTGCCCACACGCCTCAGCGGCGCGGCACGCCCTGGCGCAGCAGGCCGTGGACGATGCCGTCGGTCAAGGCTCGCCACGACGCTGCGAGGATCGAGCCCGCGACGCCGATGGTGTCCCACGACGTCTCACCGTCGGAGGTCTCGATGAGCACACGTGTCACGGCGTCGGTGCCGTGCGAGGCATCGAGGATGCGCACCTTGAAGTCGATGAGCTCGATCTTCTCGATCTCGGGGTAGGCGCGGCTCAGCGCCTCGCGAAGGGCGTGGTCGAGGGCGTTGACCGGCCCGTTGCCCTCGCCCGTCGCGATGAGTCGTGAGCCGTCGGCGCGGAGCTTGACGGTCGCCTCGGACGTCGCGTCGCCCTCCCCCGACGAGTCGGTGATGACGCGCCACGACTCGACCTCGAAGTAGTGCGTGCAGCCCGGCTCGAGCGCCTCGCGCACCATCAGCTCGACCGTGGCGTCGGCGGCGTCGAAGGTCCAGCCGCGCAGCTCGAGGTCCTTGACCTCTGCGAGCACCTTCGCGACGACGTCGGGACGGTCGGAGAGGTCGAGCCCGGCCTCACGCGCCTTGAGCTCGATGCTCGCGCGACCCGCCATGTCGGAGACGAGCGTGCGCATGCCGTTGCCGACGAGAGCGGGGTCCATGTGCTGGTAGAGGTCGGGGTCGACCTTGAGGGCACTCGCGTGCAGGCCGGCCTTGTGCGCGAAGGCGCTCGCGCCGACGTAGGGCTGACGGCTGTAGGCGGGGACGTTGGTCACCTCGCTGATCGCGTGCGCGATGTGCATCGCCCGCCGGAACGCGTCGACCTCCATGGCCTCGAGCCCCAGCTTGAACTGGAGGTTGGCCGCGACCGTGAGGAGATCCGCGTTGCCGGTGCGCTCGCCATAGCCGTTGACGGTGCCCTGCACGTGCGTCGCCCCGGCGCGGACAGCGGCGACCGAGTTGGCGGCCGCACAGCCGGTGTCGTTGTGGCAGTGCGCACCGATGCGGGCGCCCGTCTCGGCGATGACGTCGGCGACCACCACCTCGACCTGGTGCGGGAGCATGCCGCCGTTCGTGTCGCACAGCACGACGACCTCGGCGCCGGCCTCGTGCGCGGTGCGCACCACCGACAGGGCGTAGTCGCGATCGAGGTGCCAGCCGTCGAAGAAGTGCTCGCAGTCGAGGAAGACCCGGCGCCCCTCCCGGACAAGGAAGCCCACCGTGTCGCGGACCATCGCGAGGTTCTCCTCGAGCGTGGTCTTGAGGGCGCGCTCGACGTGCCCGGTGTGCGACTTGGCGACGAGGCAGACGACGGACGCGCCCGAGTCGACGAGCGCGCGTACGAGGGGGTCCTCCGCGGCGACGCCGCCGGCCCGTCGGGTGGCCCCGAAGGCGGCGAGCGTCGCGCGGTGGAGGTGCAGCTCGCCCTTGGCGCGCTCGAAGAACTCGGTGTCCTTCGGGTTCGCGCCCGGCCAGCCGCCCTCGATGAAGTCGACCCCGAGATCGTCGAGCAGTCCGGCGATGGCCAGCTTGTCCGACACCGAGAGGTTGAGCCCCTCCTGCTGGGCGCCGTCGCGCAGAGTGGTGTCGTAGACGTGCAGCGCTTCCATGGCCTTCATTGTCCTCGATCTCGGGGATGCGGCCGACCGCGGCATGGCGGTCGGCACGGGGTGAGCTCGCGTCTCGTTCTCTTCTCGGGTGCGGTGGGGCCGGGGTGGTGGCCGCCGCGGGTCTCCCTCAGGGGTGGGTCGGGAAACAAAAAGACCCCCCAAGGGTTGGGAGGTCTGCGCAACGAGGGGTGCTCGTTGCGCTATTCGATAATGAGCGTGCCGGTGGGCACGAGGCGCTTCATCACACGCCAAAGGTAGGGCTCCCGAAACACGGGCGAAACACCACGTCCGCATGGTGGACCCGCTGTCCACGTGGCGGGCGGGGGCTCAGCCCTGCCGCACCGCCACCGCGGCCTCGACGAGCGCGTGGAAGAGGCGCGGGTCGCGCCCGACCTCCGGGTGCCACTGCACGGCAAGGCGGAAGGCCGCGTCGGGGTCCTCCATGGCCTCGAGCGTGCCGTCATCGGCCCACGCGGAGGGTTCGTACCCGGGGTGAGTCAGCACCGACTGGTGGTGGTAGCTCGGCACGTCGGTCTGCTCGCCGAGGATCTCGGCCACCCGCGTACCCGGCACCGTCCGTACGGGGTGGCTGCCGTATGTCGCGGGGCCGGGTGAGTGGTCGTCGTGCCCGACGCGGTCGGGCACGTGCTGCTCGAGCACTCCCCCGGCGGCCACGGCCATGACCTGCATGCCGCGGCAGATGCCGAGGATCGGCAGGTCGAGCGTGGCCGTCGCGCGGGCGATGGCGAGCTCGGTCGTGTCGCGGTCGGGTCGGGACGCCTGGACGGTCGCGTGCCGCTCATCGGCGTAGAGCTCCGGGGCGACGTCGACGCCGCCCGCCAGCACGACGCCGTCGAGGCGCCGGAGGATCTCGAGGGCGACGCCGTCGTCGGTGTCGGGGCGCGGGGGGATGACGACCGCGATGCCCCCGGCGTCCTCGACCATGCGCACGTAGCGGTGCGGGACCAGCGCACCGGGGACGTCGACCCAGTGGCCCCACGAGGCGCGTTCGACGTAGGCCGTGATCCCGATGACCGGCCGCCCGCTCACCTAACGCACCTCATCCCTTCCATGACACCACGCGTAGCTCAGAGAGGTGTGACATACGCGCCGGAGATCCCGCCGTCGACGAGGAAGGTCGAGGCCGTGATGAAGCTCGACTCGTCGGAGGCGAGGAAGAGCACGGCGTTGGCCATCTCCTCCGGCTCGCCGAACCGCCCCATGGGCACGTGGACGAGGCGCCGCGCGGCGCGCTCCTCGTCCTTGGCGAAGAGCTCCTGGAGCAGCGGCGTGTTGACCGGTCCGGGGCACAGGGCGTTGACCCGGACACCTTCCCGGGCGAACTGGACGCCGAGCTCGCGCGACATCGACAGGACGCCCCCCTTGCTCGCGCTGTAGGAGATCTGTGAGGTCGCGGCGCCCATGACGGCGACGAACGACGCGGTGTTGATGATGGAGCCCTTCTTCTGCTCGAGCATGTAGGGCAGGGCGGCCTTGCAGCACAGGTAGACCGAGGTGAGGTTCACCTCCTGGACCTTGCGCCACGCGTCGAGGTCGGTGTCGAGGATCGAGTCGTCCTCGGGCGGGCTGATGCCGGCGTTGTTGAACGCGATGTCGACGGAGCCGTACGTCTCCTTGGCCGTGCGGAACAGCGCGTCGACGTCCTCCTTGCTCACGACGTCGGTGCGCACGAACGTGCCCGCGACCTCGTCGGCCACGCGTGGCCCCTGGGTCTCGTCCAGGTCGCCGATGACGACCTTGGCGCCCTCCTCCGCGAACCGCCGCACGGTCGCGAGCCCGATGCCGGAGCATCCGCCCGTGATAACCGCGACCTTGCCGTCGAGCCTGCCTGCCATGTGGGTTCCTTCCAGCCAGTGGATCTGCGTGATGTGTCGGTCAGTCGGTGGAGATGAAGACGTTCTTAACCTCGGAGAAGGCGTCGAGCGCGTCGGGGCCGAGCTCACGGCCGATGCCGCTCTGCTTGAAGCCCCCGAAGGGCGTCGAGTAGCGCACGCTGCTGTGCGAGTTGACCGAGAGGTTGCCGGCCTCGACTCCGCGCGCGACGCGCAGCCCGCGACCGATGTCGCGTGTCCAGATCGAGCCGGACAGCCCGTATGCCGTGTCGTTGGCCTTCGCGACCGCGTCGGCCTCGTCGTCGAACGGCATGACCGCGACGACCGGTCCGAAGACCTCCTCCTGCCAGACCCGGTCGGTCGTGGACCGCGGGAGCACGACGGTCGCGGGGTACCAGTAGCCGGCACCTTCAGGCGCCTCGCCACGGAAGGCGACGTCGACGTCGTCGGCCGACTCCTCGACGAACGAGCGGACGCGCTCGTGCTGCCCGGCGCTGATGAGCGGGCCCATGTCGGCCGACTCGTTGCGCGGGTCCGTGACGACGACGCCGCGCACCGCCGTCTCGAAGTGCTCCATGAACGTGTCGAAGACGCTGCGCTCGACGAGGATGCGACTGCGCGCGCAGCAGTCCTGGCCCGCGTTGTCGAAGACGCCGTAGGGTGCCCGGGCCGCTGCCAGCTCGAGGTCCGAGTCGGCGAAGACGATGTTGGCGCTCTTGCCTCCGAGCTCCAGGGTGACCCGCTTGACCTGGTCGGCGGCCCCCCGCATGATGCCCTGGCCGACCGCGGTCGAGCCGGTGAAGCAGACCTTGCGGACGTCGGGGTGCGTGACGAACCGCTCCCCCACGACCGACCCCTTGCCCGGCACCACGGTGAGGACCCCCTCTGGCAGGCCCGCCTCGAGAGCGAGCTCGCCGAGCCGCATCGCCGTGAGCGGCGTGAGCTCGGCCGGCTTGAGCACGACGGTGTTGCCCGCCGCCAGGGCCGGCGCGAACCCCCAGCCCGCGATCGGCATGGGGAAGTTCCACGGCACGATGATGCCGACGACGCCGAGCGGTTCGCGGAAGGTGACGTCGATGCCGCCGGCGACCGGGATCTGCCGGCCGAAGTGTCGCTCCGGGGCACCCGCGTAGTAGGCGAGCACGTTACGGACGTTGCCTGCCTCCCAGCGCGCGTTGCCGATGGTGTGCCCGGCGTTCTCGACCTCGAGCAGGGCGAGCTCCTCCTGGTGCTCACCGACGAGGTCGGAGAATCGGCGCAGCATCAGGGCCCGGTCCGCGGGGCTCACGGCCCGCCAGGCCGGGCTCGCTGCCGAGGCCCGGGCGATCGCGGCGTCGGTCTCCTCCACCGAGGCGAGACCAACCGTGCGGACGACCTCCTCGGTGGCCGGGTTGATGACGTCGTGGGTCGTGCTCATGTCGTGCGCTTCACTTTCGTAGTTCTCGGTCCTGCCACCCGGTTCGATGTTTCTGCGTGGCCCAGAGGCCGCGGCAATACATCGAACGGGATGATGTCGGGGGTCAGAGGCGCTCGAAGCCGCGGCGGCGCTCCCAGTCGGTCACGGCGGCGTCGAACGCCGTGATCTCCACGTCGGCGGCGTTGACGTAGTGGTCGACGACCGCGTCGCCGAAGAGCCGTCGGGCGAGAGCGGAGCGGTCGAGCAGGTCACGCGCCTCGCGCAGGGTCGCGGGGACATGCTCCTTGTCGGACCGGTAGGCGTTGCCCTCGAAGGCGGGCTCGAGCTCGAGCTTCTCCTCGATACCGTGCAGCCCCCCGGCCATCATCGCCGCGACGGCGAGGTAGGGGTTGACGTCGCCGCCGGGGACCCGGTTCTCGACGCGCAACGCGGAGCCGTGGCCCACGACGCGCAGCGCGCACGTGCGGTTGTCGTGTCCCCAGGCGATCGCGGTCGGTGCGAAGGTGCCGGGCTGGAACCGCTTGTACGAGTTGATGTTCGGCGCGTAGAAGTAGGTGAGCTCGCGCATGGTGGCGAGGATGCCGGCGATGAAGTGGTCGAACACCTCGCTGTGCCCGTGCTCGCGGGAGTCGTCGGCGAAGGCGAGACCGCCGTCGGCGCGGCGCAGCGAGAGGTGGATGTGGCACGAGCTGCCCTCGCGCTGGTCGTACTTCGCCATGAAGGTGAGCGACTTGCCGTGCCGGGCGGCGATCTCCTTGGCCGCGTTGCGGTAGACGACGTGGTTGTCGCAGGTCTTCACGGCCTCGTCGTAGAGGAAGGAGATCTCGTGCTGGCCGAGGTTGCACTCTCCCTTGGCACCCTCGACGACGATGCCGCCTTTGTACATCTCGTTGCGGATCTCGCGCAGCAGCGGCTCGACGCGGTCGCCGCCGAGGATCGAGTAGTCGACGTTGTAGCGGTTCGCGGGCGTCATGCCGGTGTAGCCGCGGTCCCAGGCAGCGTCGAAGGAGTCCTCGAAGACGATGAACTCCAGCTCGGTCCCACAGAACGCGGTGAGCCCCATCGAGACGGCCTTGTCGACCTGCGCCTTGAGCACCGAGCGGGGCGCCTGTGCGACCATGCCGCTGCCGTCGAGCCAGGTGAGGTCGCACTGGATCGTCGCGGAGTGCGGCGCGCCGGGAGTGCGCCGCAGCGTCGAGAGGTCCATGTCGAAGAACATGTCGCCGTAGCCGCGCTCCCACGACGAGATGGCGTAGCCGTCGACGGTGTTCATGTCCACGTCGACGGCGAGCAGGTAGTTGCAGCCCTCGGTGCCCTGCTCGAGCACGTGGTCGAGGAAGTAGTGGCCGTGCAACCGCTTGCCCTGCAGGCGTCCCTGCATGTCGGTGAAGGCGACGATGACGGTGTCGACGGTCCCCGACCCGATGTCGGCGCGGAGCTGCTCCAGGGTGAGCGTGGGCGCTGGTGCCATGTCGTGCCGTCCTATCCGATGAGTCCGCGCAGCAGGGCGGAGGTGGCGTCGCAGTGCTCCTCCATGACGGCGCGGGCGCGGTCCGCGTCGCCGGCGAGGATCGCCCCGACGATGTGGTGGTGCTGGTCGTTCGAGTGCTCGATGTTGGGCCCGAGCACGGGGATGGCGACGAGCATCTCGTGCACGGCCGCCTGTGCGCGCGTCACGGCGTCGATGAGCATCGGGGAGCCGGAGAGCGTCGCGATGGCCAGGTGGAGGCGTGAGTCGGCCACCCGGTGGGCAGCCGGCCCCTCGGCGTCGTCGACGGCCGCGAGGCTGTCGGTGAGCCAGGCCCGCTGGTCGGCGGCGAGCGCCTGCGAGGCGGCGAGCCACGCCGCCCCCGGCTCCACGACCCGCCGGAACGTGAGCGCGTCGAGCATCGCGGCCCCGCTGCGCACGAACGTGCCGCTCGCCTCGGTTCGGAGCTGCTCGGCATGGGTCACCCACGTGCCTCCGCCCCGACCTCGGCGGGTCGTGACGAGACCCGACTCGCGCAGCGCGGCGATGGCGTCGCGCAGCGTGTTGCGGCTGACCCCGAGCCGCTCGGCCAGGTCGCGCTCGGGTGGCAGCTGCTCGCCGTCCGCGAGCACGCCGAGGCGGATGGCGCGGGCGAGCTGCTCGACCGTGTTCTCGAACGCGTTGCCGGGCGCCGGGCGCAGTACGGCATCCGGCAACGCGTTCCTCGCGAGGTCGCTCGCACCCCCGACTCCGGCCATGTCAGTCGAGCAGCTCCGCCGCCGGCTTCGTGTCGTGGCCCTCGGGCACGTCACGCATGAAGTGCTTGCGGCCGGCGACGAGCCACGACGCGAGCGCGAACAGGGCAACGACCGCGACCGTGATCGGCGCGAAGTTGAACGTGGCGTCGCCGAACGTGCCGGGCGAGTACTGCGGCAGCAGGAACAGCACGACGATGAACCCGACCCAGACCACGGCGACCCAGCCGATCGGGGCGCTCCAGCGGCCGAGGTTCCACCGGCCCTGGCGGAAGTCGGGGTTGAGCCGACGGAGCAGGATCGGCGTCGCGTACGCGATGTAGAGGCCGATGACCGCGACCGAGGTCACGGCGAAGAAGGCCGTGGTGTTCCAGACGGCCGGCACCGTGAGGACGAAGGACAGTGCAGCGCACAGCCAGATGGAGTTGGTCGGCGTGCCGGTGCGCGGGTTGATCCGCGCCCAGATGCGCGAGCCGGGGAGCGCGTTGTCGCGGGAGAACGCATACGACATCCGGGAGTTGGCGGTCACCGAGGCCATGCCGCAGAAGAACTGGGCCACGCCGCAGATGACCACCATGACGAGCCCGAGGCGCTCGCCGAGCGCGTCGAGGAAGATCTGCGCCGGGGGCAGCCCGTTCGCGTCCGCGGCCTCGCGGGCCTTGCCGTAGTCGGTGATGGCCGCCGTCACGGAGACGAGCAGCACCGAACCGGCGATGATCGACACCCAGACGCTGCGCACGATGCCCTTGGGTGCCTCGACGGCGGCGTTACGGGTCTCCTCGGCCACGTGGGCCGACGCGTCGTAGCCGGTCAGCGTGTACTGGGCCATGAGCAGCCCGACGAGGAAGGCGTAGATCGGCAGGCCGAAGATGCCGCCCGATCCGGCGAAGCCCGTCTCGTTGACGTAGTGGGTGAAGGTCCACGAGAGCGACTGGTGCTCGATCGGGGCAGCCCAGAGCGCGACGACGATGACCGCCACCCCACCCACGTGCCACCAGGCGCTCACCGACGACAGGAGCTTGACGAGGTCCACCCCGAACGTGTTGAGCAGGGCGTGCGCCACGAGCAGGACGACGAAGACGAGGAAGACCTGCGGCAGGCCGAGCGAGTTGCCGGTCGCCATCGTGTAGACCGCCGACCACGTCACGGCGGCGCCGTAGTCGATGGAGGCTGTGACGGCCACCTCGCCGAGGAAGTTGAACCAGCCGACGAACCACGCCCACTCGCGCTTGTTCGTGCGGGCGAGCCGGCCGGCCCACCAGTAGAGGCCGCCCGCCGTCGGGTAGACCGAGCAGATCTCGGCCATGGCGAGGGCGACGCAGAGCACGAAGGCGCCGCAGATGAGCCAGCCGATGTTGATGGCCAGCGGGCCGCCGGCGTCCATGGCCAGGTAGTACGTCGTGATGCACCCGGCGAGGATCGAGATGATGGAGAAGGAGACGGCGAAGTTGGCGAAGCCGCTCATGCCGCGGTGAAGCTCTTGCTTGTAACCGAGGTCGGCGAGCATCGACTCGTCGTCGGACACGGCAGCCGTGGCGACCGGGCTGAGGGTGTCGGGTGTGGAAGGAGGAACGCTCATGCACTACCTCGCAAACATCGTGCGGCGGACCTTTGTCCACCACTCCCAGAAGGTTGGTGGCATCCTTCACCCGCACCAGCAGTGCCGTCAATGGTTCTTGTTCAAACCTTTGATGTCGGAGCACTTGCGGCTCACGATGTGAGCAGCTCCTCGAGGGTGCGCGCCACACCGTCGTCGTCGTTCGAGGGGCAGACGCGGTCAGCCGCCGCGCGAGCCTCCGGATGGGCGTTCGCAACCGCCCAGGCGGTGCCGGCCCACTCGAGCATCGGGACGTCGTTGGGCATGTCACCGAAGGCCCACACCTCGGCTGCGTCGATGCCCAGTCGGTCGCACCATCGCACGAGGCCCGCGGCCTTCGTGACGCCCGGCGCCGAGATCTCGGCCAGACCCCCGGTGCCGGAGTGCTGCACGAGCGCTCGATCCCCGATGATCTCTGCGACGCGCGGGATGACGTCGTCGTCGGGCAGGTGCTCCGTGCGGGCCAGCAGCTTGCCCACGACCGCCTCGGCGGGCAGGTCGTCGATCGGCGCGGGGACGAGGCCGGCCGGCACCCACCTGGGGTGCAGCTCGGGGTAGTCCGGCTCCGTGTGGACGCCGTCCGTCAGCTCGGCGCTGAAGCCGATGCCGGGCAGGGCCGCTCGCAGGTCGGCGACGAGCTCGCGCACCAGCGCGCGGTCGAGTGGGTAGGCCGCGGTCACCCGGCGCGACCGTACGTCGTAGTCGAACGCGCCGTTGGCACTGATGACGGTGCCGTCACCGCCGACGGCGTCGGCGAGCGGGTCGAGCCAGCGAGGCGGCCGCGCCGTGACGAAGACGACGCCGACGCCCAGGGCCTCGACGGCACGCAGGACCTCGCCCGTGCGTCGCGAGATCGAGCCGTCGGAGCGCAGCAGCGTCCCGTCGAGGTCGGTCGCGACCAGGCGTGGGCGCCTCAGCCCCGAGACGTCCACGACCACCGGTCCCCCGCCGTTCGCCGGACGAGTCGTCACACGAGCCGCGTCAGCCAGCCGTGCGCATCCTCGATGCGGCCGTACTGGATGTCGAGAAGCCGGTTGCGGATGGCCTCGGCGTAGCGATCCTCGTGGCCGTCGCGGCGGTGGTCGACCGAGCCGCCGGCCCAGCGCAGCTCGCCGACCGGGGTGACGACCGCGGCGGTGCCGCAGGCGAAGATCTCGACGATGTCGCCGTTGGCGGCCCCTTCCTTCCACTCCTCGATCGGGATGCGCCGCTCCTCGGGCTCGAGGTCGAGCTCCTTTGCGATCTCGAGGATCGAGCTGCGGGTGACCCCCTCGAGGATCGTGCCGGTCAGCTCGGGCGTGATGATGCGCCCGTCCTTGGTCACGAGGAAGAGGTTCATGCCGCCGAGCTCCTCGATGTACGTGTGCGTCGAGGAGTCGAGGAAGACCGCCTGGTCGCAGCCGTGCTCGATGCCCTCGAGCTGGCCGGCGAGAGAGCTCGCGTAGTTGCCACCGCACTTGGCGGCACCGGTGCCGCCCTCGCCCGCGCGGGCGTAGTCGGTCGAGATCCACAGCGTGACGGGCTTGAGGCCGCCGGAGAAGTAGGCGCCGGCCGGCGAGGCGATGACGGAGTACGTGACGTGCTGGGCCGGGCGCACCCCGAGGAAGGCCTCGGAGGCGAACATGAACGGGCGCAGGTAGAGGCTCTTCTCCCCCGCGTCACCGGCCGGCACCCACGCCTGGTCGACGGTGACGAGCTGGCGCAGCGACTCGATGAAGTCGGCCTCGGGCAGCTCGGGCAGCGCGAGGCGTCGTGCGGAGCGGGCGAAGCGGGCGGCGTTGGCCTGGGGACGGAAGGTCCAGATCGAGCCGTCGGCGTGACGGTAGGCCTTCATGCCCTCGAAGATCTCCTGGGCGTAGTGGAGCACCGCGGCCGCGGGGTCGAGCTGGAAGGGCCCGTAGGGCTTGACCTGCGCGTCGTCCCAGCCGCCGTCGGCCGTCCACGTCGCGACGACCATGTGGTCGGTGAAGGTCTTGCCGAAGCCGGGGTTCTCGAGGATCTCGGCGATCCGCTCGGGCGGCGTCGCGTCGTCGCGGGGGGTGACCGCGAAGGACAGCCGGGTCGAAGAAGCCTGGGCGGCGTCCGTGGTCATGACAAACCTCCAAAGACAATCAGCAGTGATCGACGTCAGGCTATCGCCCACATCGTGAGATGAGACACCGGCCCTGCTCCGTGCGAGGGGGCCGCTGGGTGATTCGCGCGCGTCGCGTGCGAGCGCGCGAGACGAACGCCGGTCGCGCGCCAAGTGGCGCGCTCGGCATCAGGTCCGCGCGCTCCACGAACGAGCGCGCGAAACGGGTGCGGGTCGTCCGTATGCCGTGGGGTGCGCCCCCCAGGCATACGCGAGGCGGGCGGGGTGGCCCGCCGTGTGGCTCAGAGTCGGGATACGACCGCGTCGCCGACGGCGGTGGTGCTGCGTACGGCTGCGCCGCGCTCGGCCAGGTCGGCCGCGACGGCCGCCTCGACGCGCTCCGCCTCCGTGTCGAGACCGAGGTGCGCGAGCAGCATGCCGACCGAGAGGATCGCCGCGGTCGGGTCGGCCTTGGACTGGCCCGCGATGTCGGGGGCGGAGCCGTGGACGGGCTCGAACATGCTCGGGGTCGTGCGCGCCGGGTTGATGTTGCCCGACGCGGCGAGCCCGATGCCGCCGGCGATGGCGGCGGCGATGTCAGTGAGGATGTCGCCGAAGAGGTTGTCGGTGACGATGACGTCGAAGCGGCCGGGGTCGGTGGCCATGAAGATCGTCGCGGCGTCGACGTGCTGGTAGGCGGTCTCGACGTCGGGGAACTCAGCGCCGACCTCCTCGACCGTGCGGCGCCACAGGTGACCCGCGTGGGTGAGGACGTTGTGCTTGTGAACGAGGGTCAGGTGCCGGCGCGGGCGCGCCTGGGCGCGGGCGAAGGCGTCACGGACGACACGCTCGACTCCGTAGCGGGTGTTGACGCTGACCTCGGTCGCGATCTCGGCGGGCGTGCCGACGCGCAGCGCACCACCGTTGCCGGTGTACGGGCCCTCGGTGCCCTCGCGGACGACGACGAAGTCGATGCCGTCGGGCGCGACGCGGGCGACGTCGAGCGGGCTCGTGACGCCGGGGAAGAGCTTGGCCGGGCGCAGGTTGACGTAGTGGTCGAGGGCGAAGCGGAGCGGCAGCAGGACCCCGCGCTCGAGGACGCCGCTCGGGACGCTCGGGTCGCCGATGGCGCCGAGGAGGATCGCGTCGTGGCCTCGCAGCTCGTCGAGGACCGAGTCCGGCAGGGTCTCGCCGGTCGCGTGCCAGCGGCGGGCGCCGAGGTCGTAGTCGGTCGTCGCGAACTTCGGGCCGCCCGCCCCGGTGACCGCATCGAGGACCTTGAGCCCTTCGGCGACCACCTCGGGACCGATCCCGTCACCACCGATGACGGCAATGGAGTAGGCGTCCCTGACCTGCGTCTGTCCCATGGTCGTCAGCCTAGAACCCGTCTTGTGATGTGGAATGCGTGTCTCAGTTACTGAACGACGGCGAAGGCCCCCACCTGGCGGGTGGGGGCCTTCGCGACGTCATGCTGCTCGGAACCCGGTTCGACTGGGTCCGACTGCGTGCGACTCAGTTGTCGGTGTGGCCCTGGTCGCGCAGGTCCATCGAGTCCTGCAGAGCCTGACGGGCTGCTTTGGCGTCTTCGCTCATGGTGATCACGTCTTTCGATTGCACTGCCATTGGTGGTCTCAGGTGGCTCCAGCCCGGGTGGGCGAACCGGTCAGCAGAAGGGTGCGCGGGATCTCCGCGGCGAGGTGCTGACTACCTGGACTCGCCGCGGCGGGGAATAAGTACGACCTGCCGCGTCATGCAATTCACGGTACGCGCGGCTACCCACGGGTAAAGGGGGTTTCCACTAGATGAGACGTGCAGTCCGGCATTCGTCCACAACATCATGGGACGGGTGAGCGGCGTCACGACGACACGGGCGCTCCCAATGGCTCGGCCGCGCGACGCCGCCGCGTGACCTCCCGCGCATCCCCCGCTCGCGGGCACCCGGACCGTAGGCTCGCCGCGTGAGCGCCGACCAGCCCGACGCGCCAGTCGACCCAGCCGACCCAGCCGACCCGGCGTCCGGCGCCGCTCGTGACCCAGTCGACGGCGAGCGGGAGCACAGCCACGCCGTTCCGGGTGTGCCGTTCGACGACCAGGCCCGCTGGATCGCGATCACCCCCGGCAACGCGCGCCGGGTCACCGCCATCGTGCTCGGCTCCCTGGTGCTGCTCTCGATCGCATCGTGGGCCTTCAACGCCATGGGCAGCTTCCTCTTCCTCCTGCTCCTGGCCTGGCTGCTGTCCATCGCGATGGAGCCGGTCGTGCTCTGGCTCGCAGGGCGCGGCCTGAGGCGTGGCCTCGCCACGGGGCTGACGATGCTCGGCATGCTCCTGCTCTTCGCCGGGATCGCCGAGCTCTTCGGCCAGCTGTTCCTGTCGCAGCTCTCGGAGCTCGGTTCGCAGCTGCCCGGCGCCGTCACGGCGGCCATCGACTGGGTGAACTCCACCCTCGGCACCAGCTTCGACCTCGAGCAGATCCAGAAGGCCCTGAGCCTCACGCCCGACAAGCTCGGCGAGCTCGCGGGCAAGTACGGCGGCGGCATCGTCGGTGTCTTCGGCTCCGTCGTGACGTTTCTCTTCGACAGCCTGACGATCCTGGTCTTCGCCTACTACTTCTCGGCCGACAGCCCGCGGCTGCGCCAGACCATAGGCTCGTGGCTGCCACCGCGCTACCAGCGCGTCTTCGTCACGGTGTGGACGATCTCGGTCGAGAAGACCGGCGGCTACGTCGTCTCGAAGGTCGTCCTCGCCGCGCTCTCGGCGGTGTTCCACGCCGCGTTCTTCTGGTTCATCGATGTGCCGTTCTGGCTGCCGCTCGGGGTCTTCGCCGGCATCGTCGGCCAGTTCATCCCGACGATCGGCACCTACATCGGCGTCGTCCTGCCCGCACTCTTCGCGCTGCTCGACAAGCCGATCAACGCGGTCTGGATCGCGCTCTTCGCGACCGTCTACCAGCAGGTCGAGAACTACGTCTTCACTCCGAAGATCAGCCGTCGCACCATGGACGTCCACCCCGCCGTGGCACTCGGCTCGGTCATCGCGGGCGCTGCGCTCTTCGGGCCCATCGGCGCCCTCATCGGCATCCCGGTCGCGGCGGTTGCCCTCGCGATCGTCGACACGTTCAGGAAGCGCCACGAGCTGCTGCCCGAGCTCGCCGACCTCGAGACGTCGGTCGACGGCTCCGACAGGGACACCGCGAACGACGCCGGCACCGACGAGTCCCAGGACCGGGACGGCGCCGACCGCTCCTGACGGCCCCTGAGCATGCCGCTGGGCGGGCTCCTCCCGGATGGCTCCGTGGGGGACCCGCCCCGGGGCGTACGTCCGTGGCGCGTCGGGCGCCGATGGCTCAGTCCTGGAGGTCGACGGCGGTGAACGTCTTGGCCTCGACGGCCTCGGAGAGCTCGGAGGCGAGGGCGGGCGGCACGGCGGTGTCGACGTTGAGCACACCGATGGCGCGGTCCTCCTGGCGGGAGACCTGCATGCCGCCGATGTTGATGCCGGCGTCTCCGAGGATGCGGCCGACGGACCCGATGACGCCGGGACGGTCGGAGTACTCGAAGACGAGCATGTGCTCGGTGAGCGGCACCTCGAGGTCGTAGCCGTTGACCCCGACGAGCTTCTCGACCATCTTCGGCCCGGTCAGCGTGCCGGAGACCGACACGACCGTGCCGTCCACGAGGGTGCCGCGCAGCGTCGTGACGTTGCGGAAGTCGCCCGAGTCGGGGTCGGTGACGAGGCGCACGACGCAGCCGCGCTGCTCGGCCAGGACCGGCGCGTTGACGTAGGTGACGGCGTCCTCGACGACGTCGGTGAACAGCCCCTTCAGCGCGACGAGCTTCCACACGCTGACGTCGTGCTCGATGATCTCACCGCGGACGTCGACGTCGAGCTGCGCCGGGACGGAGCCGGCGACGGCGGTGAAGATGCGCCCGAGCTTCTCGACGAGCGGGATGCCCGGACGGACCTCCTCGGCGATGAAGCCGCTGCTGACGTTGACCGCGTCGGGGACGAGCTCGCCACCGAGCGCGAGGCGCACCGACCGGGCGACCGCGATGCCGGCCTTCTCCTGGGCCTCGTCCGTCGATGCGCCGAGGTGCGGCGTGACCACGACGGACTCGTGCTCGAAGAGCGGCGACTCGGTGGTGGGCTCGGTCGCGAAGACGTCGATGCCGGCCCCGGCGACGCGGCCGTCGGCGATGGCGCGCGCGAGGGCGGCCTCGTCGACGATCCCGCCGCGGGCCGCGTTGACGATCCGCACCGACGGCTTGACCTTCGAGAGGGCCTCCTCGCCGATGAGGCCGAGGGTCTCGGGCGTCTTGGGCAGGTGGATCGTGATGAAGTCGGACTGCGCGAGCAGCTCGTCGAGCCCGACGAGGTGGGCGCCGAGCTGGCCGGCCTTGGCGGGCGAGGCGTAGGGGTCGTAGGCGAGGATCTTCATGCCGAAGCCCTTGAGTCGCTCGGCGACGAGGGCGCCGATGCGGCCGAGGCCGACGACGCCGACGGTCTTGTCGAGCAGCTCCACGCCGGAGTACTTGCTCCGCTTCCACGCGCCGGCCTTGAGGGCCTGGTTGGCAGGGGCGATGTTGCGGGCGGTCGCGAGGAGCAGGCCGACGGCGAGCTCGGCGGCCGAGGTGATGTTGGAGGTCGGGGCGTTGACGACCATGACGCCCGCCTGGGTGGCCGCCTGCACGTCGACGTTGTCGAGGCCGACGCCCGCGCGGGCGATGACCTTCAGCTGCTTGGCGGCCGCGATCGCCTCGGCGTCCATCTTCGTGGCCGAGCGGATGAGGACGGCGTCGACGTCGGCGAGCGCCGGGAGCAGCTCGTCGCGGTTGGCTCCATCGGCCGAACGGACCTCGAAGTCGGGTCCCAGCGCCTCGATCGTGGCGGGCGACAGCTCTTCGGCGATGAGGACAACGGGCTTGCTCACAGGGGAATCCCTTTCCGAGACGGATGCGTGGCGGGTGCCGTGGAGGGCGCGTGGCCCTGGTCCATCCCGGACGCGGGCCGATGAGGCACCGCGATGTGCCGCAGCCACTCTAGGCGCTCGGCGAGCGGAGTTCACGGGTTGTAACCAACATGTGAACAGCAGTTTCGAGGCACCCGCGCGTCTTGGTCTGTGGACGCGTCGTCCCGTATGCCGGGACTGCCGGCCGGAGATCGGGCTGGCGTGGAGGGGCCCAGAAGGCAGACGGCCGGCCACCCCGCGTTCGGGTGGCCGGCCGTCAGGCGAGCGACGCGGTCAGCGCGCGGCCGAGCCCTCGGTGTAGTCGGAGTCGGTCTGCTTGACCCACGCCATGAGCTTGCGCAGCTCGCGGCCCGTGGCCTCGATCGGGTGCTGGGCACCCTTCTCGCGCAGCTGCTTGAACTCCGGCGCACCGGCGTCCTGGTCGTCGATGAAGCGCTTCGCGAAGGCGCCGTTCTGGATGTCCGTGAGGACGGCCTTCATGTTCTCCTTGACGTGCGGGTCGATGACGCGCGGCCCGGAGACGTAGTCGCCGTACTCCGCGGTGTCGGAGACCGACCAGCGCTGCTTGGCGATGCCACCCTCGATCATGAGGTCGACGATGAGCTTGAGCTCGTGGAGGCACTCGAAGTAGGCGACCTCGGGCTGGTAGCCGGCCTCGACGAGGGTCTCGAAGCCGTACATGACGAGCTGGCTCGCGCCACCGCAGAGGACGGACTGCTCACCGAAGAGGTCGGTCTCGGTCTCCTCGGTGAAGGTCGTCTTGATGCCGCCCGCGCGCAGGCCGCCGATCGCCTTGCCGTACGCCTTGGCGAGGTCCCACGCCGTGCCGGACGCGTCCTGCTCGACGGCGAGGAGCACGGGCACGCCTCGGCCGTCGGCGAACTCGCGTCGGACGATGTGGCCGGGGCCCTTGGGGGCGACCATGAGCACGTCGGCGTCGGCCTCGGGCTTGATGTAGCCGTAGCGGATGTTGAAGCCGTGGCCGAAGAGCAGCGCGGCGCCGTCCTTGAGGTTGGGCTGGATGTCGTTGGCGTAGACGGTCCGCTGCACCTGGTCCGGCGTCAGGATGACGACGAGGTCGGCCTCCCTGACGGCGTCGGCGACGGACGAGACCGCGAGGCCCTCCGCCTCGGCCTTCGGCCGGCTCTTGCTGCCCTCGGCGAGGCCGACGCGCACGTCGACTCCGGAGTCGCGCAGGTTGAGCGCGTGGGCGTGACCCTGGCTGCCGTAGCCGATGACGGCGACCTTCTTGCCCTGGATGACGGACAGGTCGGCGTCGTCGTCGTAGAACATCTCGGCCATGGTGGCCTTCTCCTTCGGTTGCGGTGTGCGGTTGGTCTTGGTGGTTCGGTTCGAGTGGAGGCGCCGGGTCAGGCGCTGCGCAGGCTGCGGTCGGTGATCGAGCGCGACCCACGCCCCACAGCGACCATGCCGGACTGGACGAGCTCCTTGATCCCGAACGGCTCGAGGACGTCGAGCAGGGCGCGGAGCTTGTCGGAGTTGCCGGTCGCCTCGATGACGACGGCATCGGTCGTCACGTCGACGACCTTGGCCTTGAAGAGCTGGATCGTGTCGATGACCTGGCTGCGGGTCGCGGCATCGGCGCGGACCTTGACGAGGAGGATCTCGCGCTGCACGGAGGCGTGCGGGTCGAGCTCGACGACCTTGAGCACCTCGATGAGCTTGTTGAGCTGCTTCGTCACCTGCTCGAGGGCGGCGCCCTCGACCTCGACCACGACCGTGATGCGCGAGATGTCGGGCAGCTCGGTGGGACCGACCGCCAGCGAGTTGATGTTGAAGCCCCGGCGCGAGAAGAGCGCAGCGACGCGGGTCAGGACGCCGGGCTTGTCCTCGACCAGCACTGACAGGGTGTGCTTGCTCATGGTCAGTCCTCCCGCTCCCAGACCGGCGCCTCGTGGCGCGCGGCCTGGATCATGTCGTTGCTGACGCCCGCCGGGACCATGGGCCACACCATGGCGTCGCGGTGCACGATGAAGTCGATGACGACGGGACGGTCGTTCGTCTCGAGCGCCTGCTTGATGACGGCGTCGACCTCCTCCGGCGTCTCTGCGCGCAGGCCGAGGCAGCCGTAGGCGTCGGCGAGCTTGACGAAGTCGGGCACCCGCTGGCTCATCGGCTGCAGGTCGGTGTTGGAGTAGCGCTCGTTGTAGAAGAGCGTCTGCCACTGGCGCACCATGCCGAGCGAGCTGTTGTTGATGATCGCGACCTTGATCGGGATGTTGTTGATGACACAGGTCGCGAGCTCCTGGTTGGTCATCTGGAAGCAGCCGTCACCGTCGATGGCCCAGACGGTGCGCTCGGGCTCGGCGACCTTGGCGCCCATGGCCGCCGGGACGGAGAAGCCCATCGTGCCGAGGCCACCGGAGTTGATCCAGGCGTTGGGGCGTTCGTACTGCACGAACTGCGCGGCCCACATCTGGTGCTGGCCGACGCCCGCGACATAGGTCGCCTCGGGACCCGAGAGGGCGCCGATGCGCTCGATGACGTACTGCGGGGAGAGCGTGCCGTCCTCGCTGTCGGTCCAGCCGAGCGGGAACGTCTGCTTCCAGTCGGCGACGCGAGCGCGCCAGGCTGTGTAGTCCCAGCCGTGCTCGGGCCCGTCGGCCGTGGCGCGATCGAGCGTCACCTGCTCGATCAGGTCTTTGATGACCTCGCCCACGTCACCGACGATCGGCACGTCGGCGACGCGGTTCTTCGAGATCTCGGCGGGGTCGATGTCGGCGTGGATCACCTTGGCGTGCGGTGCGAACGTCGACAGCTGACCGGTGACGCGGTCGTCGAAGCGAGCGCCGAGGGCGATGATGAGGTCCGACTTCTGCAGGCCCGTGACGGCGGCGACGGTGCCGTGCATGCCGGGCATGCCGAGGTTGAGCGGCTCGCTGTCGGGCACGGTGCCGCGAGCCATGAGGGTCGTGACGACCGGGATCTGGGTCAGCTCGACGAGGCGGCGCAGCTGCTCGCTGGCGCGCGCCCGCACGACGCCACCACCGACGTACAGGATCGGCCGTTTCGCCGCTGCCATGAGGCGTGCGGCCTCGCGAATCTGCTTGCCGTGCGGGCGAAGCACGGGTCGGTAGCCGGGCAGGTCGATGGGCGGCGGCCAGGAGAACGTCGTCTTCGCCTGGAGCGCGTCCTTGCTGATGTCGACGAGGACGGGGCCCGGGCGGCCGGTGCTGGCGACGTGGAAGGCCTCGGCGATGGCCTGCGGGATCTTCGCCGCGTCGGTCACGAGGTAGTTGTGCTTCGTGATCGGCATGGTGATGCCGCGGATGTCGGCCTCCTGGAAGGCGTCGGTGCCGATCGCGGCGCTGGCGACCTGGCCCGTGATCGCCACCACCGGCAGCGAGTCCATGTGGGCGTCGGCGATCGGCGTCACGAGGTTCGTCGCGCCCGGACCCGAGGTCGCCATGCAGACCCCGACCTTGCCCGTGGCCGCTGCGTAGCCCTCGGCCGCGTGACCGGCCCCCTGCTCGTGGCGCACGAGGATGTGGCGGACCTTCTTGGAGTCGAGCATCGGGTCGTACGCCGGCAGGATCGCGCCGCCCGGGATGCCGAAGACGGTGTCGCAGCCGATGGCCTCGAGGGAGAGTACGAGCGCCTGCGCCCCGGTGACCTCGCGGGCCGGTGTGACGGCCTCGGCGGGCTTCGCCTCCGCCGTGGGTCGGGGACGGGCCAGGGAGGCCACGTCAGCGGGCGATGGCGCCTGCTTCGTCGTGTCGCTCACGATCATTTCCTTGTCTCGAGCACGTCATGTGTCCTGCCGTGTCTGGCTGACTCCACCCACAAAAAAACCCTTCGGTCCCATGGCGGGACGGAAGGGAGCGCGCTGACCGGTCGGGCTGGTCGGCGCGCTATGGAAGTACGAGGAGTCGGGCCACGGGTCAACCGTCCTACGCGGCCACACCGGTGTCAATCGGCCGTCACTGGCGTCTCAGGATGTGACCTCGTGATCTCACCCACTGACGGCTGACCAACCCTCGCGACGGGCGGGCGAAAGTGGGTTGTCGGCACACCGGCCGCTCGCGACACTGGCGGCAGTGACCGGGCACCGTGGCCGACGGGTGCCGACGAGCATACGAGGAGATCTCATGACCGCCGCCTCCGTCGAGCCCGTAGACCTGCACCTGCCCCACAGCGCCGCAGACCTCACCGAGCGCCCGCTGACGCGCGACGACGCGGCCCCCGTCGCAGAGCTCATGGCGGCGTGCGAGCTGCACGACGTCGGCGAGGTCCTCATCGAGGAGGCCGACATCGTCCGAGACTGGCAGCGACCGGCCTTCGACCTCGCCACGCAGTCCGTGGGCGTCCTCGACGGCGACCGGCTGGTCGCGTACGCCGAGGTCTACAAGGGCCGCTGGGCAGACGCGGCCGTCGACCCGGCATACCGCGGACGGGGGCTGGGGACCGCGCTCTCGCGCTGGACCCGCGCCGTGGGAGCTCGGGACGGCGGGACGATCGTCGGGCAGCCGGTGCCCGGCAGCTCGGCCGGCGAGCGGCTGCTCTCCTCGCTCGGCTACCGCAACCTGTGGACCTCATGGGTCCTCGAGATGCCCGCGGGACGCACGATCACGCCGCAGCCGATCCCGGACGGGTACGCGATCGTGGAGCCACGCGACGACGCCGACCTGCGCGCGGCGTGGACCGTCAACGAGGACGCCTTCCTCGAGTGGTCCGTACGCGAGCGGACGACGTACGACGAGTGGGCGGCCACCATCACGCGGCGGCCCGGCTACGAGCCGTGGCAGCTGCGCCTCATGGTCGACCCCGCGAGTGAGGTCGTCGGCATGGCCTTCGTCATCGTCTCCGGCGGATGCGCGTACGTCGACAAGCTGGCCGTGCGGCGTGACGAGCGGGGCCGCGGGCTCGCCAGGGCGCTGCTCGTCGACGCGTTCGAGGTGGGCCGGTCGCACGGCGGCGACCGCTCGGAGCTGTCGACCGACTCGCGCACCGGTGCCCTCGGTCTCTATGAGAAGGTCGGCATGCAGGTGACCTCGATGTGGCGCCACTGGGCGGCCGACGTCGAGCCCGCACCGGTCGCCGCGCACGGCTGAGGAGGCACCGTGGAGCAGAGCATCACCGTCGACATCGACGCACCCGCCTCCCGAGTGTGGGCCATCCTCAGCGACGCCGAGCGCTGGCCCGAGTGGACCGAGACGGTGCGCAGCGTGACGCTGCACGACGGTGTGCTGCGCCTGGGTGCCACGGCGACGATCGACCAACCACGCCTCCCGACCGTGCGATGGACCGTCACCCGCTTCACCGAAGGACACGAGTTCACGTGGGAGTCGGGTGGGCCGGGAGCCAGGACCGTCGCGCACCACCGTGTCGAGGGCACAGGTCCTGGCCGGTGCCGGCTCCGCCTGTCGGTGAGCCAGTCGGGCGTGGTCGGGTCCCTGGTCGGACGGCTGTACCGCGGCCTGACCGACCGTTACCTCGCGATCGAGGCCGCCGGACTCAAGGCTCGCGCCGAGTCCGCCGGCTAGGTGTAGTCGCAGCACCCTCGCCTGCCCCACCGAGCCGGGCTCTCCCGCAACACACCGAGAAACCGCGAACGCACCGGGAACGGATCCCGGTGCGTTGCGAACTGCTCGGTGTGTTGCGGGTCGGTGTTGCGGATCGGATGGCTCAGTCGCAGACGGCCCCGCGGCTCGCGCTGCCGACGAGCTTGCGGTACTTGGCGAGCACGCCGCGCGTGTACTTGGGCTCAGGATGCGTGACCCCCTCGGCACGGCGCCGGTCGAGCTCCGCGTCGTCGACGAGCAGGTCGAGAGTGCCGCCCGCGACATCGAGCCGGATGCCGTCACCGTCGCGGACGAAGGCGATCGGGCCCTCGTCGACGGCCTCGGGCGCGACGTGCCCGACGCAGAGGCCCGTCGTGCCGCCGGAGAAGCGCCCGTCGGTGAGCAGCAGGACGTCCTTGCCCAGGCCGGCGCCCTTGATGGCGCCGGTGACGGCCAGCATCTCGCGCATGCCGGGGCCGCCCTTGGGGCCCTCGTAGCGGATGACGACGACGTCGTTCTTCTGCAGCGAACCCTGCTCGACGGCGTCCATCGCGGCGCGCTCGCCGTCGAACACGCGGGCCGTGCCCTCGAAGACCGACTCGTCGAAGCCGGCCGACTTCACGACCGCGCCCTCCGGGGCGAGCGATCCCTTGAGGATCGTGAGGCCACCGGTGCTGTGGATCGGCTCGGACAGGGCCCGCAGGACCTTGCCGTCGACGTCCGGCGGGTTGATGTGGGCGAGGTTCTCGGCCATGGTCTTGCCGGTCACGGTGAGGCAGTCACCGTGCAGCAGACCAGCGTCGAGCAGTGCACGCATGACGACGGGGACGCCGCCGACGCGGTCGATGTCGGTCATGACGTACTGCCCGAACGGCTTGACGTCGGCGAGGTGCGGCACCTTCGAACCGATCCGAGCGAAGTCGTCGATGGTCAGGTCGACGTCGGCCTCGTGGGCGATGGCGAGCAGGTGCAGCACGGCGTTCGTCGACCCGCCGAACGCCATGACGACGGCGATGGCGTTCTCGAACGCCTCCTTCGTCATGATGTCTCGGGCGCGAATGCCCTTGCGCAGCAGCTCGACCACGGCCTCACCCGACTTGCGGGCGAAGCCGTCGCGGCGACGGTCGGTGGCAGGCGGGGCGGCGGAGCCCGGCAGCGACATGCCGATGGCCTCGGCGACCGAGGCCATCGTGTTGGCGGTGTACATGCCGCCGCACGCGCCCTCTCCGGGACAGATGGCTCGCTCGATGGCGTCGACGTCCGCGCGGGACATCCGGCCGGCGGCGCAGGCCCCGACGGCCTCGAAGGCGTCGATGATCGTCACCGTCTTCTCGGTGCCGTCGGAGAGCTTGGCGATGCCGGGAAGGATCGAGCCGGCATACAGGAAGACCGACGAGAGGTTGAGGCGCGCGGCCGCCATCAGCATGCCCGGCAGGGACTTGTCGCAGCCGGCGAGCAGCACAGAGCCGTCGAGCCGCTCGGCGTTCATGACCGTCTCGACGGAGTCGGCGATGATCTCGCGCGACACGAGGCTGAAGTGCATGCCCTCATGGCCCATCGAGATGCCGTCGGACACGGAGATGGTGCCGAACTCGAGCGGGTAGCCACCGCCTGCGTGGACCCCGTCCTTGACGGCCTTGGCGAGCCGGTCGAGGGAGAGGTTGCAGGGAGTGATCTCGTTCCACGAGCTCGCGACGCCGATCTGCGGCTTGGCGAAGTCGTCGTCGCCGAGGCCTACCGCCCGGAGCATCCCCCGCGCGGCGGTCTTCTCGAGACCGTCGGTGACGTCGCGGCTGCGGGGCTTGATGTCAGGCGTCTGCGTCATGCTCAGCAGCATAGAACCGTGTCCGCTGGGTGGACACCGCATCTCACGGCCTGATCGGCGCGCGCGCCGCCTCAGTCGTGGTGCCCGCGGCTGACGTGGAAGCGGGTCAGGGCGCACGATCCGGCGTCGATGTCGGCCCACTCCCCCTTGTAGGTGAGCACCGCCAGCCCGCTCGTCACGAAGCCCTCGGCGAGCGCCTCGTGCGCCTCGCGCGACCCCTCGCCGTCGGTGAGCAGGCTCGTCAGCTGCGCGACGGTGGGGTTGTGGCCGACGACCAGGACGGTGGAGGTGTCGCCGGCGTCCTCGCGGAGCGTCTCCAGCGTCTGCTCCGAGCCGCCGAGGTAGACGCTGCGGCGGTACTCGACGAACTCCGCCTTGGCCCCACCGTGGCACGCCTCCTCCCACGTCTGGCGGGTGCGGTGCGCGGTCGAGCAGATGACGAGGTCGGGCACGAGCCCCTGGTCGCGCAGCCACCTCCCGGCCGCCTTGGCGTCACGACGGCCGCGGGGGGCGAGCTCACGGTCGTGGTCGGCCTTGCCGCGGCCCTCCTCGGCCTTGGCGTGGCGCATGAGGATCAGGGTCTTCTCTCTTGCGGCACTGCTCATACGTCAAGAGCATGCTCGGGGGTCGCCGCTTTGTCAGCCCCGGACACGCCCGCTTCGGTGTCACAGGCTCAGCTGGGGCCTGATCCGGGCCGGGGTCCACACCCGCGAGCGTCGCGC
The DNA here is from genome assembly GCF_042666095.1 of Terrabacter sp. GCM10028922. NCBI lineage: Bacteria > Bacillati > Actinomycetota > Actinomycetes > Micrococcales > Intrasporangiaceae > Terrabacter > Terrabacter sp. GCM10028922. Next base: position 92,287 of record NZ_JBHTFG010000016.1, on the reverse strand, counting down.
GGCCACCGTCGAGACCGTGAGCGCCCCGACGAGGTATGCCGTGAGGACCCCGAGGTCGCCGGCCACCGGCGCGAGGTCGGCCCCGTACATCAGCCGCCGGAGGCCGTCGATGGCGTACGTCATCGGGACGACGTGGTGGATCGCCTGGAGCGGACCCGGCAGCGTCTGCCACGGGAACGTGCCGCCCGCGCTGACCAGCTGCACGACCATGAAGACGAGCCCGAGGAACTTTCCGACCGCGCCGAGGCGGGCCGCGAGGGCGTGCAGGATCGCGACGAACGTCATCGAGACGGCGCCGAGGAACAGCAGCGCGAGCAGGGGGTGCGCGACCCGGATGTCGAGGGCGAGCGACACGACGAGGTAGAGCGCCACGGTCTGGGCGATGCCGACCGTCACCGGCGCGAGCCAGCCACCGAGCGCCGTGCGTAGCGAACGCTGGCTCGTCGCGAGGGCCCGGGTCGATAGCGGGCGCACGAGCACGAACAAGGTGTAGGCGCCGATCCACAGCGCGAGGCTGAGGAAGAGCGGGGCGAGACCGGCGCCGTAGGTCCCCGCCGCGGCCATGCTCGTCGACGTGACGTCGACGGGGTCTCCGATCGTCTCGGCGGTTGCCTTGCGTTGCGCATCGCTGGGGTTGGGCACGGCATCGCGACCCTTGGCGAGCTCGGAGTGCAGCCGGGCAGCTCCCGAGGCGAGACGGTGCACGCCGTCCTCGAGCCCCGCGACACCGGTCGCGAGCGCGTCCCCGCCGGATGCCGCCTTCGTCGCACCCGCTTGGAGCCGAGCCGACCCGGCGACGAGCCGGCCGAGGCCGCTCTCGAGAGCGGCCGAGCCGTCGCGCAGCCGGCGCGCCCCGGAGGCAGCCTTGCCGATGCCGTCCGTCAGGACGGGGGTGGCTTCGGCGAGGGAACGGGCGCCCGTCGCGACCTGGGCTGCGCCGGCCGCGAGACGATCGAGGTCGGCGGACGCCTCCTTGGCTCGGCCGTCGGCGGTGTCGACGAGGCTGTCGACGCGGTCGAGGCGCTGGTCGACGAGGGCGAGCTGTGCGTCGTCGAGACCGGCGGCTCGCAGCTGCGCCAGCAGGGCCTGACGTTGGTCGCCGAGACCGACCTTGAGGTCGCTCGTGACTCCCGCCACCTTCCGCCCGATGCCGGCGATCTCCTCGTTGCCCGCGGCGACCCTGGCCGCGCCGTCGGCGAGCCTGTCGGTCTGGGCCGGGAGCGCCGCGGTGCGCTGCTCGAGGGTGCCGAGGCCGGAGGCGAGCGTCGTCGCGCCGGACTGGAGGCGCTCGGCACCGGACAGGACGGCGGTCGCGCCGTCGTGGAGCCGAGCAGCCCCGCTCGCGAGGTCGTGCAGTCCCGAGGCGAGCGACCGCGCCCCCGACGAGGCCCTCGCCGCGCCGTCCTCGGCCGTGCCGATGCCGTCGCCGAGCCTCCCCGCACCGTCGACGGCCTTGCCGAGGTCGTCGTGGATGTGGTTGAACCCGAGCAGGAGCCGGTCGGCCGCCGTCTGGCTGACCTGCGAGGCGACCGAGGCACTCACCTGCTTGATGACGGTGTTGCCCATGATCGTCGTCATGTAGTTGTTGGCGTCGTTCGTCTCGAGCAGGACCGTGGCCGGGCGCGGCGTGAAGTCGGCGGTCGCCGCGAGGTCGGCCGAGAACGTCGAGGGCAGCAGGACGGCGAAGGAGTACCGGCCGTCGTGGACCCCTTGGAGCGCCTCGGTCCGCGAGACCCTGTGCCAGTCGAAGGACCGTGACTCGACGAGGTGGTCGGCGACCTCGTCACCGACCTCGAGCGTCTCGCCCGTGGGCAGCGTCGCGCCGGTGTCGTCGCTGGCCACGGCCGCGGGGACCTGCGGCAGGGCCGCATACGGGTCGTGGTTGGCGCAGAGGTACAGCCCGCCGTAGAGGGTCGGGATGACGGTGAGCGCGACGACGCCGAGCCGCGCGAGGCGCGAGGAGGTCAGGCGCCGCAGCTCGGCGACGGCCAGTCGGACGGGGTTCATGCGCTCACCCGGTCGGAGGCCAGGGGACGCAGCGTCGTGGCGATGGCCGGCGAGCAGAGGACGATGACCGTCAACCCACCCTCTGCGACGGCACGGGCGGCCTCGAACCACTCGTACGGGTCGCCGCCGTGGCGATCGGGGCCGGCGAGGACGAGGACGCGAACCTGCGGGTGCCATGAACCGAGCTCGAGCAGCAGCCGCGTGCGCAGGCCGGGCGGCAGGCTCTCCCAGCGGCGAGCGGCGAGGGCGGTCAGGTCACGGTCGGCGAGGAAGATGGCTACGTCCTTTCGCGACGACGGCCGCTCGGCGAGCGCGAGCTCCTCGGCGACGACGGCGCGGAGTGGGAGCGAGTCCTCGGGCGCCGTCACGTCGGGCACGTCGACGAGGCGGGTTCGCAGCTGCAGGTGCGACCGGTGGCTCGAGTCGCCGATGCTGATCGACCCGCCGAGCAGGTCGACGCGGCCGCCGATGGCGAGGGCGAGGGCGACCTGCGAGACCCCCGGGTCGACGCCGACGACGGTGACATCCCCCGGAGGGGCTACGAAACCCACTCGGGACACGAACGGCTCGTGGGTGCCCTCGACCGACACGTCGCGCGCGATGACCTGGCGCTCGTTCACGCTTGCACATCCTTCCGGCGAGGCGATCCCGCCTTTCGATACGAGTATGCATCCACTACACCCATGTATCCAATGCGAAGGCGTATCCTGCGCGTATGCCATCCGTCACGTCCCCCAAGCCGACCTCGACCCGCATCACCGCCCGACGCCAAGCCACCCGCGACCGGGTGCTCGACGCCGCGAGCGAGGTCTTCGCCGAGCGCGGGTTCCACGGGGCGACCGTCGAGGACATCTGCGAGCGCGCCGGCTTCACGCGTGGCGCGTTCTACTCGAACTTCTCCTCGAAGGACGACCTCGTGCTCGAGCTGTCCCGACGGCATTCGGAGGCCCTCGTCGACCGGATCCGGAGGGCGAGCAAGCGTGAGAGCGGCAGCGCCGAACAGGTGCTCCGTGATGTCTTCGCGGCGCTAGCGGACGAGACGCGTGGCAAGGAGCAGTGGCTGGTACTCACGACCGAGTTCACCCTCCACGCCATCCGCGATGCCGCAGCCCGCCGTGCGTGGGCCGCGCAGCAGCGGCGCGTGCGTGACGAGCTCGTCGCCGTCGTCGACGAGGCCGTCGCCCGGCAGGGGCTCACGCTGCCCATGTCGACCGAGCTGTTCGTGCGTGCGGCCATCTCCCTCGCCCAGGGCACGATGACGCAGCGTCTGGTCGAGCCGCGGTCGCTCGCGGTCGGCGAGCTCGAGCGGACCGTCCTGCCGATCCTCCTCGGCGTCGACACCTGACCCGTCGTGGCCCGGTGCGGCGCGTCAGCCGCCTGAGACGGCGTTGATGATGTGGACCCTCGCACCCGCCGGGACCGGCGCCCCGATGCCCTCGCCCCGCGTCGCGTCCTCGCCGTTGACGAAGACCTTGACATGGCGGCGGATCTGACCCCGCTCGTCGCGCACCTTGCCGTCGAGGATGCGGTGCTCCGAGAACGCGCGGTCGAGGAGCTCGGCCACCGTCTGGCTCTCGGCCGGCGACTCCACCTCGATCTCCGCCAAACCACCGACGAGGTCGCGCAGCATGCCCGGCAGGATGATGCGGACGGGAGCGGACGGCATACGGGACCCCTTGGTACTCAGGCGAGCTGGGCGGCGCGGACGACGAGCACGTCGGGCAGCTGGGTGGCGATGCGCTGGAACGACTCCCCCTCGTCGGCCGACGCGAACACGTCACCGTTGCGTGTGCCGAGGTAGACGCCGACCGGGTCTGCCGAGTCGAGCGACGCGGCATCGCGCAGCACGCACGTGTAGCTGTGGTCGGGAAGGCCCGTGGCCAGCTGACGCCAGGTCGCGCCCGCGTCGTCGGACCGCTGGACCTGCAGCTGTGCGTCCGGCGGGATGCGCTCGCCACCGTCGGCGACGGGAACGACCCACACGACCCCGGGCTTGCGCGGGTGGGCCAGGATCGTGAAGCCGAAGTCGGTGGGGAGCCCGTCGGCGATGGAGTCCCAGCTCGCGCCGTTGTCGTGGGAGCGATAGACGCCGTTGTGGTTCTGCGCGAAGAACTCTCCCTCACCCTGCCCGCGCGCCACCTTGTGCACGCACTGGCCGTACTCGGGGAACTCGTTGTCGGGCATGAACCCCGCACGGATGCCGGGGTTGCTCGGCGCCCAGGTGTCGCCGCCGTCACCGGATCGGTAGACGCCGCCGGTGCTCATCGCGACGAGCAGCGACTCGGGGTTGCCCGGCTCGGGCAGGATCGTGTGCACCGCTCCCCCGCCGAAGCCGGGCTCCCACGTGGGTCGGTGCGGGTGGTCCCACAGGCCGCGCACGAGCTCGTAGTGCTCACCGCGGTCGGTGCTCTTGAAGAGGGCGTGCGGCTCGACACCGGCCCAGACGACGTCGGAGTCGTTGGGATCGGGCGTGAGCTGCCAGACGCGCTCGAGCGCGGTGTCGGTGTCGGTCGGGAAGGCGAGAGCGCGATCGGCGCTCTCGGTCCACGTGCGACCGCCGTCGGTCGACGCCTGGACCGTCGGTCCCCAGTGCCATGACTTCACGCCGGCGAGGACGGTCGAGCGTCCCTCGCGGGTGTCGACGGCGACCGACGCGACCTCGCTCATGAGGAAGTGCGGGCCTTCGATGCTCCAGTCCTGCCGATCGGTGCTGCGGGCGATCCAGAGCCCCTTGCGCGTGCCGATGGCAACGATGGTCTCGGTCATGTTGACAGTGTCCACTATGCCCGAGAGCGGGACAAGGGTTCGGGCCGTGGCCCAGCGTCCGAACGGCTCGGTCGCGGTGTGGGCGGGCGCTCAGCCTGCCCGGTTGACCGCGTTGACGGGCGGTCGACCTGCGAGCATCGCCTGCACCTGTCGACGCACGAGCGCCTTCGCCCGCGGACGCATGGCCTGGGTCGCTCCGCCGATGTGCGGCGTGACGAGCACACCCGGAGTCGTCCAGAGCGGGTGGTCCGCAGGCAGGGGCTCGGGGGCGGTGACGTCGAGCGCGGCGCGTAGCCGCCCGGACGCGCACTCGGCAACGAGGGCGTCGGTGTCGACGACGGGCCCGCGGGCGACGTTGACGAGGAGGGCGCCGTCCGGCATACGACCGAGGGTCGCGGCGCAGAAGAGCCCGCGCGTCGCGTCGGAGAGCGGCACGATGACCACGACGACGTCGTGATCGGGCAGCAGGTCGGGCAGCTCGTCGATGCCGTGGACGTGCGGCACCACGTCGTCGCCGGCGCGGGCCTGTGACGCGACGGCGGTGAGCGACACCTCGAACGGCGCGAAGCGACGTGCGATCGCCCGCCCGATCTGGCCGTAGCCGACCACGAGCACGCGGCTGTCGGCCAGAGCCGAGCGCAGCACGAGTGGTTCCCACGTCGAACGCGCCTGCGACTCAACGAACTTCGGGATGTCGCGGATCGAGGCAAGCGTCAGAGTCAGGGCCAGCTCGGCCGTGGACGCGTCGTGCACCCCGGCCGCATTGCACAGCGTGACGCCCTTCGGCACATCAGGCAGGAACTCCTCGTATCCCGCGCTCTGGAGCTGGACGACCTCGAGTGCATCGAGCCCGCGCGCGATGTCGGCCAGTCGGAGCCGGGTCATGTACGGCATGACGGCGAGCCGGATGTCGGCACCCCGCTCGTGCGGCTGCGCCATGTCCCAGACGACGACGTCGACCCCGTCCAGGTCGGCGAGCGCCTCGGCGTACTCGCGATCGGGCACGGACACGACGAGCGGGGTGGCAGCCATGCGGCCACGCTAGATGACGACCGCGAGGACCACGGCGGGAGTCCACTGCCACGTGACTAGGCTCGCGCAGGTGATCACCCGCCCGCACGTCCTGTCGCTCAGCTCGGGTCGGCGCACCCCGACCCCCGGCGGTGGCCGACCGACGGCCATCGACAAGAAACCCGTCGACTCCTTCGAGGTGCGCGACCCCGGGCCGAAGCACGGCGGCCTCGGCAGCGGAGTCGTCGGCGACGAGATCGGCAACCCGAAGCACCACGGCGGCGCACTCCAGGCGGTCTACGCGTATCCCCGGGAGGATCAGGAGTACTGGGAGCGACAGATCGGGCGACCCATCGTCCCAGGCGGATTCGGCGAGAACGTCACGACGCTCGGCGTCGACACGACGCATGCGCGTGTCGGCGAGCTGTGGCGGGTCGGCGACGTCGTGCTGCGCGTCGAGGTGCCGCGCATCCCGTGCGCGACGTTCGCCGCGCACATGGGTGAGCCTCGCTGGGTGCGGCGGTTCACGGAGGCCGGCCGGACCGGCGCGTACCTGTCGGTCGTCGCCCCCGGGACCGTGCGGACCGGGGCGGACATCGAGATCGAACGACCCGACCACGACGTCGACCTGCTCGTGCTCTTCCGTGCCCTCACGGGCGACGTCGCCGCGGCTCACCGGGTCGTCGAGGCGGGCGTCGGACACCCAGACGTACGGGCCGAGCTCGTCGAGAGCCTCGAGCGGCGCGGCGCCTAGAGCAAACCGCGACGCACAGGATGTCTGGGACACAATGAGGTATGCCGCATCCTTCCCGATCGATCGGCCGTGCCCTTGCCGTCGTCGTCGCCGTCGCCCTCGTCTCGACCGCGTGCTCGACGGCTAGGCCGACGGACTCGTCCACGAGCCCTGGGGTCAGCGACACGAGCGCGACGGCGTCGACCACGACGACCGGGTCGAGCACGACGACGTCGACGACGTCGGGCACGACGACGAGCGCTCCGGCACGCCAACCCGCCGGCCCGGTCACGTTGCTCGGCGGGATCGACATCGCCTGGTCGGTCGCGGTGCTGCCCGACGGCAGCTCCCTCGTCAGCGAGCGCAACACGGGGGACGTCTACCACCTGCCCAGGCCGGGTTCAGGTGGCAAGGCCGGCGTGGCCGGGCGGCTGCCGATCACGCGCACTGAGGGCGAGGGCGGCCTGCTCGGCCTCGCCGTTAGGGACGACTTCGAGGCCGACCCCGTCGTCTACGCGTACTACTCCACGGAGAGCGACAACCGCATCGCGTCGGTGCCCTGGCGCGACGGCCGGCTCGGTGAGCCCGACGTCATCTTCTCCGGCATCCCACGGGGGCGGAACCACAACGGGGGCCGCATCGCCTTCGGGCCCGACGGCTATCTCTACGTCGGCACCGGAGAGGCCGGTGACACTGCTCTGTCGCAGAACCTCGACTCGCTCGGCGGCAAGATCCTGCGCATCACCTCTGACGGTGAACCGGCACCCGGCAACCCGTTCGGCGGCTCCCCCATCTGGTCCTACGGTCACCGCAACGTCCAGGGTCTCGCCTGGGACCGCCGAAACCGCCTGTGGGCCAGCGAGTTCGGGCAGAACACCTTCGACGAGCTCAACCTCATCGAGCCCGGCAAGAACTATGGCTGGCCCGAGGTCGAGGGCCGCGGCGGCGACCCTGACTTCGTCGACCCGGTCGCGCAGTGGGCGACGTCCGACATGTCGCCCAGCGGCATCGCGGTCGGGCCCGACGGCGCGGTGTACATGGCCGCGCTCCGCGGAGAGTCGGTGTGGCGTGTGCCGGTCAACGCCGACGGCACCGTGGGGCAGTCGACGCGGCTGCTACAGGGCACCTATGGCCGCATCCGCGACATCGCGTTCGTGGCCGGTCGGGCCTGGATCACGACGAGCAACAACGACGGAGCCGACCGGCTCATCTCCCTGCCGCTCGCCGACGTCGGGGCACGCTGACCGGCCTGGGCGGCCACGACCGGACCGGCGCGGGCCACCCGTGACCACTGCCGCGTGACTAGCCTGTCGAACAGGAGGCGGCAGCGGCGCCGCCCGTGACGAGGAGGGCACGATGGCTTCGTACGACGAGATCCTGGACCAGGTACCGATCGACGAGCTGGCGAGCCAGCTCGGGGTCGAGCGCGACGAGGTGCGGCAGGCGGCCGAGAGCGCCCTCCCCGCCCTGCTCGGTGGACTACAGGCCAACGCCTCCGACCCGGCCGGCGCGGACTCCCTGCTCGCCGCACTGTCCGACCACCAGGGCACGATCGGCGGCCTCGACGACGTCGACGAGAGGGACGGCCGGGCCATCGTCGGCAACATCTTCGGCGAGAACACCGACCAGGTCGTGAACCAGCTCGGCGGGCTCGGCGGCTCCTCCGGTGGCCTCGTCCAGAAGCTGCTGCCGATCCTCGCCCCCATCGTCCTGTCGTGGCTCGCCAACCGGATGGGCCAAGGCGGTCTCGGCGGCATGCTCGGCGGCGCCCAGGGCGCGGGCGGCGCATCGGGATCCTCGGGGGCGACCGACGGCGGTGCGCTGTTCCCCGGCGGTGCCGGAGCCGGGAGCGGTCCGGTGCAGGCGCCCGGCAGCGCGACCTCGACAGGGACCGCCTCGAGCGGCTCGAACCCCCTGCAGGACATCCTCGGCCAGGTCCTCGGCGGTGGCGGCGGCGGTTCGTCGTCCGGCGGCGCCGGCGACATCCTCGGCGGTCTTCTCGGGGGACTCCTCGGCGGCGGGAAGCGCTGACCCCGGACCGTCGAGAGGCCAGTTCCTGCCCCCGTCAGGGGGCGTGAACTGGCCTCTCGCCCGACGTGAGGCCACGAGACGTGGCCTCTCGACGGTTACTGGAGCTTGGCGAGGATGAGCTCGCGGGCCCTGCCGGCATCGGCCTGGCCCTTCATCTCCTTCATGACCTGCCCGATGAGGGCGCCGGCCGCCTGCACCTTGCCGTCGCGGATCTTCGCGGCGACGTCGGGGTTGGTCTCGATGACCTTGTCGACGGCGGCCTCGAGGGCGCCGTCGTCCTGGACGAGCTCGAGGCCGCGGGCATCGGCCACGGCCGTCGGCGTGCCCTCCCCCGCGAGCACGCCGTCGAGCACCTGTCGCGCCATGGAGTCGTTGAGCCGACCCGACGTGACGAGTCCGTCGAGCTCTGCGACGTGCGCGGGCGTGAGACCGAGCTCGGCGGCATACGTGACGATGTCCTGGCCCTCGGCGTTCGCGCGGCGCGACGGCTCACCGAGCCACCACTTCTTGGCCGCGCCCGCGCTCGCGCCCGCAGCGACGGTCTCCTCGATGAGCTCGACCGCCCCTGCGTTCATGACGTCGCGCATCTCGAGGTCGCTGTAGCCCCAGTCGGACTGGAGGCGCTTCCGGCGCTGTCCGGGGGGTTCGGGCAGGGTGGCGCGCAGCGCCTCGACGGTCTCGCGGGTCGGCGCGACGGGCACGAGGTCGGGCTCGGGGAAGTAGCGGTAGTCCTCGGCGTCGGACTTGACGCGACCGGACGTCGTGACTCCGGTGTCCTCGTGCCAGTGGCGCGTCTCCTGCAGGATCGAGCCGCCGGTGTCGAGGATCACGGCGTGGCGGGAGATCTCGTAGCGCACGGCCCGCTCGACGGATCGCAGGGAGTTGACGTTCTTCGTCTCGGTGCGCGTGCCGAACGGGACGGCGAGCTGCTCGCTGCTCAGCGGGTCACCGACCTTCGGGCGGAGCGAGACGTTGGCGTCGCAGCGCATCGAGCCCTGCTCCATCTTCACGTCGCTGACGTCGAGCGCCCGCAGCAGGTCACGCAGGGCGGAGACGTACGCCTTGGCCACCTCGGGTGCGCGCTCCCCCGCCCCGACCATCGGCTTCGTGACGATCTCGATGAGCGGGATGCCGGCACGGTTGTAGTCGACGAGCGAGTGGTCGGCGCCGTGGATGCGGCCGGTGGCACCGCCGATGTGCAGCGACTTGCCGGTGTCCTCCTCCATGTGGGCGCGCTCGATCTCGACGCGGTAGATGCTGCCGTCCTCGAGCTCGACGTCGAGGTGACCGCCGTACGCGATGGGCTCGTCGTACTGCGAGGTCTGGAAGTTCTTCGGCATGTCCGGGTAGAAGTAGTTCTTCCGGGCGAAGCGACACCACTCGGCGATCTCGCAGTTGAGCGCGAGACCGATCCGGATGGCCGACTCGACCGCCTTCTCGTTGACGACGGGGAGAGCTCCCGGCAGGCCGAGGCAGACCGGGCACACCTGCGAGTTCGGCTCTGCCCCGAAGCCGGTGGGGCAGCCGCAGAACATCTTGGTCGCCGTGTGCAGCTCGACGTGGACCTCGAGGCCCATGACGGGGTCGAACTTCGTCATGGCCTCGTCGTAGTCCATGACGGCGTCGGTCGCGATGGCGGTCATGTCAGGCTCCCTTCGCAGCAGCGACGCCACCCAGCTCGGGCGCGCGGTCGAGAATCGGTCCGCCCCAGCGGTCGAGCAGCGCGGCCTCGAGGGCGGCGCCCACCGAGTAGAGCCGCTCGTCCTTCGTGGCCGGCGCGAGGATCTGGATGCCGGCGGGCAGGCCGTCCTCGTCGGCGAGACCCGACGGGATCGACATGCCGGGCACGCCGGCAAGGTTGGCCGGGATGGTGGCGATGTCGTTGAGGTACATGGCCATCGGGTCCTCGAGCTTGTCACCGAGCTTGAACGCTGTGGTCGGCGCGGTCGGGCTGACGAGCACGTCGACCTTCTCGTACGCGTTGGCGAAGTCCTCCGCGATGAGCGCGCGGACCTTCTGCGCCGAGCCGTAGTACGCGTCGTAGTAGCCGGAGCTCAGGGCGTAGGTGCCGAGGATGATCCGGCGCTTGACCTCGGGGCCGAAGCCCGCGTCGCGTGTGGCGGCCATGACCTGCTCGGCGCTCGGGTCGTCGACGCCGTCGGGCAGCACGCGCAGGCCGTAGCGCATCGCGTCGAACTTCGCGAGGTTGCTCGAGGCCTCGCTCGGCAGGATGAGGTAGTAGGCCGCCAGGGCGTAGTCGAAGTTGGGGCAGCTGACCTCGACGACCTCGGCCCCGAGCTCCTCCAGAAGCGCCACGGACTCGTCGAAGCGGGCGCGGACGCCGGGCTGGTAGCCCGTGCCACCGAGCTCCTTGACGACGCCGACGCGCATGCCGCGCACGTCGGCGGCGCGCGCTGCCTCGACGACCGGGGGCACGGGTGCGTCGATCGACGTGGAGTCCATCGGGTCGTGGCCGCCCATGACGGCGTGGAGCAGCGCCGTGTCGAGGACGGTGCGACCGCACGGGCCGGCCTGGTCGAGCGAGCTCGCGAGGGCGACGAGGCCGTAGCGCGAGACGCCGCCGTAGGTCGGCTTCGTGCCGACCGTCGCCGTCACGGCTGCGGGCTGGCGGATCGAGCCACCCGTGTCGGTGCCGGTGGCGAGCGGCGCCTGGAACGAGGCGAGCACCGAGCTCGAGCCACCGCCCGAGCCACCCGGGATGCGCTCGAGGTCCCACGGGTTGCGCGATGGCCCGTACGCGGAGTGCTCGGTCGAGGAGCCCATCGCGAACTCGTCCATGTTCGTCTTGCCGAGGATCGGTAGGCCCGCCTCACGCAGCTTCGTGACGACGGTCGCGTCGTACGGCGGGATCCAGCCCTCGAGGATCTTGCTGCCGCACGTCGTGGGCAGGCCCTTCGTCGTCATGACGTCCTTGACGGCGATGGGCACTCCGGCGAGGGTGCTGAGGCTCTCACCGGCGCCGCGGCGCTCGTCGATGGCGCGCGCCTGCGCGAGGGCGCCCTCGGAGTCGACGTGGAGGTACGCGTGCACCTGGCCGTCGACGGCGGCGATGCGGTCGAGGTGCGCCTGGGTCACCTCGACGGACGAGATCGTCTTGGTCGCGAGCGCGTCGGCCAAGGCGGCGGCGGTGGCCCGGGTCAGGTCGGTTGGCAGGTCGGTCACGTCGTTGCCTTCGGTTCGGTTCTGCTGCAGGAGGGTTCGTGCTGCCCGTGAGGGCGGCGTATGCCGGGTGCTCGGCCCGACGGCATACGCAGGCAGCCGCGGTGGCTCAGTCCTCGTCGAGGATGCGCGGCACGGAGAAGCGCTGCTGCTCGGCCTCGGGGGCGCCGGCGAGCGCGGCCTCGGCGCCGAGGCTCGGACGCACCACGTCGGGGCGGGTCACGTTGGTCAGCGGCATCGGGTGCGACATCGGGGCCACGCCGTCGGTCGGGGCCTGCTGGACCTTGGCCACGGACTCGAGGATGACCGCGAGCTCACCCACCATGCGGTCGAGCTCGGCGTCGGAGAGCTCGATGCGGGCGAGGCCGGCCAAGTGGGCTACGTCTTCGCGGGACAGGGAGGACATGCGGGCCAGTCTATGGGGCCGACGGAACCGAACCGACCACGCGCTCGAGTGGCCGATGCGGTCGAACCCGGGCGGACCGGGGCGTGTCTTGGGACCGGGTTCGCTCGTTGGGCACGGCAGAGCCACGACCGGTACGGGACAGCCAAGGAGACCCTCGATGACGAGCCCCGCCAGCACGACGAAGACCACGCCCCCCGATGGGGCCGCCACCGCGGAACAGCCCACGGCGGGTGAGCCCACGGGCAAGCCCGCGAGTGAGCCCACAAGCCGGGCGACGAGTGAGCCGACGGACCGGGCCGCGGCCAAGGCCGAGACCGGCCGCCGTTCACCCGACCTGCGCGCCGGCGCGCGCCGGGCTGCGTCCCTGACAGTGGCGGGCATCGCCCGCGTGCGCACCGTGCTCGGTGAGCTCGTGTGGTTCGCCTGCCTGCTCGCGGCGACGGCGCTGCTGCTGGGTGCGGTGCTCGTCGTGCTCGAGGCGAACACCCGAAACGCGCTCGTCGAAGCGGTCCTGCGGGCCGCCGACTGGGCCGACCTGGGGGTCTTCAGCCGCAATGCCGGGGTCAAGCAGTTCACCGGTGACGGCGCCGTCGTCAAGAACGCTGTCGTCAACTGGGGTCTCGGAGCAGTCGCCTGGCTCGTCGTCGGCCGCGTCGCCCGCCGCCTCCTCACCCCCTGACGTCGCCCCTGCCCCGAGGCAGCCCCTGCCGGGTCGATGTATTCGCGTTCGCTGGAACAGCACGCGAATACATCGACCCGCCCGGGGGCAGTCAGCTGCGCGGCCTGCGGCGCCGGTCGAGCACGCGGCGGCGCAGCACGTTGCGGCCCGTACCCCAGATGCCGTGGCGGAACAGCAGGACGATGACCACGAAGATCGTCCCGGTGATGAGGCCGATGCCCTCGAAGCCCGAACTCGCGAGGTAGTCCTCCAGGGTCACCACGACGCCGGCGCCGGCCAAGCCGCCCCACAGGGTGCCGATGCCGCCGAGCACCGTGACGAGCACGACCTTGCCCGACGTCGTCCACATCAGCTCCTGGAGCGAGGCGAACTGGTGGCTGATGGCGAAGACGCCACCCGCGAGGCCCGCGAGGCCGGCCGAGATGACGAACGCCTTGATCTTGTACCTCTCAACGTCGTAGCCGAGCGCGCGGGCGCGGGCCGGGTTGTCGCGCACGGCCGTCAGCACACGCCCGAAGGGCGAGTTGACGACCCGCCAGGCGACGAGCACGCCGAGGAGGACCAGAGCGGCGCCGACGTAGTAGAAGTAGAACGGGTCCGTCTCGACGGGCTCGATGCCGAAGAAGCTCCTGGGGATGCCCTGCAGGCCGTTCTCGCCACCGGTCAGCTCACGGGCCTGGTTGGCGATGAAGTAGAGCATCTGCGCGAACGCGAGGGTGACCATCGCGAAGTAGATGCCGGTGCGCCGCACCGACAGGTAGCCGATGGGCCACGCGATGACCATCGAGAAGACGGCGCCACCCAGGACGGCGACGGGGAACGGCACTCCCCAGTGGGTCGCGATGAGGCCGGTGCAGTACGCCGAGCCACCCCAGAACGCCGCGTGCCCGAAGCTGAGCAGGCCGGTGAAGCCGAGAAGCAGGTCGACGCTGATGGCGAAGAGCCCCCAGCAGAGGATGTCCATCGCGACCGGCGGGTAGATCCAGTACGGCAGCAGCACCGCGACGACGAGACCGCCGAGCAGCATGACGTAGCGCAGGGGGCTCCGCCGCGACAGGATCGAGGGCTGGGCCAGGTCGACGTCCACCTTGGCGGTCAGCTGCTCGCTCATGCGACCTCCTCCCGTCCGAAGAGCCCCGAGGGCCGGACGAGGACGACGAGCGCCATGAGCACGAAGATGACGATCTGGGCGTACGTGGGTGCGTAGGCGATGCCATAGGCCTCGACGAGCCCGACGAGGAATCCCGCGACCACCGCCCCGAGGATGCTGCCGAGGCCGCCGATGACGACGACCGCGAACAGGATGATGATGAAGTTGCTGCCCATCTCCGCCGTGATCGCGCGCGTCGGCGCCGCGAGGACACCCGCCAGGCCCGCCAGCGCGATGCCGAAGCCGAAGACCGGCGTCACCCAGCGGCCGACGTCGATGCCCAGGGCTCGCGTGCGCTCGGGCGCCTCTGTCGCCGCCCGCACGATCATCCCGATCCGCGTCCTCGTCAGGGCCAGGCCCACGCCCACGCACACGACGACCGAGAACAGGCACGCGAAGATCGCGTAGACCGACAGGTTGACACTGCCGATGCCGACCTGGCCGCCGAGCCCGGCCGGCACCTCGTAGGGGAGGCCGGAGACGCCGTAGCGCTGCTTGACCGCCTCGACGAGGATCAGGGTCAGGCCGAAGGTCAGCAGGAAGTTGTAGAGCGGGTCGAGCGCGAGGAGCCAGCGCACGAGCAGCCGCTCCATGAGGACACCGAAGCCGAACATGAGGATCGGCACGACGAGCAGCGCGACCCAGAACCCGACGTGCAGCTCGGCGAGGAGCACCGCGGAGATGACGGCACCGAGCATGTAGCAGGCGCCGTGGGAGAAGTTGACGACACCGAGGACGCCGAAGATGACGGCGAGGCCGAGCGCCGACAGGGCGTAGAAGCCTCCGGCGGCGAGCCCCTGGAGGGTGTACTGGATGAATTCGCTCATGTCTCTCGCTCGGTTCGCGGTCGATCAGGCAGGCACGCCCCGGCGCCGTATGCCGTCCGGCGCGGCCTGGTGGGGGCGGCCGGACGGCGTTCGGGCTGGGAGGTCAGCTCATCGAGCAGGCGGGGTTGGCATCGCCGTACGCCTCGGCGGCCGGGATGGTCTTGACGATGTCCTCGTAGTCCCACTCCTCGGGCGCGGAGCTCTTGACCTTCGCGAGGTAGACGTCGTGGGTCACGGCGTGGTCGGCCTTGCGGACCTCGCCGTTGCGCAGGAACACGTCGTTGATCTTCTTGCCCTCGAGCGTGCCGACGACCTTGTCCGCGTCGTCGGTGCCGGCCGTCTGGACGGCCTCGAGGTAGTTCAGCGCGGCCGAGTAGTTGGCGGCGTGCGCGAAGGACGGACGCGTGTTCGTCTTCTGCTTGAACCGGTCGGCCCACTTCTTGTTCTGCTCGTCGAAGTTCCAGTACCACGCGTCGGTGAACTGCGTGCCGGCGAACTGGTCGACGCCCAGGGAGTGGATGTCGGTGATGAACATCAGGCCGACGGCGAGCTGGACCTTGCCCTTGAGCGGGCTCTGGTTGAACTGCTTGACGAAGTTGATGAGGTCGCCGCCGGCGTGCATCGAGCCGACGACCTTCGGGCTGCCCACACCGGCCTTCGTGATGAAGGTCGCGAAGTTGTCGCTCGGGAACGGCGAGGCGATCGACTGCCCGACGGAGCCGCCGGCACCGGTGACCTCCTTGGTGAACGACTTATTCATGTCCTGCCCGAACGCGTAGTCGGGGTAGACGATGTTCCAGGAGGTGCCGCCCTCCTTCGTGATCGTGCCGGCGGTGCCGCGCGCGAGGACGGCGGTGTTGTACGCCCAGTGGAAGGTGTACCTGTTGCACTTCTCGCCGGTGAGGGCCGTCGTGCCGGCACCGATGTTGATGTACAGCTTCTTCTTGTTCGCCGCCTGGGTCGCCACGGCGAGCGCAGCGGCGGAGTTCGGCACGTCGAGGATGATGTCGGCCTTCTGCCGGTCGTACATCTCCTGCGCCTTGGAGTTGGCGATGTCGGCCTTGTTCTGGTGGTCGGCCGTGACCACCTCGACGGTCTTCGCGACGGCCTTGTCGCCGTACTTGGCCTTGTAGTCCTCGATGGCGAGCTCGATGGCCGTCTTCGAGTTGGGGCCGGAGAGGTCCTTGTAGACGCCGGACTGGTCGTTGATCAGGCCGATGACGACCTTGTCGTCGGTGAGCTTGCTCGAGCCGCCTGACTGCGGGCCGCCGGCGCCGCCGCACGCGGCGAGCGCGAGAGAGGCGGTCGCGGCGATCGCGACCGAGCCCTGGACTGTCCTGCTTCGCATGTCCCCTCCTGGGGTTGTGACGGGGTGTGACGAGATGTGACGGGTGTGCGGGTGTGACGAGAGGTCGGGTGCGTTGGGCCGACGCGTGCTGGCGTGTGCTGCGGCGGCCACGGGTCGGCCGGACGGCGGGGGCTCACATCCCGAGATACGTGAGCAGCTCGCCCTCGCGAGCCCTGAAGTCGTCGTTGCCGAGGTGCTCGACGACCTGTCCCTGTGCGAGCAGGTAGTGCCGGTCGGCGACGGTAGAGGCGAACTTCACGTTCTGCTCGACGAGGAGCACGCCGACCCCCTGGCCCTTGATCTCGCGGATGATCTCGCCGATGCGCTGGACGATGACGGGCGCGAGGCCCTCGCTCGGCTCGTCGAGCAGCAGCAGGCGCGAGCCCATCCGCAGGACCCGGGCCATCGCGAGCATCTGCTGCTCGCCGCCCGAGAGCCTCGTGCCGGGAAAGTCGCGGCGTTCGTGAAGGACCGGGAAGAACTCGTAGACCCGCTCGAGGGGCCACGCGTCCGGGTGGACGACCGGTGGCAGCAGGAGGTTCTCGCCGACCGTGAGGCTCGCATAGATGCCGCGGTCGTCGGGCACCCAGCCGATGCCGGCCCGGGCCCGGGCATCGGCGGACCGCTTGCCGAGGTCGGCGCCGTCGAGCGTGACGGCGCCCTCGGTCTGGCGGTGCAGGCCCATGACGGAGCGCAGCAGCGTCGTCTTGCCGGCGCCGTTGCGGCCGACGAGGGTGACCACCTCGCCCGGACCGACGTCGATGGTGACGTCCGACAGGACGCGGGCCTCGCCGTACCAGGCGGACAGGCCGGCCACCTCGAGCATCGGCGAGCGGCGCTCCGGCGCAGGGGCGTTCGCCGTCGCGGTCGTGGCGCCGGCGGCGCGACCCGTGCTCCGGGCGCTGGCCGTGTCGTCAGTCATGGGTTGCTCCGAGGTATGCCGTGATGACCCGCTCGTCGGCGCGCACCTGCTCGTAGGGCCCCTCCGCGAGCACCTGTCCGGACTGGAGCACGGTGACCTGGTCGGCGAGGGAGCCGACGACGTGCATGTTGTGGTCGACGAACACGACCGTGCGTCCGACGGAGAGCTGCTTGACGAGCGCGATGGTGCGGTCGACGTCCTCGATGCCCATGCCGGCGGTGGGCTCGTCGAGCAGGAGCAGCTTCGGGTCGAGCGCCATCGCGATGGCCAGCTCGAGCGCGCGCTTCTGGCCGTAGGCGAGCGAGGACGCGGGCGCTCCGGCGCGGTCGGCGAGCCCGACCTGCTCGAGCAGGTCCATCGCCCGGTTCCGGAACACCGACAGGCGGGTGACCGAGCGCCACCACTGCTTCCCCATGCCGGTCGGGCTGGCGAGTGCGAGCTCGAGGTGCTCGGCCAGGCTCATGGCCTCGAAGAGGCTCGTGATCTGGAAGGAGCGGGCGATGCCGAGCGGGGCGATCTGCTCGGGCGCGCGACCGGTGATGTCCTGACCGTCGAAGAGCACGGTGCCCGAGGTCGGTGACAGGAACCCGGTGAGGAGGTTGAACAGCGTGGTCTTGCCTGCGCCGTTGGGCCCGACCAGGGCATGGACCGTGCCCCGCGCGACCGACAGGTCGACGTCCGAGACGGCCCGGAAACCTCGGAACTCCTTGGTCAGGGCTCGGGTCTCGAGCAACGGGGTACCCGTCAAGACCTGCACCTCCTCGTGCGTCGCGCTGAGTCAGCGATTCGCCGACCTGGCGGGCGGCGTCGTCTCCGTCGGTGGTTCCGTCGGTGGAACCGGAAACTTCGGGCAAGCCTAGGAGGGCGGCACGGCGAAAGGACGGTGGGGACCCACACACCTGCCGCGGTTCTGTGGGGTGGGCACACATGAGCGCGTGCACGGCGCGGTCGGTCGGGTCCGGTCGGGGTCAGTCGGGCGAGCCCGTCTCGAGGAGCCGGCGGAAGCCGTCCTCGTCGAGGACCGTCAGCCCGAGCTCCTCGGCCTTCGCCGCCTTGGAGCCGGCGTTGGCACCGACGACGACGAAGTCGGTGCTCTTCGAGACGGACCCGGCGGCCTTGCCGCCGCGGCTGATGATCGCCTCCTTCGTCTCGTCGCGCGAGAAGCCATCGAGCGAGCCGGTGACGACCACCGTCTTGCCCTCGAGCGTGCGCGGCGCCGACGCGTCGACCTCGTCGACCATCCGCACCCCGGCGGCCGCCCAGCGCTCGACGATCTCGACGTGCCAGTCGACCTTGAACCACTCGATGACGGCGTCGGCGATGACGCCTCCGACGCCCTCGACATGCGCCAGCTCCTCGCGACTCGCGGCGCGGATGGCGTCCATCGAGCCGAAGTGGCTGGCGAGCGCGCGGGCCGCGGTGGGGCCGACGTGGCGGATCGAGAGGGCGACGAGCACGCGCCAGAGTGGCTGTGACTTCGCCTTCTCGAGCTCGGCGAGGAGCACCTCGGTGTTGGCGCGCGGCTTCGACGGCGTCTTCGCGGTGGGCTTGGTGAAGAAGTAGAGCTCCTGCTGCCACGGACCCGGCACGCCCTTGACCTTGCGCCGCCGCCACACCCGCACGTCACGCAGGTCGTCGGGCGTCAGGTCGAACAGGCCTGCCTCGCCAGGCAGCACCGGGGTGGCGGGCGGCTCCGTCGCGTCGTCGGGCCTGTCGAGCTCGGGGTCGGTGAGCGCGATCGCCGCCTCCCAGCCGAGGGCCTCGATGTCGAGGGCGCCCCGCGAGGCAAGGGCGAAGACGCGCTCTCGCAGCTGACTCGGGCACGTGCGGGAGTTCGGGCAGCGGATGTCCTTGTCACCCTCCTTCTCCGGCGCGAGAGGCGTGCCGCAGGCCGGGCACTCCGTCGGCATGACGAACGCCCTCTCTGTGCCGTCGCGCAGGTCGACGACGGGCCCGACGATCTCGGGGATGACGTCGCCGGCCTTGCGCAGCACCACGGTGTCGCCGATGAGCACACCCTTGCGCTCCACCTCGTACGGGTTGTGCAGCGTGGCCTGCTCGACGGTGGAGCCCGCGACGACGACCGGCTCCATGACGCCGTAGGGGGTGACCCGGCCGGTGCGGCCCACGTTGACCCGGATGTCGAGGAGCCTGGTGTTGACCTCCTCGGGCGGGTACTTGAACGCGATGGCCCACCGCGGCGCACGCGACGTCGAGCCGAGCTGGCGCTGGAGCGGCACCTCGTCGACCTTGACGACGATGCCGTCGATCTCGTGCAGGCGGTCGTGCCGGTGCTCACCGTGGTGGGTGACGAACGCCTCGACGTCGGCGACGTCGTCGAGCACGCGGAACTCGGCGGAGGTCGGCAGACCCCAAGCCTGAAGGGCCGCGTACGCACCGCTCTGCCGCTCGACCTCGAAGCCCCTTCTGGCGCCGACGCCGTGCACGAGCATCTGCAGCGGGCGCGAGGCGGTGATCTTCGGGTCCTTCTGGCGCAGTGAGCCGGCGGCCGCGTTGCGGGGGTTCGCGAACGGCGCCTTGCCGGCCTCGACGAGGCTCGCGTTGAGGTCGGCGAAGGCTGCCGTCGGGAAGAACACCTCACCGCGGATCTCGACGAGGTCGGGCACACCGTCGCCGGTCAGGCGCTCGGGGATGCCGCGGATGGTGCGCACGTTGTTCGTGACGTCCTCCCCCGTGCGGCCGTCGCCCCGGGTGAGCGCGCGGACCAGCCGGCCGCCCTCGTAGAGCAGGTTGACGGCGAGCCCGTCGATCTTCAGCTCGCACAGGTAGTGCGCGCCCGCACCGACCTCGCGCTCCACCCGCTCGGCCCAGGCACGCAGCTCCTCGAACGAGAACGCGTTGTCGAGGCTCAGCATGCGCTCGAGGTGGTCGACGGTCGCGAAACCGGTCGCGAACGCGGCGCCACCGACGTTCTGGGTCGGGCTCTCGGGCGTGCGCAGCGACGGGTACTGCTCCTCGAGCCTGTTGAGCCGACGGATGAGCTGGTCGTACTCGCCGTCGCTGATCGTGGGGGCGTCCTTGACGTGGTAGGCGAACTGGGCCGTGCCGGCCTGCTCGGCGAGGTCGGCCCACTCCTGGTGGGCCTCGCTCGGGACGTCGTCGGTGACGGGCGTGGGGCTGCTGCTCTCGCTCACGCGCTCATCCTGCCAGCCACCCCCGACCCTCACGGATCGATGACGCTCGTCACGTCGTGGCAGGTCTGTTCAGCGGCCGGACCAGCGGTGACAATGGGCCCGAGCCCGCCCGCTGCAAAGGAGCAGAGATGACCAACCTCGCCGCCAACCTGGTCGTGACCGCGGCACGCGTTCCCGACAAGGTCGGCATCAAGCTCGACCAGCTCGAGGTGACGTGGTCGGCACTGCACCGCGCCGCGGCCGCCGTGGCGGGGCAGCTGCGCGCCGCCGGTCTCGAGCCCGGTGACCGGGTCTCGCTCATCCTGCCCAACGTGCCGGCGTACCCGATCGCCTTCTACGGCACCCTGCTCGCGGGTGGCATCGTCGTGCCGATGAACCCGCTGCTGAAGTCCGGGGAGATCCAGTACTTCTACGAGGACAGCGGTGCGCGCTTCAGCTTCGTGTGGCCCGACTTCGCCGACGAGGCGGGCAAGGCGGCGGCGGAGACCGGCACGCGACTGGTCGTGTGCGGTCCGATGGGCCCAGCCGACGGCCAGTTCGACGCCTCCGAGACCGGGGGCGCCCCCGTGACCGAGCCGGTCGAGCGCGCCGACGACGACACCGCGGTGATCCTCTACACGAGCGGCACGACGGGCAAGCCCAAGGGCGCCGAGCTGACCCACTTCAACCTGCACCGCAACGCCGAGCGCTCCGCCGCGGACATCATGCAGATCACGCAGGACGACGTGATCATGGGCTGCCTGCCCCTCTTCCACGTCTTCGGCCTGACCTGCGGGCTCAACACGTCGGTGCAGCAGGGCTGCACCCTGACGCTCATCCCCCGCTTCGACCCCGCGAAGGCGATCGAGGTGCTCGGCCGCGACCGCGTGACGATCTTCCAGGGCGTCCCGACGATGTACGCCGCGATCCTCAACCACCCGAACGCCGACCAGGCCGACACGAGCACCCTGCGCACCTGCGCGTCGGGCGGGTCCGCGATGCCCGAGGCCGTCATGAAGGCGTTCGAGGAGAAGTTCCACTGCCAGATCCTCGAGGGGTACGGGCTGTCCGAGACCTCGCCGGTCGCCTCGTTCAACATGCCGGACAAGCCGACGAAGCCAGGCACGATCGGGCGGGCCATCCCCGGCTGCGAGATGAAGCTCGTCGACCTCGAGGGCAACGACACTCCCGCCGGCGAGATCGGCGAGATCGCGATCCGCGGCGAGAACATCATGAAGGGCTACTGGAACCGCCCCGAGGCGACCCAGGAGGCCATCCCGGACGGCTGGTTCCGCTCCGGAGACCTCGCGACCGTCGACGACGAGGGCTACTACACGATCGTGGACCGCAAGAAGGACATGATCATCCGCGGCGGCCTCAACGTGTACCCGCGCGAGGTCGAGGAGGTGCTCTACACGCACCCCGACGTGCTCGAGGCCGCCGTCGTCGGCGTCCCCGACGAGCTCATGGGCGAGGAGGTCGGCGCCGCCGTCGTCTTCCGTCCCGGGTCGACCGCGACCCTCGACGACGTCCAGACGTTCGTCAAGGAGCGGCTGGCGGCCTACAAGTACCCCCGCCGCATGTGGACGCTCGATGAGCTCCCTAAGGGCCCGACCGGCAAGATCCTCCGGCGGGAGGTGCGTCCGAGGAACGCATCCTGAACCCCCGCTGAGGACGACGCGGAGGAGTCCTCGGGCACGCTCGAGCACGCGGCGACACGCTGACGGTTTGGACTCGCCGTCCGTTTTGGAGTATCGACCCCCTTTCGGCGACACTTGGGCGGGGTCACTATCGACGCGCCGCACCCCGACCCGCCCTGGGTCGCCCGGCGTCGCGTCTGCGAAGGGTATTCACGCGTGAAGTTGAGCATCCGTTCCGCCGCAGTCTCGGGGATGGCCGTCCTGGCCATGCTCGGCGCCACGGCCTGCAACGCCACGGCCACGGCCGACAACGGCGCGCAGACCGCTTCGTCCGCCGGCTCCGGCGAGACCACGACGCAGGCTCCCACGCCGACGACCGACCCGGTCGTCTTCACGACGACGCCCGACGACGACGCCGAGGACGTGGCGGTCGACACCCGCGTCACGGCGTCCGCCGAGAAGGGCACGCTCACCAAGGCCTCGCTCTCCTACAAGAGCAAGAGGGGCAACAAGATCAAGGTCGACGGCACGCTCAAGGGCGGCACGTGGACCGCGGACGACCTGCTAGAGCCGGGGGTCAAGTACACCCTCGTCATGGAGGCGACCGACTCCGACGGCAAGACGGCCGAGTCGAAGAAGACGTTCCGCACGGCCGACCTCACGCTCGACGAACAGGTCTACGTGGCGGTGTCGCCGCGCGACGGCGGCACGGTCGGCATCGGCATGCCCGTCGTCATCCGCTTCGACCTGCCCGTCGTCGACAAGGCGAGCTTCGAGAAGCACATGAAGGTCACCTCGACGCCCGCGCAGGCCGGCTCCTGGTACTGGCTGTCGTCACGCGAGGCGCACTGGCGCCCCAAGACGTACTGGAAGGCCGGCACGAAGGTGCACGTCGAGGCCGACCTCAACGGCGTCCCTGCAGGCGGCGGCCGCTGGGGCGAGCAGTCCCGCACGTCCGACTTCACGATCGGCCGCGCGCTCGTCGCCAAGGTCAACCTCAAGACGCACCAGATGGACGTCTTCATCAACGGCAGGTGGACGAAGCGCATCCCCGTCACCGGCGGCCAGCCCGGGTTCATCACGCGCTCCGGCGTCAAGGTCATCATGGACAAGCAGACCAACATCACGATGCGTGCGGAGACGATCGGCCTCAAGGAGGGCGACGACGGGTACTACGAGGACACCCCGGTCAAGTACGCCATGCGCGTGACGAACTCCGGCGAGTTCCTCCACACCGCCCCGTGGTCGGTCAAGGACCAGGGCCACCGCAACGTGAGCCACGGCTGCACGGGCATGAGCGACGCCAACGGCAAGTGGCTCTACGAGCAGACGCGCATCGGTGACGTCGTCGAGACCACCGGCACGAACCGCCCGATGACGATGGGCAACGGCTACGCAGACTGGAACCTCGGCTGGACGACGTGGAAGGCGGGCTCCGCGCTCTGACGCGGTCCGCACACGACGTGAGGCCGGTCACCCTGCACGGGTGGCCGGCCTTGTCCGTCGGTTCAGTCGGCGCTTCGTTCGTCGAGCTCGCGGCCGGTGTCGACGGCGGCGCCCTGGATGATGCGGGCCAGCTCGGGTGATGCGCCCGCGAGTCCGCAGGCCGGTGTGACGACGAGGTCGGCGAGGGATGCGAACGGCATCCCGATCCGGCGCCAGGCGTCGACGAGCCGGTCGGCGACGGCCTGCGGCCGTGTGAGGGATCCATCCGTCGGCACCGCTCCCGCATGCAGCCGTATGCCGTCCTCGACCGCCACGGCCAGGCCCTCCCACCCGCGTGGGCGCAGCAGGGACGTGTCGACCGACAGGGCGGACGGTCCGGCCGCGCGCAGGAGCGGCAACGGCGGGTCGGCGGCGCAGCAGTGCAGCACGGTCTCGCCGTCGTGGGCGGCGAGGACGGTCTTGAGCCCGGCCGCCGCCAGCTGCGGGTCGAGGCTCGGCAGCCGGCCGAAACCGGACGAGGTCGGCAGCCGCCCCGCCAGGACCGTGGGCAGCGACGGCTCGTCGACCTGCAGCACGATCTCGGCGCCGGGGACGAGCCGGCGCACGGAGGCGATGTGCACGCGTATGCCTTCGGCGAGCGACTCGACGAGGTCACGGCGGGCGCCTGCGTCAACCACGACACGCTC
Organism: Terrabacter sp. GCM10028922; assembly: GCF_042666095.1. Taxonomy (NCBI): domain Bacteria; kingdom Bacillati; phylum Actinomycetota; class Actinomycetes; order Micrococcales; family Intrasporangiaceae; genus Terrabacter; species Terrabacter sp. GCM10028922. The sequence goes on along the minus strand of NZ_JBHTFG010000016.1, from coordinate 68,321 downwards.
CCCGCGGGAGAGCCACACGTTCGCGCTGAGGGTCCAAGGGCCGACGACCTGCACCTTCAGCCTTCCGGCGTACCCGTCGAAGGCCTCGGCGAGCTCGTCGAGGTCCTCCCGCATGAACGCACCGGTGCGGTTGGCGTCGAGGCCGGGGCGGTCGACGAGCCGCCAACCGACGGGCTGGAGGTCGACGGGCATCTCGACGAGCAGACCCGCCGTGCGCCCGATCATGTCGGCGCCCGGGCCTCGTGCGGGCAGCTCCGGCAGGTAGGGCAGGTGGCCGTCGAGCAGCTCGCGGACCTGGGCGAGCGCCTCGCGGATGGAGGTGCCGGGCCAGGAGCCGATGCCGGTCGCGAGAGTCACCGGCCCAGCCTAGGCGGGTGCCGGAGGGCCCGTGGCACCGAGCCGCCAAGAGACGCAGCGGTCGCAGAGGTACGGCGAACGGAGGGTCGTCAGCGCGCCGGCCCCGGATCGCACCGCACCAGCGCGATGGAGACCCCGGCTGGTGTCACGGCTAGGAGCCGGCGAGCCCGTCGGCGGTGCCGGCCTCGCGCACCTGGAAGTACAGCGGCAGGTCCGGTCCCACGGCCGCGACGATCCGCGCCCGCACCGCGGCCACGTCGGCTCCGCTCTGGGCGCGGATCTCGTCCGCGCTGCTGTCGAGGGGAGCGATCCGTACGTGCAGCCCACCGGTGCGAGCGTCCGGGCCGTACCCCGCGATCATCGGGGAGCCCTCGGGAAGCCGCCGGATCGTGTCCATGGCGGCGAGCTGGTCGGCCAGCGAGTGTGGCACCTCCGTGATGCGGACGAGAGCCGGATGCGCTCGAGCCAGCTCGACCGCCCTCGCCCTCGTCGGGCCGTTTGCTGGTGACAGGTAGATCCCGACGCTCGACACGTCGCTGCAGAACGCCACTCCACTCGACTCGTCGGGATGCTCGTTGGCGACCTGCTGCAGCTCTTCTCCGAGCTGCGAGACCTGCGCGGAGATCGTGCCGCCCTGCCACCGTGGGGAGCCGTTCACGTCCACGTGCAGGCACTCACCGGGCACGCTCGTCGAGTCTGCGCCGGGCGTCCGGTCAGGGCTGCCGCACGCCCCCGTCGCTGCCACCGCGATCCCCGTCACCAACGCGACCAGCGCCGTCCTCGTCCCCTGTCCCATCGCCACAGTCTGCCGAGGGGTGACCCTGAGCGGGGCCGGAATCACGTGCATCGACCGGTCACGACTCGGACACGCGGGGCGGCTAGCGTGTCGCGGGTGACACGTCGAGACTTCGCCGGGCCCGATGACCTGCGCGCGATGCAGGACCTCGCCTCGCGCCTGTGGTCACCCACGAGCAGGTTCCACCCGGGGCAGCTCGCGTGGAGCCGGTACTACCGCCCGGTCGACCCGGCGGCCCTCGACGACGGTGAGGCCATCGCGATCTGGTCCGACGGCGACGAGACCGTGGGCTTCGGGTGGGCCGAGGCCCCCGACTGGCTGGAGCTGCAGGTCGACCCCGGACGTCCCGACGTCGCCGCCGAGCTGGTCGACTGGTTCGAGGAGGTGAGCGACGCAGAGAGCCAGTCCACCCTCGTCATGGAGGGCGATGTCGCCGAGAAGGCCCTCGCTGCAGCGGGATTCGTGCCGGACCCTGCGGCGCCGTGGTTCACCCACCACACCGTCGACCTCGCGGACCTGCTGCCGGTCCCCGACCTCGAGCGCTACCGCTTCCGCCACGTCGAACGCCACGAGGCCCGTGAACGCGCGGCGGTCCACGCCGCGTCGTGGTCGGACTTCGGACCGTCGAAGGTCGACGAGCGGGCCTACCGGCAGCTCATGGACGCGTGGCCCTACCGGCCCGATCTCGACTGGGTCGCGGTCGACGCGGAGGGCCGAATGGTGGCGTCCGTGCTCGTGTGGCTCGACGAGTCGCACGGCGCCGGTCTCGTCGAGCCCGTCGGCTGCGTGCCGGAGCACCGCGGGCGTGGCCTTGCCGGCGCCGTGACGCTGGCGGCGTTGCACCACCTGGCGACACTGGGTGGGACCGTGGCGCAGGTGAGCCCGCGCGGCGACGACGGCTACCCGGGACCGCAGCGCCTCTACCGCTCGCTGGGATTCAGGCCCCGCGCCCGCACCATCACCTGGACCAGATCCCTCACCTGACCGAGCCCAGCGCGGGTCGAGGTGGCTCCTGGCGGCCGGCCGCGACGGCATACCTCGACCCGCAGGCGCCAGGCAAAGACGGGCTCAGGGGACAGGGGTGCGCTCGAGGCGGGCCGCCGCGATCGTGGCAGACCCGACGACACGTGTGCCCTCGTAGAGCACGACGGACTGCCCGGGCGCCACGCCCCGGACGCGGCCCTCGAGGCGCACCTCGACACGGTCGCCGTCGGCCCAGGCCGAGGCGGCATGCTCCTCGCCGTGCGCGCGCACCTGCGCGCCGACGCGGACGACCCCCTCGGGCGCAGGCCCGCACCAGCGGGCGTGGTCGCCCGTGATGGCGTTGACGCCGAGCAGGTCGGCCGGGCCGACGACGACCTGGTTGCTCTCGGGTCGGACCTCGACGACGTAGCGCGGCCGGCCGTCGGCGCCGGGCCGCGAGAGGCCGAGCCCACGCCGCTGCCCCACGGTGTAGGCGAAGGCGCCCTCGTGGTGCCCCACGACCTCACCGCTCGGGTCGACGATCTCGCCCGGCGCCTCGCCGAGCTCGCGCGTCAGCCAGCCGCGGGTGTCACCGTCGGCGATGAAGCAGATGTCGTGGCTGTCGGGCTTCCTCGCGACGTAGAAGCCGCGCTCGGCGGCCTCCTCGCGGATGTGCGGCTTCGTCGTGTCGCCGAGCGGGAAGAACGACCGGGCGAGCTGCTCGGCGTCGAGCACACCGAGGACGTAGCTCTGGTCCTTCGCCGAGTCGACGGCGCGGTGCAGCTCCCGGCGCACTCCCCGATGCCCGTCGGACGTCTCGACGACCTGCGCGTAGTGCCCGGTGGCCACGGCGTCGAAGCCGAGGGCGAGGGCCTTGTCGAGCAGGGCCGCGAACTTGATCTTCTCGTTGCAGCGCAGGCACGGGTTGGGCGTGCGCCCGGCGGCGTACTCGGCGCGGAAGTCGTCGACGACGTCGCGCTTGAACCGGGCGGCCATGTCCCACACGTAGAACGGGATGCCCAGGACGTCGGCGACCCGACGGGCGTCGCCGGCGTCCTCGATGGTGCAGCAGCCGCGGGCCGACTCGCGCAGCGTCGCTGCGCTCTGGCTCAGCGCCAGGTGGACACCGACGACCTCGTGGCCGGCGTCGAGCATGCGGGCCGCGGCGACCGCCGAGTCGACGCCGCCGCTCATGGCTGCGACGATCCTCACGATGCGGTCGCCTCCCGCGCGCGGCGCGCCCGCTCGATGGCCGCGGGCAGCGCCTCGATGAAGGTGTCGACGTCGGCCTGTGTCGACGTGTGCCCCAGGGTCAGTCGCAGCGCGCCGCGCGCGTCGCTCTCGGGTACGCCCATGGCGAGCAGGACGTGGCTCGGCTGCGGCACGCCGGCCTGGCACGCGGAGCCCGTCGAGCACGAGACGCCGGCCGCATCGAGCAGGTAGAGCAGGGAGTCGCCATCGCAACCCGGCACGAGCAGGTGGGCGTTGCCCGGGAGACGACTCTGGCCGTCACCGCGTCGCCACCTGCCGCCGGGACGGATGTCGGGCGATATCGCCATGGCACGCTCGATGAGGTCGTCGCGCAGTCCCACGAGCCGGGCAGCCTCAAGCTCGACCGCCGCAGTGGCCTCGACGAGGGCCGCGGCGAAGCCGACGATCGCCGGGGTGTCGAGGGTGCCGGAGCGCACCTGGCGCTCCTGCCCTCCGCCGTGGCTCAACGGGACGAGCCTGGCCTCGCGGCGCACGACGAGCGCGCCGACGCCGATGGGGCCACCGAGCTTGTGCGCCGTCACCGACATGAGGTCCGCGCTGCTCGCGGCGAAGTCGACGGGCAGGTGGCCGACGGCCTGGACGGCGTCCGTGTGGAAGGGGACGTCGAACTCGTGCGCCACCTCGGCGATGGCCCGGACGTCCTGGACCGCGCCGACCTCGTTGTTGGCCCACATGACCGAGACGAGCGCGACCGACGCCGGGTCGGCCTCGATGGCGGCACGCACGCTGGCGGGCTCGACGACCCCCTCGGGCGTGCAGTCGAGCCAGGTCACCTTCGCGCCCTCGTGGGCGACGAGGAACTCGACACAGTCGAGGACGGCGTGGTGCTCGGTTGCGCCGACGAGCAGACGGACGCGCGTGGGGTCCCGGTCGCGGCGGGCCCAGTAGGTGCCCTTGACGGCGAGGTTGTCGGACTCGGTGCCCCCCGATGTGAAGACGACCTCCGAGGGCCGGGCGCCCAGGCAGCGGGCGATCTTCTCGCGGGACTCCTCGACCGCTCGACGCGCCGCCCGGCCGGTGCGGTGCAGTGACGACGCGTTGCCGACGACCGCGAGCTGCTCCGTCATCGCCGCGAGCGCGGCAGGGAGTATCGGCGTCGTCGCCGCGTGGTCGAGATAGGCAGTCACCCACCGATTCTAGGGCGCGTGGACAGGGGTGCCCGACCGTCGTGCACGCGGTCTTGGGGTGCGGCCCCGGGTGCGTCCGGCTACCGACCCGTAACCTCCGAGCGCCGCGCCTCGTTGGACGGGCACGTCGCCGCCCTCCACTGCAGTGGGGCGGCCCTGCAGAGAGGGAGCTCATGCGCTTGACCACGTCCCGCCGCCTCCGCCTCGGAGCGGTCACCCTGGCAGCCGCGACCGCGCTGACCACGGCCACCGTCGCAGCCGCCTCGCCGGCAGCGCCCGGACCCCAGTCGGATGGCCTGACCGGCACCGTCGGGGGCCTGCTCGGATCGTCCCAGGCCAAGGCCCCGCTGTCCGCGTGGCTCTCCGCGAGCTGGTCGAAGCTCTCCGCCGTCACCCCGACCACCGTCATGGTCCACGCGGCCGACGTCGCCACCGCCAAGCGGGCCGCCACGGCATCCGGGCTCGTCGTGCGCGACTCCTTCGACAAGATCGGCGTCGTCGTCGCCGCGGGTCTGCCCGTCCAGATCGACGCCGTGCGCTCGGCCTCCGGCGTCACCTACGTCGAGGGCAACGAGCCGATCGACCTGTTCCTCTCGACGTCCAACACCGCCACCCGCGGCTCAGAGGCGCGGGCGACGCTGACGGGGGCGAACGGCAAGGCCCTCGACGGCTCCGGTGTCAGCGTCGCGGTGATCGACTCCGGCGTCGACCCGACGCATCCTTTCCTGCGCAACGCCAACGGCAGCTCCGCCGTCGTCAAGAACCTCAAGATGGTCTGCGACCCGCTCGAGGTGCTCCCGTGCCAGCCCGTCGACGCCGGCAGCCTCGACACCGACCTGCTCGCCGCGGGCGGGCATGGCATGCACGTGTCGGGTATCGTCGCCGGACGCGACGTGACGCTCTCCGACGGCACGAAGATGCACGGCGCCGCCCCCGGCGCGAGCATCGTGAGCCTCGGCACCGGCGCGGTCCTGCTCATCGTCGGCGCCGACTCCGCCCTGAACTGGGTCCTGGAGAACCACGCCGCCCCCTGTGGCGCCGGCGTCCCGGCGAGCACCTGCCCGCCGATCAAGGTCACGAGCAACTCCTACGGCCCCTCTGGCGGCGGCGGGTTCGACCAGAACTCCGCCACGGTCAAGCTCCAGCGTGCACTCGTCAAGGAGGGCGTGGTCACGGTCTGGGCCAACGGCAACGACGGTGGCGACGGCTCCGAGAACCTCTCCAACCCGCCCGGCCAGGACCCGACCGGGGGCATCATCTCCGTCGCGTCGTACTTCGACCAGAACACCGGCACGCGGGGCGGCACCGTGAGCGATTTCAGCTCGCGGGGCAAGGCCGGCCAGTTCTCGACCTACCCCGACATCTCCGCTCCGGGTGAGGACATCACCTCCTCCTGCCGGGCCTACCTACCGATCTGCTCGACGGGCGGCGACCCCAGGGAGGCCGGCGACTACAACACGATCAGCGGCACGTCGATGGCGACGCCGCACATCTCCGGCATCGTCGCGCAGCTCTTCCAGGCGAACCCGAACGCCACCCCGGCCCAGGTCGAGTCCGCGATCAAGGCCACGGCGTACAAGTACGCCAACGGCGCCGCCTACGTGACCGACCCGGCCGGCAACGGGACGACGTCGTTCGACAAGGGCCACGGGCTCGTCGACGTCGTGGCAGCCGCGGCGGCGATCCGCCCCTGACGGCCGGCCCCGCCCGACCACACGCACGGGGCCGATCGACCTATGATCGGCCCCATGCGTGGCACGCACGAGGGCACCGGCCGGAGCCGCCTGCGTGCGCCCGCCGGCCACCGGGCCGTCTCGGCGCTCGCCTGCCCCGTCATCGGCTACTTCGTCGCACGCCTGGTCGTCCGCCTGGCGCCCTCCACGCCGACCGCCGTCACGTATGCCGTGTGCCTGGCCCTCGCGGTCGGGCTGGGCTGGCGTGCGTGGTCCGCCCGCGTGGACCTCGGGACGTCGAGCCTGCGCGTGCACAACACCCTCGCGACGACGCAGCTCGACCGGCGCGACGTCCGCCGTGTGTCGGCCTCGGGCCGCATCGAGTGGCGCCGTGACGACGGGCGCCCGGTGCGCCTGCCGTCGGAAGCCCTCCGCGGCGCATGGTGGACGTTCGGCACGGGCCGCGCCGCGTACGCCTTCAACCGCGAGCGGCTCGA
>NZ_JBHTFG010000016.1:0-61535 GCF_042666095.1 Terrabacter sp. GCM10028922 | reverse complement strand
GACGTCGACTCCGAGGCCGCCTGAGGCCTTGCGACGGCGGCCCCCGACCACGGGTTCGTGGTCGGGGGCCGCCGTCGTCGCAGGGAGGCGCGGTCGTCAGTCCTTGGCGGCCTTGATGGCCTCGGTCGCCTGGGGCAGCACGTTGAAGAGGTCGCCCACGACGCCGAAGTCGACGAGCTCGAAGATCGGTGCCTCGTTGTCCTTGTTGACGGCCACGATCGTCTTTGACGTCTGCATGCCGGCGCGGTGCTGGATCGCGCCGGAGATGCCGCACGCGACGTAGAGCTGCGGGCTGACCTGCTTGCCGGTCTGGCCGACCTGGCTGGTGTGCGGGTACCAGCCGGCGTCAACGGCCGCGCGGCTCGCGCCGACCGCGGCGCCGAGGCTGTCGGCGAAGTCCTCGACCTTGGAGAAGTCACCGCCGGTGCCACGGCCACCCGAGACGACGATCGCGGCCTCGGTCAGCTCGGGGCGCCCGGTGGCCGCCTTGGGCTTGGACTCGACGATCCGCGCGCCCTTGGCCGCCTCGGACGGGGTGAAGTCGAGCACCTCGTCGGTCATCTGGCTGGCCGCGCCGGCGGCCTCCTCCGGGGCGGCGGAGTTCGGCTTGACGGCGACGATGGGCGTCCCCTTCGTGACCGTGGCCGAGACGGTGTACGAACCGGCGAAGACGGACTGCGTGGTCGCGACGCCGCCGCCGTCGGCGGCCTGGACGTCGACGGCGTCGGTGATCAGGCCCGACTCGGTCTTGACGGCCAGACGCGCGGCGATCTCCTTGCCCTCCGGCGAGGCCGGCACGAGCACGGCGGCCGGCGTGACCTTGGCGACGAGCTGGGCGAGCAGCTCGGCCTGCGGGACGACGAGGTGCTCGAGCACCTCGGGCGACTCGACGCGGTAGACCTTCTCGGCGCCGAAGCGGGCCAGGGTCTCCTTGGCGGCGTCGAAGCCGGCGCCGACGAAGACGGCGGACGGCTCACCGAGGCGACGGGCGATCGTCAGCAGCTCGGACGTGGTCTTGCGAACCTTGCCCTCGACGTGGTCGACGAGCACGAGTACTTCAGCCATGGTGCGAATCTCCTTTGCTGGCTGGGCTGGTGACGAGGGGTCAGACGAACTTGCGCGCGGACAGGAACTCGGCAAGCCGGCTGCCGCCGTCACCCTCGTCGGTGACGATCTCGCCCTGCGTGCGCGGCGGGCGGGCGGCGAAGGACTCGACCTTCGTCCAGGCGGCCTCGAGGCCGACCTGCGAGGGCTGCAGGCCCAGATCGGCCAGGCTCCACTGCTCGACCGGCTTCTTCTTCGCGGCCATGATCCCCTTGAACGAGGGGTAGCGCGGCTCGTTGATCTGGTCGGTCACCGACACCAGCGCGGGCAGGCTCGCCGCGATCGTCTGGGTCGACGCGTCGCCGTCACGGCGGATCGTCACCGTGCCACCGGCGCCGCCCTCGACCGTGAGCTCGGAGGCGAACGTCACGGCAGGCAGACCGAGGCGCTCGGACAGCATCGTCGGGACCACGCCCATCGTGCCGTCCGTGCTGGCCATCCCGGTGATGACGAGGTCGACCGGCGCGTCCGCGCCGAGCTTCTTGATCGCCTCCGCGAGCACGAGCGACGTGCCGACCGCGTCGGAGCCGTGGATCGCCGCGTCGCTGACGTGGACACCCTTGTCGGCCCCCATCTGCAGCGACTTCTTGATCGCGTCGGCGGCCCGGTCGGGCCCGACCGTCAGCACGGTCACCTCGCCCTCGCCGGCCTCGACGATCTTCAAGGCCTCCTCGACGGCGTACTCGTCGAGCTCGGACAGCAGGCCGTCGACGTTCTCGCGGTCGGTCGTGTTGTCAGATGCATCGAACGTGCGCTCGGCCTGGGCGTCCGGCACGTACTTGACACAGACGACGATGTTCATGGGTGAACGTCCTCTTCCGTTGAGGTGATGGAGCTGATGGAGCTGCCGGAGGTCGCTCCGGCACTGCCGCTCATCCTCTCACTAAGCGCTTGCTCAGCCCGCACGCCTGAGGCGTGATGCTCACCACGAGCGCCGGACGTGAATCCGGTTGTCCGCCCGGCCGAGCGTGCGCAGGATGGTGGCCATGACCCAGCCCTCCCCCGCGAGCGACCCAGGCCATCCGCGCGTCGCCCTGGTCACGGGGGTCGGCCGGCGCCGCTCGATCGGGTCCGAGCTCGCCCTCGGCCTCGCGGCCGACGGGTGGGACCTCGCGCTCAACCACTGGCAGCCGTACGACGAGAGAGTCGGCTACGAGCGCGGATCCGACGACCCTGCGTCAGTCGCGGACGACTGCCGCCGTCTCGGCGCCCGCGTCGTGCTGTTGCCCGCAGACCTGACCGACCCGGCCGCCCTGGCGGCGCTGGTCGAGGCCGCCACCACGCAGCTGGGAAGCGTGACCGGGCTCGTCATGTCGCACTGCGAGTCCGTCGACAGCACTCTGCTCACCACCTCCCTCGAGGCGTGGCAGCGGCACTTCGACGTGAACGCGCGCGCGACGTGGCTGCTCATCCGGGAGCTCGCGACGCGCCTTCCCGTGGGTCCGCCCACGGGCCAGCCGGCCGCCCGCATCGTCGCCCTGACGAGCGACCACACGGCGCACAACCTGCCCTACGGTGCGAGCAAGGGTGCCCTGGACCGGATCGTCATCGCCGCCGCGATCGAGCTGGCGGACCGCGGCGTCCGGGCCAACGTCATCAACCCCGGGCCCATCGACACGGGCTGGATGACCGACGAGATCCGGTCGCTCGGGCTCGCGAGCACCCCGGCCGGGCGTCTCGGCACGGGACGTGACACCGCCGACCTCGTGCGGTTCCTGCTGTCGGAGCAGGGCGGCTGGATCAACGGCCAGCTGCTCTACAGCAACGGCGGCTTCCGCACGTCCTGACCCGTGTGACGCAGCCCGAGCATTGGGACGTCAGGCCGGGTCGAGCCGGGCCGTCTCCAGGACGTGGAAGGCGGGCTCCTCGTAGGGATGGGCCGCGCGCAGGGCCGCGACGACCTGGCCTCTCCTGCCACGCGGGAAGGTCAGCTCGACCCGGTGCTCCGTCAGCCGCTCGAGCGACCCCACGGCACCGATAGCGGGGTCCGCGCCGGGACCGGGCCGGAACTGCCCGGTGCCCTCGACGAACCAGGCGCAGTCGGTGTAGTCGCCGATCACCCCGGCCCCCGCGGCGAACACGGCCGCGAGGACGTCCTCGGTCGACTCGACGGGCGAGTAGAACACGAGGACGTCCAGCGGCTGGGTCACCGTCCCTCGAACTGCGCCTTGCCCGGGCCCTGTTCCACGAACGAGGCCATGCCGATCTCACGGTCCCGCGTCGCGAAGAGCGAGGCGAAGAGCAGGCGCTCGATCTCGAGCCCCGTGTCGAGGTCGACCTCGAGCCCACGGTCGATGGCCTCCTTGGCGGCGCGGACGGCATACGTCGGCCCGCCGACGAACGTCGCAGCCCACGTGCGCGCGGTCTCGTAGACGTCGGCCGCAGGGACGACCTTGTCGGCGAGCCCGATGGCCAGCGCCTCCTGGGCGTCGACGAAGCGGCCGCTGAAGATGATCTCCTTGGCGCGCGAGGCGCCGACGAGCCGGGAGAGACGCTGCGTGCCTCCGGCGCCCGGGATGATGCCGAGGAGGATCTCGGGCTGCCCGAGCTTCGCGTCGTCGGCCACGACCCGGAAGTCGCACGCGAGCGCGAGCTCGCACCCCCCACCGAGCGCATAGCCGGTGATCGCCGCGATGACCGGCTTGGGGATGCGGGCGACCGACGTGATCGAGCTCATGAGCGGCACGGAGCGCTCGACCATGTCGGTGTAGGACATCGTCCGCATCTGCTTGATGTCCGCGCCGGCGGCGAACACCCGCTCACCGCCCCAGACGATGACCGCCTTGACGTCCGTGCGGGCGCCCGCCTCGGCGGCCGCCTCACGGATCTCCTCCTGGACCTGGATGTTGAGGGCGTTCATCTTCGGCCGGTCGAGGCGGATCGTGCCGACGCCGTCCTCGACCTCGAGCCGGACGAACTCGCCCATCAGGCGTCGCCGGGGGTGCCCGGCGCCGCGTCGTCGATCGGCAGCCAGGACTGGAAGAAGAAGCCGACGCTCTGGAGGATGTGGTTGACCGACAGCGGCACGAGGATGTCGAGGTCGGCGTTGGGCGTGATGACGTGCTCGGCGGAGACCACGAGGCTCTCCTGGACGAGCGAGAGCTTGACGATGTTGAGCTGCATCGTGAGGTCGTTGCAGCGGGCGAGGCGCTCGTTGCGGTCGGCGGACACGGGCTCTGCGAGCTGCCACTGCCCGAAGAAGCGGACGAGGGCCAGGTCGCCCTCGGCCACGCGGGCGAACAGGGTCGTGCTCGTGCCCTCGTTGTCGACGATGGCGAACTCGAGGTCGCCGTCGCCGTCGACGGTGGCGTCGATGCCGAGACCCTTGAGCACCTGCAGGATGCGGTCGCGGACCGGTGCGTCACTGGCGGTGGCACCGTTCGGTCCGGCGTCGGGGGCGCTCGGCATGAAGTTGGGCAGCGAAGTCGGATCGGTCATGCGTCCACCGTAACGAGCCCGCGCGACGAGGTCGATCCGGCCCGGACGTCCGCCATGGAGCAGCGCGCCACGGCGGTGGACCCGCGAGCCCTACGCTCTGACACATGCCCCCGCCGCCTCCCGCGACGCCTGACCTCCCGCCCGAGCTCGGCGTGCGCCTCACCGACGAGGGCGCGCAGTTCAGCGTCTACGCCGGCCACGCCCGGTCGGTCGAGGTGTGCCTCTTCGGCACGGGGCCCGAGGGCGTGCCGACCGAGCGCCGGGTGCCGTTGCGGCACCGGGCGCACGGCACGTGGTTCGACACGGTGCCCGACGTCGTCGCCGGGCAGCGGTACGCCTTCCGAGTCGACGGCGAGTGGGATCCCGACCGCTCGCTGCTGCACAACCACGCCAAGCTCCTCCTCGACCCGTACGCGCGGGCGCTCGAGGGCGAGGTCCGCCTCGACCCCGCCCTCTACGGCCACCGTGTCGGGGCCGACCTGCGCGGCGACCTCTGGGTGCGCGACGACCGCGACTCGGCCCCCTACATGCCGCGCTGCGTCATCGTCGAGGACGAGTTCGACTGGGGCGCAGACGAGTCCCCGCGACGTTCGCTCACCGAGTCCCTCATCTACGAGGTGCACGTCAAGAACGCCACGAAGCTCCACCCAGACGTCCCGGAGGAGCTCAGGGGCACGTATGCCGGGTTGGCCCACCCGGCCTTCGTGCAGCACCTGCTCGAGCTCGGCGTCACCGCCGTCGAGCTGCTGCCCGTCCACACGTTCACGCACGAGCCCGACCTCGTGCTGCGCGGTCTGACCAACCACTGGGGCTACAACACGCTGGGCTTCTTCGCGCCGCACGCGGCGTACGCCGCCACATCCGAACCGCAGGGCGTCCTCGACGAGTTCAAGGGCATGGTCAAGGCCCTGCACGCGGCCGGCATCGAGGTGCTCCTCGACGTCGTCTACAACCACACGGCCGAGAACTCCCGTGAGGGCGTGACCCTGTCGTGGCGCGGGCTCGACCAGCGGGCGTACTACCGGGTCGACGGCCGGGGCCGTGACATCGACATGACGGGCTGCGGCAACACCCTCGACCTGACCCACCCGGTCGTGGCCCGCATGGTCCTCGACTCGCTGCGCTACTGGGTGCAGGAGTGCCACGTCGACGGGTTCCGCTTCGACCTCGCCGTGGCGCTCGGCCGCGGCAAGGACGACGGCTACGACCGGGACCACCCGTTCCTCGTCGCACTGCGCACCGACCCGGTGCTCTCCCGCTCCAAGCTGGTCGCCGAGCCGTGGGACCTCGGCATCCACGGGTGGCGCACCGGGCAGTTCCCGCCACCGTTCTCGGAGTGGAACGACCGCTACCGCGACACCACCCGCACCTTCTGGCTGCGCGACCTCTCGGCCTCCGCCACAGGCGGCATCGGCCACGGCGTGCGAGACCTCGCGACTCGTCTCGCGGGGTCGCAGGACCTGTTCGACAGCCACGACCGGGGCACCATCGCGTCGATCAACTTCGTCACCGCCCACGACGGGTTCACGCTCGCCGACCTCACCGCGTACGACACGAAGCACAACGGGATGAACGGGCACGGCGGCACGGACGGCTCCGACGACAACCGCTCGTGGAACCACGGCGTCGAGGGCCGCACCGACGACGTCGACGTCCTCGCCGCGCGGCGACGGTCGATCCGCAACCTGCTCGGCACGCTGCTGCTCTCGACCGGCGTCCCGATGATCAACGCGGGCGACGAGCTCGGCAGGAGCCAGCGTGGCAACAACAACCCGTACTCCCAGGACAACGAGATCAGCTGGGTGTCGTGGGACCTCGAGCCGTGGCAGGAGGACCTGCTCGCCACGACGCGCCACCTCGTGCGGCTGCGCCGTGACCATCCTGTGCTGCGCCAGCGGGCGTTCTTCTCCGGCAGGCAGATCCACGCAGACGGATCCATGGACCTCGCGTGGTTCGGGGCCGACGGCGAGCCGATGGGCCATCGCTGGGACGGGCCGACCGTCGACGTGCTCCAGGCGCTGTACAACGGAGCGTGGCTCTCGCACCAGTCCGTCCTCGTGACCCTCAACGGTTCGGCTCGCCCCGCCGACGTCACGCTGCCCACCGCTCCCGGCACGACGGCGTACGAGCTCGTCTGGGACAGCACAGACGACCGCCCGGCTCCCCCGGGCGGTCCTGTCGACGCCGGCTCGGTGGTCTCGATGGGTGCCGCCTCGATGCGCGTCTGGTGCGCCGTCGAGGGCGCCTGACTCCGGCGGCCGCCACCTGCACGGCATACGTCGAGAGCCCGGACCCACGACGGGTCCGGGCTCTGGACGTGAGCGAGCAGGCGGGTCAGGCGTTGCGCGCGAGACCCAGCTCGGCGGCGTTCGCCAGCGCCGGGTGCCTGGGCACGATGCGCACGCTGTAGCCGAACGACCCGGTGCGGCGCAGCGGCTGCGAGCCGGCGAACTGGTGACGGCCGTTGTCGTACGACTCGACGAGCTCGAGCGGCGCCACCTCCACGCCCCACAGCTCGTCGACGTCGTTGACGTGGCCGTGCACGAGCTGCACCTCGACGTCGTCGGGCGTCAAGCCGTCGAGCGCCACGTAGGCACGCAGGTCGAGGACGTCGCCGATCTGCGGCGAGTCCGACAGGCCCGACGGCTCGACGTGCTCCACCTTGACCTTCGACCACGACGCGCGGACCTTCGCCTTGTACGTCGCGAGGTCCTTCGCGCCCGCGAAGTCGTCGTCACCCACCGACCGACCGGCACCCGCAGCCGGGCTGTAGAGCTGCGCGGTGTAGTCCTCCACCATGCGGCTCGCGAGCACCTTGGGACCGAGCGTCTTGAGGGTGTGCGTCATCATCGCGATCCAGCCCTGCGGCAGCCCGGCGGCGTCGCGGTCGTAGAACTTCGCGGCGACGTCGTTCTCGATGAGGTCGTAGAGGGCCGAGGCCTCGATGTCGTCACGGCGCTCGGGGTCCTCGACGCCGTCGGCCGTGGGGATGGCCCAGCCGTTGTGGCCGTCGAACCACTCGTCCCACCAGCCGTCGAGGATGGAGAGGTTGAGCCCGCCGTTGAGGGCCGCCTTCATGCCCGACGTGCCGCACGCCTCGAACGGACGGAGCGGGTTGTTGAGCCAGACGTCGCACCCAGGGTAGAGGTGCTGGGCCATGGCGATGTCGTAGTTCGGCAGGAAGACGATGCGGTGGCGCACCTCGGGGTCGTCGGCGAACCGGACCATCTCCTGGATGAGGCGCTTGCCGGTCTCGTCGGCCGGGTGCGACTTGCCGGCGATGACGAGCTGGACGGGTCGCTCGGGGTGCAGCAGGAGCGACTTGAGCCGGGCAGGGTCGCGCAGCATCAGGGTGAGGCGCTTGTACGTGGGCACGCGGCGTGCGAAGCCGATGGTCAGCACGTCGGGGTCGAGCACGTCGTCGACCCAGCCGAGCTCGGCCTCGGTCGCGCCACGCTTGAGCCACGACGAGCGGACGCGGCGACGAGCGTCGGTGACGAGCTTCTCGCGCATCTCGCGCTTCGTGCTCCACACGGCGTCGGCCGGCACCTCGTCGATGCGGTCCCAGGCGTTGTTGCCGGCGATGTCGGTCGTGCCGAGGTGCTTGCTGGCGACCTCGTAGACCGAACGGTCGACCCACGTCGGGGCGTGGACACCGTTGGTGATGCTCGTGATCGGCACCTCGACGTCGTCGAAGCCCGGCCAGAGGCCGTCGAACATGCCGCGGCTCACGACGCCGTGAAGCTGGGACACGCCGTTGGCGCGCTGCGCGAGGCGCAGACCCATGACGGCCATGTTGAACATGCCGGGCTGGCCGCCCTCGTAGTCCTCGGCGCCGAGGGCGAGAAGCCGTTCGACGGGGACGCCCGGGACGGCGTTGGCGCCGCCGAAGAAGAGGTTGATCTTCGCGGCGTCGAAGCGGTCGATGCCGGCCGGCACGGGTGTGTGCGTGGTGAACACGGTCGCCGCGCGCACGGCCTCGAGCGCCTCGTCGAAGGTCAGGCCGTGGTCGCGGACGAGCTCGGCGATGCGCTCGACACCGAGGAAGCCGGCGTGGCCCTCGTTGGTGTGGTAGACCTCCGGCGTCGGGGCGCCGGAGAGGCGCGACCAGAGGCGCAGGGCGCGCACGCCGCCGACGCCGAGCAGCAGCTCCTGCTCGAGACGGGTGTCGCCACCGCCGCCGTAGAGCGACTCGGTGACCCTGCGCGTCTGCTCGTCGTTGCCGGGAACGTCGGAGTCGAGCAGCAGGAGGGGCACGCGCCCGACCTGGGCCTTCCACACGTGGGCGCGGAGCAGTCGGCCGGCTGGCAGGCTGACGGACACGACGGCGGGCGTGCCGTCCTCCTCGCGCAGCAGCGACAGCGGCAGGCCGTCGGGGTCGAGGACGGGGTAGGTCTCGACCTGCCACCCGTCGCGGTTGAGGGACTGCTTGAAGTAACCGGTCTTGTAGAAGAGGCCGACGCCGACGATGGGCACGCCGAGGTCGGAGGCGGACTTGAGGTGGTCACCGGCGAGGATGCCGAGGCCGCCGGAGTACTGCGGCAGCACCGAGGTGATGCCGAACTCGGGGCTGAAGTACGCGATCGCGGCCGGCGCGGTCCTGCCGGCGCCCTCCTGCTCGCGGCTCCACCACTGGTACCAGCGCTCGTCGGTGAGGTAGTGCTGCAGGTCCTCGTTGGCGGCGACGACGCTGCCGACGAAGTCGTCGTCGGCGGCGAGCGCTGCCAGCTCGTCGGCCGACAGTCGCGAGAGGAGCTTGACGGGGTCCTCACCCGCTTGCGCCCACTTGCGGGGACTGATGCTCTCGAAGAGGTCTCGCGTCGGCGGGTGCCAGGACCAGCGGAGGTTGCTGGCGAGGACGCCCAACCCCTCGATGCGGGTGGGCAGGACGGTGCGGACGCTGAAGCGACGGATGGCCTTCACAAAGGGACAGCATAGGGGTCGCCATGACGTGTTCTTGCAAGCCTTTGCAGCCCGGATTTCACCCACTGGACGCTGTCGTCCCCTCATGGGCCAATTGCCACAACTTCGATACGGTCGATCACGTGACCGGCTCAGCGAAGAAGTCCCGTCCCAGCAAGCCCACACCCGTGCGCACCGCCGCACCGAGCCCCCGCCCCGCGGCCGATGCCACCCCGACAGCCGATGCCGCGTTCGTCGACGACACCGAGGCGGGCGCCGTGCACCTGGCCCCCGAGCACCCGGCCAGCACCCCGCCGACCGTCGAGGGTATGCCGGGTGGCTCGCTGCAGGTGGGCCGCATCCCCGTGAGCGACGTGCGTCCGCTCGTCGACGGAGGCGCGCGACCGGCGAAGTCCGTGGTGGGCGAGGAGTTCCCGGTGCGGGCCAAGGTCTTCCGCGAGGGGCACGACGCGGTCAACGCGACCGCGGTGCTCACCGACCCCGACGGCACCGACCACTACTTCGCGATGCACAGCGACAACCCCGGCCTGTCGGAGTGGTCGGCGACCGTCGTCGCCAACCGTGAGGGCTGGTGGACCTACCGCGTCGAGGGATGGTCCGATCCCTACGCGACGTGGGTGCACGACGCGGGCATCAAGATCGCTGCCGGCGTCGACGAGGACCTCATGTGCGCGGAGGGCGTCACCGTGCTCCAGCGCTTCGCCGAGGCCGTTCGCGGCCAGGGGGCCGACGCGTCCGAGATCGACAAGGGCATCACCGCGCTCGGCGACACCCGGGCGCCGGCCGCGCACCGTTTCGGCGCGGCGACGTCACCCGAGATCCGCGGCCTCGCCACGATGATCCCGTTGCGCGAGTTCGTCTCTGCGTCCCCCTCGTACTCCCTGCTCGTCGAGCGAGAGCGAGCCCTCTACGGCGCGTGGTACGAGATCTTCCCCCGCTCCGAGGGGGCGCACCGCGACGAGAAGACCGGCGAGTGGGTGTCGGGCACCTTCCGGTCAGCCGCGAAACGACTGCCCGCGATCGCCGACATGGGCTTCGACGTCGTCTACCTGACGCCGATCCACCCGATCGGCACGACGGCGCGCAAGGGCCGCAACAACAGCTTGACCGCCGAGCCCGGCGACCCCGGATCCCCTTACGCCATCGGTTCCCCCGACGGTGGGCACGATGCCATCCATCCGGAGCTCGGCACGTTCGAGGACTTCGACGTGTTCGTCGCCGAGGCGGGGCGCGTCGGTCTGGAGGTCGCGCTCGACATCGCTCTGCAGGCCTCCCCCGACCACCCGTGGGTGCAGACCCATCCCGACCTGTTCACGACCCGCGCCGACGGCACGATCGCCTACGCCGAGAACCCACCGAAGAAGTACCAGGACATCTACCCCCTGAACTTCGACAACGACCCCGCCCGCGCGTATGCCGAGGTGCGCCGGGTCATCCAGGTCTGGCTCGACCACGGCGTCCGCATCTTCCGCGTCGACAACCCCCACACGAAGCCGGTCGCCTTCTGGCAGTGGCTGATCGCCGACGTCGCGAAGGACCATCCCGAGACGATCTGGCTCTCCGAGGCCTTCACGAAGCCGGCGATGATGCACATGCTCGCCAAGGCCGGCTTCCAGCAGAGCTACACCTACTACGCGTGGCGCAACGCCAGGTGGGAGCTCGAGGAGTACGGGCGCGAGCTCGCCGGCGAGGCGACGGGGGCGGCATACATGCGCCCGTCCTTCTGGCCGACGACGCACGACATCCTCACGCCGTACATGCAGTACGGCGGGCCTACGGCCTGGAAGCTGCGGGCCGCGGTCGCCGCGACGATGGCACCGACGTACGGCATCTACACCGGCTACGAGCTGATGGAGCACGTCGCGCGCCCCGGCGCCGAGGAGCAGATCGACAACGAGAAGTACGAGTTCAAGGACCGTCAGTGGTACCTCTACGAGCCGGGCGGTCCCCTGGAGAGCCGCTCGCTTGCGTGGTACCTCAAGCGGCTCAACGACATTCGCGGCTGGCACCCGGCTCTGCGCTGGCTGCGCAACCTGCGCTTCCACTCCGCCGACGACGACAACATCCTCGTCTTCAGCAAGTCGCGCCTGCTCGACGCCGGGACCGGCGAGCGTGACACCGTCCTCGTCATCGCCAACCTCGACCCGCACGCGACCCGTGAGACGGTGGTGCACCTGGACATGGAGGCACTGGGTATGGCGACCTGGTCGACGTTCGACGCGCACGACCACATCACGGGCCAGACGTGGCAGTGGCGCCAGGACAACTACGTGCGCCTCGGCCCCGACTCCGAGCCCGTCCACATCATCCACGTGAGGAGCCATTGACCACATGCAGGGACTCAACCTCTCCCAGCCGGGGCTGAAGCACGACCCGCAGTGGTTCAAGAAGGCCGTCTTCTACGAGGTGCTCGTCCGCGCCTTCGCCGACAGCAAGGGCGTCGGGGCGGGCGACTTCACCGGGCTCATCCAGCGCCTCGACTACCTTCAGTGGCTCGGGGTCGACTGCCTCTGGCTGCCGCCGTTCTACGCCTCCCCGCTGCGCGACGGCGGCTACGACATCGCCGACTACAAGGCGGTCCTGCCCGAGTTCGGCACGCTGCCCGAGTTCACCGAGCTCGTCTCGCAGGCCCACGCCCGCGGCATCCGCATCGTCACCGACCTGGTCATGAACCACACGAGTGACCAGCACCCGTGGTTCCAGGCGAGCCGGGCCGAGCCGGACGGACCCTATGGCGACTTCTACGTGTGGTCCGACAGCGACGACGGCTACGACGACGCGCGCATCATCTTCGTCGACACCGAGGTGTCCAACTGGACGTTCGACCCGGTGCGGCGGCAGTTCTTCTGGCACCGCTTCTTCAGCCACCAGCCCGACCTCAACTTCGAGAACGAAGCCGTGCAGGACGCGATGTTCGACGTCGTGCGGTTCTGGATGGACCTCGGCATCGACGGCTTCCGTCTCGACGCCGTCCCCTACCTCTACGAGGAGGAGGGCACGAACTGCGAGAACCTCCCGAAGACGCACGAGTTCCTCGCGAAGCTGCGCGGCATGGTCGACAAGGAGTACCCGGGCCGCATCCTGCTCGCCGAGGCCAACCAGCCCCCTGCCGAGGTCGTCGACTACTTCGGCACCGCCGACTCGCCCGAGTGCCAGATGTGCTTCCACTTCCCCGTCATGCCGCGGCTCTACTACTCGCTGCGCGAGGAGAAGGCGCAGCCGATCATCGACGTGCTCGCCGACACCCCGGCGATCCCGAAGGGCACCCAGTGGGGCACGTTCCTGCGCAACCACGACGAGCTGACGCTCGAGATGGTGACGCCGGAGGAGCGGGCCGCGATGTACGGGTGGTACGCCCCGGACCCGCGCATGCGCGCCAACGTCGGCATCCGCCGCCGCCTCGCTCCCCTGCTCGACAACTCCCGGCCGGAGATCGAGCTGATCCATGCGCTCGTGCTCTCGCTGCCGGGCTCGCCGTGCCTCTACTACGGCGACGAGATCGGCATGGGCGACAACATCTGGCTCAACGACCGCGACGCGGTGCGCACGCCGATGCAGTGGACGCCCGACCGCAACGCCGGCTTCTCCAGCGTCGACCCGGGCAAGCTCTACCTGCCGGTGATCAGCAGCCTCGTCTACCACTACAACAACGTGAACGTCGAGGCGCAGATGGCGTCGTCGGCCTCGCTGCTCCACTGGGTACGCGGCATGCTCCAGGTGCGCGGACGCCACCCCGTCTTCGGGCTCGGCGAGTTCGAGGTCGTCAACGCCGACAACGAGGCGATCCTCGCGTTCACGCGCGTGCTGACGGGCGACCACGACCACCACCCCGACGAGGCGGTGCTCTGCGTCAACAACCTGTCCAGCCGTCCGCAGGCCGCGACGATCCAGCTGCCCGAGCACCTGTCCGGGCGCCAGCTCATCGACCTCTTCGGCGGGCAGGGCTTCCCGTGGGTCGCCAACGACGGTCGGGTCACCCTCACGCTGGGGTCGCGCGACTTCTTCTGGCTGCAGCTGCGCGGCGGAGAGGACAACCGCTGATGGCCATCGTGCACAAGGGCGCGTCGCTCGTCCCGACCAAGACCGAGCTCGTCACCGAGTGGATGCCGCGGCAGAGGTGGTACCACGGCAAGGGCCACGTCCCGCGGCTGCGCCGGGTGGGCGGCTTCCGCTTCGAGGACCCCGAGGGTGAGGTCGGCTGCGAGACGCTGCTGCTGGCCGACGAGGCGGTCGAGCCCGCGGTCGTCTACCAGGTGCCGCTCACCTACCGCCCCGCACCGCTCGAGGGGGCCGAGCACGCGCTGCTCGGCACGATGGAGCACAGCGTCCTCGGCACGCGCTGGGTCTACGACGGGCCCCATGACCCGGTCTACGTCTCGCAGCTCATGGCGACGATCCTCGGCGCCGGTGTCTCCGACGAGGCGCAGGCGTCCGTCGGCAGCAACGCCCTGGCGACCGGTTCGCCGACGGGCCGCGCCGCCGGGTCGGTGTCGTCGTCGACGGTGCTCAGCGGAGAGCAGTCCAACACCTCGGTCATCTGCCGTATGACCGCCCGTGACGGGGGGCCGGCCGAGCCCGTCATCGTCAAGGTCTTCCGCACCCTGCAGGACGGCGACAACCCCGACGTCGTCGTGCAGTCCGCGCTGACGCGCGAGGGTTCTGACCGCGTGCCCATGGCGATCGGACACCTCGCCGGTGCCTGGGACGCCCCCGCGGGCGGCCCAGCCATGCACGGCCACCTCGCGTTCGCGCAGGAGTTCATCCCGGGCGTCGAGGACGCCTGGCGGGTGGCGCTCGTCGCGGCCGCCTCGGCGAGCGACTTCACGACGCGGGCGCGCGAGCTGGGAGTCGTGACGGCACAGATCCACACCGCTCTCGCGCACGCCTTCGGCACGAGCGAGGTCACGCCGGAGGCGCGCGACGCACTCGCCGCCTCGATGCGTCAGCGGTATGCAGCCGCCGTGGCCCTCGTGCCCGACCTCGCGTCCCACTCGGCCGCGGTCGACCGCGTCGTCGCCTCGGTGCGCGACGTGCACTGGCCGCTGCTCCAGCGCATCCACGGCGACTACCACCTCGGTCAGGTGCTCGACGTGCCGGAGCGCGGGTGGGTGGCGCTGGACTTCGAGGGCGAGCCGCTGCGTCCCCTGTCCGAGCGGGTCCAGCCGGACCTGACGGCGCGCGACGTCGCGGGCATGCTGCGCTCCTTCGACTACGCCGCCGGCTCAGTCGCGCTCGCCGCGTCTCCGGTCGACGCCACCGCATGGGCCGCGGCCTGCCGTGAGGCCTTCCTCGACGGGTACGCCTCGGTCGTCGGCCGGCCCGACACCGACGCGGTCGTCCTCACCCGGGCGCTCGAGCTCGACAAGGCCCTCTACGAGGTCGTCTACGAGGCGCGCAACCGGCCCTCGTGGCTGCCGATCCCGCTCGGCGCCGTCGAGCGGCTCATCTCCGCGGAAGGCACGCCATGACCACAGAGACCGCGCCCGGACCCTCCCTCGACGACGGCGCCATCACGACGTTCCTGCAGGGCCGCAACGGCCAGCCGCACGACCTGCTCGGCCACCACGTCGGCCCCGGCGGGCTCACCATCACGGCATACCGGCCCTTCGCGACGCACGTCGCGGCACGGCTCGACTCGGGCGACCGCGTCGAGCTGCAGCACGTGCGCGACGGCATCTGGTCGATGACCTCGCCCGACTTCGGGTCGACCCACGACTACCGGCTCCTCGTCCAGTACGGCGACGGGGTCGAGCACGAGCAGGACGACCCGTACCGCTTCGCCCCGACGCTCGGCGAGATCGACCGGCACCTCATCAACGAAGGCCGCCACGAGCAGCTGTGGACCGTCCTCGGGGCGCACGTGCGCCACTACCCCGGTCCGCTCGGCGACGTGTGGGGAGTCTCCTTCGCCCTGTGGGCCCCTCGCGCCATGGCGGTCCACGTCATCGGTGATTTCAACGACTGGGACCGGCGCACCCACCCGATGCGTGCCCTCGGCGAGAGCGGCATCTGGGAGCTCTTCCTCCCCGGCGCGCAGGAGGGGATGAACTACCAGTTCGCCGTGCGCGGACCCGACGAGCTCGTGCGGCTCAAGAGCGACCCCATGGCGCGGATGACGGAGGTGGCGCCCAAGCAGGCCGCCATCGTCACGGACACGCACTACGCGTGGGGCGACGACGACTGGATGGAGAAGCGCCGCACCAGCAACGTCCACGAGGGGCCGATGAGCGTCTACGAGGTGCACCTCGGCTCGTGGCGCCAGGAGCTCGGCTACCGCGGCCTGGCCGAGCACCTCGTCAACTACGTGCGCGACCTCGGCTTCACGCACGTCGAGTTCCTGCCCGTCATGGAGCACCCCTACGTCCCGTCATGGGGCTACCACGTCACGGGCTACTACGCGCCGAGCTCGCGGTGGGGCCACCCCGACGAGTTCCGTCACCTCGTCGACGAGCTGCACAGGGCCGGCATCGGCGTCCTGCTCGACTGGGTGCCGGGCCACTTCGCGACCGACGAGTGGGCGCTCGCGCGCTTCGACGGGCTGCCGCTCTACGAGCACCCCGACCCGCGCCTCGGCTGGCACCCGGAATGGGGCTCGAACATCTTCGACTACGGCCGCCCGGAGGTGCGCAACTTCCTCGTCGCCAACGCGCTCTACTGGCTGGAGGAGTACCACATCGACGGCCTGAGGGTCGACGGCGTCGCGTCGATGCTCTACCTCGACTACGCCCGGGGCCCGGGCCAGTGGGTGCCCAACAAGGACGGCGGGCGCGAGAACCTCGAGGCCGTCGAGCTGCTCAAGGAGACCAACGGAACCGCCTACAAGCGCGTCGGCGGGATCGTCACGATCGCCGAGGAGTCGACGACCTGGCCCGGCGTCACGAAGCCGACCGACCACGGCGGCCTCGGCTTCGGCTTCAAGTGGAACATGGGCTGGATGAACGACTCGCTCACCTACCTCGGGCAGGACCCGATCTACCGGAGCCACCACCACGGCAAGCTGACGTTCTCGCTCATGTACGCGTTCGACGAGAACTTCGTGCTGCCGATCAGCCACGACGAGGTCGTCCACGGCAAGGGGTCGCTGCTGCGCAAGTCGAGCGGCCCGCGTGAGCAGCAGGTCGCCACCCTGCGTGCGTTCCTCGCCTACCTGTGGTGCCACCCGGGCAAGCAGCTGCTGTTCATGGGCTGCGAGTTCGGGCAGGAGTCCGAGTGGTCCGAGGGGCGCAGCCTCGACTGGTGGCTGCTCGACCAGCCGCTGCACTACCGCGTGCACAACCTCGTCAAGGACCTCAACGCCATCTACAGGGGCAACCGCGCCCTGTGGGAGCTCGACGCCGACCGCTCGGGCTTCGAGTGGCTCGAGGCCGACGACGCGGCGCACAACACGTTCTCGTGGCTGCGGTTCGGCAAGGGTGACCGCGCGACCGACGCCCCGGTCGTGGCCTGCGTCATGAACTTCAGCGGCGAGACGCAGCAGTCCTACCGCATCGGCCTGCCCCGCGGCGGGCGCTGGACCGTCGTCCTCGACACGGCCGGCTACCACCCGGGCGCACCGAGCAGCACCGGGGTCGTCGTCGAGGCCCGCCAGGAGAACTGGCACCACCAGCCGTATGCCGCCGACGTGACGGTCCCCCGCCTCTCGACCGTCTGGCTCGCCCCGCTCGACGAGCCCACCGTCACGGCAACGGACGCCGGGGCCCGGCCCGAGCACGCCGGCACGACCACGAACGGAGACCCCTCATGACCCACCCCCGCGCCGGTCAGCCCGCCCAGCCCGAGGACCTCGTCGACGTCGACGCCCTCGTCGGCGCGTACTACGACCGGCACCCCGACGTCGACGACCCCGACCAGCAGGTCGCGTTCGGCACGTCCGGCCACCGCGGGTCCAGCCTGCGCACGGCCTTCAACGAGGACCACATCCTCGCGACGACGCAGGCGATCGTCGACTACCGGGTCTCACAGGGCTTCGACGGGCCGCTCTTCATCGGTCGCGACACCCACGGCCTCTCCGAGCCGGCGTGGAGGTCGGCCCTCGAGGTCCTCGTCGCCAACGGCGTCCAGGTGCTCGTCGACGACCGCGACGGCTTCACGCCCACACCGGCGGTGTCCCACGCCATCCTTCGCGCGAACCGCGGCAAGGCCTCCGACGCGAGCGGGCTCGCCGACGGCATCGTCGTCACGCCGTCGCACAACCCGCCGGCCGACGGCGGATTCAAGTACAACCCGCCGCACGGGGGCCCGGCCGACACCGACGCGACGTCGGTGATCGCCAAGCGCGCCAACGACCTCATCCGCGCAGGCCTGTCGGGTGTCAAGCGGGTGGCGTTCGAGCAGGCGCGCGGCGAAGCCGGCTCCTACGACTTCATGGGCACCTACGTCGACGACCTGCCCAACGTCGTCGACCTCGCCCGCATCCGCGAGGCCGGGGTCCGCATCGGCGCCGACCCGCTGGGCGGCGCGTCGGTCGCCTACTGGGGAGAGATCGCCGAGCGCCACGGGCTCGACCTGACCGTCGTCAACCCTCGCGTCGACCCGCAGTGGGCGTTCATGACGCTCGACTGGGACGGCAAGATCCGGATGGACTGCTCGTCCCCGTCGGCCATGGCCTCGCTCATCGGCAACAAGGACGCCTACGACCTCTCGACCGGCAACGACGCCGACGCCGACCGGCACGGCATCGTCACGCCCGACGCGGGGCTCATGAACCCGAACCACTACCTCGCCGTCGCGATCCAGTACCTCTACGGAGGCGCACGCCCGGGCTGGGGCGCCGGCACGGCCATCGGCAAGACGCTCGTGTCGTCCTCGATGATCGACCACGTCGCCGCAGACCTCGGCCGCACCCTGCTCGAGGTCCCGGTCGGCTTCAAGTGGTTCGTCCCCGGCCTGCTCGACGGCTCGGTCGGCTTCGGCGGCGAGGAGTCCGCTGGTGCCAGCTTCCTGCGCACCGACGGCACGGTCTGGTCGACCGACAAGGACGGCATCCTGCTCGCGCTGCTCGCCTCGGAGATCCTGGCCGCCACTGGGAGGACGCCCAGCCAGCACTACGCCGAGCTGACCGCCCGGCACGGTGACCCGGCCTACGCCCGGATCGACGCGGCGGCCTCGCGCGAGGAGAAGGCCAAGCTCGGCGCGCTCTCCCCCGACGACGTGGCCGCGAAGTCCCTTGCGGGAGAGTCGATCACGGCCAAGCTCACGGCGGCGCCGGGCAACGGCGCGAAGATCGGCGGGCTCAAGGTGACGACGGAGAGCGCGTGGTTCGCGGCTCGTCCCTCGGGCACCGAGGACGTCTACAAGATCTACGCCGAGTCGTTCAAGGGCGCCGACCACCTCGCCCAGGTGCAGTCCGAGGCGAAGGACGTCGTGTCGGCCGCCCTGGGCGGATGACCGTTCCCGACGACACCGCTCCGCGTGGGCGGCTGCTGCTCGTGACGGCGGCCCGGGCGCAGGCCCGGGCCGGCCTCGCGGCCGCGATGGCCGCCCGCCTCGATCGTGCTGTTCTCGTGGACGGCGAGGCGCTCGAGCGCGCGGTCCTGCCGGAGGCGTCGCGACGCGGCTGGGCGGAGCCGCCGACGCCCGAGCAGCTGCGCCTTCGCCTTCTGCGCTGGTCGGCGGCGCTCGCGGTCGCCGAGACGTACCAGCTCGAGGGATTCGACGCCGTGGTCTCCGACGACGCCCACGGCGAGCACCTCGAGGACTTCCTCGACCTCGCAGCACCCGAGCCGGTGCACGTCGTCGTCGTGGGCGACACGGCCGACCGGGTGACGCCGCACTGGGGCCTGTGGGTCGACGGCACGGCGTCCGACGGCGCCACCGCCGACGACGTGCTGGCCCGGCTCGACGAGGCCCTCGTCCCGACGTCCGAGAGCAGCGAGCCGGACTGAACCGCGGGCCGCACTGCGCCGTCCAACCGGACGCACGAGCCTGTCGGGCACGCCCTGGAGCGTCTGCCGCCCGGCGGGCTCAGAACAGGGCGCTCATGAGCGACTTGCGGGCCTTCGCGACCCGCTCGTCACCCGTGCCGACCACCTCGAAGAGCTCCACGAGGTGCTCTCGCGCCTTGTTGCGCTCGGCGTCGGCCGTCACCCGCACCGTGTCGACGAGTCGCACGAAGGCGTCCTCGACGTGCCCACCGAGCAGGTCGAGGTCGGCGACGAGGATCTGCGCGTCGACGTCGGTCGGGTCATCCGCCGCAGCGGCGCGGGCGGCCTGCAGGTCGGCGCCCTGGGTGCGTTGCATGAGCCCCACCTGGGCCAGGCCGAGCTTCGCGTCGGCGTCGGCCGGGCTCTGCGCGAGCGCCTCGCGATACGCGTCTGCCGCACCCTCGAGGTCACCGGACTCTATGGCGTCGAACGCCTTCTGGTGCAGGGGCGGGAGCGGCTGCTCCTGCTCGGCCTCCTCCTCGTCAGGCACCTCGCCGTCGACGGCCACGGTGCCGGTGACGCCGTGCTGGGCAGCCAGCGTCAGCACCTGGTCGATGACGGCGGTGATCTGCGCCTCCGGCTGCGCGCCCTCGAAGAGCGGCACCGGCTGGCCCTGCAGGAACGCGAAGCTGACGGGCACCGCCTGCACCTGGAAGGCCTGCAGGATGGTCGGGTTCGCGTCGACGTCGACGGTCACGAGCTGGAAGCGGCCGGCATAGCGACGTGCGACCTCGCCGAAGGTCGTGACGAAGTCTGTGGACTCCTGCAGCCGCGGCGACCACAGCACCATGACGACGGGATGGCTGGCCGAGGCGGCCAGGATCTCGCGGATCGAGGCGTCAGTGCCCTCGACGACGAGGCCAGCACCGTCCGTGGAGGTGGAGGCCGCGCCGGAGGCGGGGCCAGCCGGCGGGGCCGGACGCTTGAGCGACGACAGGTCGACGGCACCGCGCAGTGCTGCTGCGGTGAATGGCTGGTGACTCATAGATCAATCCTGCCTCACCGGCCCGAGCCGGCGACGAGCTGGTCCGAGGCGGCGACGATGCGCGCCTGTCCGGACGCAGGGATGACGATCGCGACGATCTCGTTGGAGGTCAGGTTGGCCTCGGTCGTGATCTGCTTGATGCCGGTCAGGAGGGTGAGGTCCTTGGCCGGTGTCAGCTTGAGGGGCGTGCGCATCGCGATGGCGTCGCTGCGCACGAGGTGTGCGAAGACGATCGCACCGTTGCCGTCCTTGAGACGCAACCCGCCGATCACGCCCTTCGGCTCGTGCTCCTGGGTGAACGCACCCTGGTTGTTGAGTGCCTGCGACTGGGCGACTGCCGACTGGCGCAGCTGCTCCGAGAGCGGGTCAGCGGCGAGAACCTTCGTCGCGGTCGGCTTGGGGTACTTCACCGAGGCGGCGAACGCGGCGACGACGTCGTCGGGCCTGGCGACAAGACCCTTCGCTTCGGCGATCGCGGCCGAGCCGTCGGTCGTCGGGTCGAGGGCGTCGAGCTTGGCGTCCGGCAGCATCGGGGTCACCGCGGCGGCCTTGAACGTGCCGCCCTCCTGGACGAGAAGCACGAGCACGGCGGCACCCGTCTTCTTCAGCGTGGTCTGGGCGAGGATCTGCTGGGGGCTGTCACCGCCGCGGGAGATCGCGAGGACCTTGACCCCGGTCGTCGCGAGCTGCGCGTCGGCCTTCTCCGCGGCCGTGCGCCCCGCGAGCGTCTTGGCGTACGCGTTGGCCGACTCGAGAGCCGCCCCGGTGAAGGCCTTCTCACGAGCCGCCTTGCCGGACGCCGCCCCGTCGAGCGAGGAGGTCGCGGCCGCCGTCACCGCGGAGGAGGCGGTCGTAGCAGCGAGGTCGGGAGCGACCGCCGGGGTGGCCGAGACCCCGGTGCCGTCGGTGCCGTCATCGGAGTTGCCGGTGCAGGCAGAGAGCATCGCAGCACAGGCGAGCGCGGCGGCGAGGGCACGCCGACGGGTCGCGGGGCGGGGCATGGAGAAGCCTTTCGATGATGCGGGGGGACGTGTCGAGGGGCTCGACCGCCACCACGATACGCAGGGACCATGCCGCATCCCCAATCCGCGTGATGGGCTCGCAGGGACATTTGGGATACTCCCGGCGCGCACCACGCAGTGGCGGCGCTTCGGTGTCAGGCGCGTCACGTCGGCGCGCTCGTCCGGGATGCCCGGTATGCCATGACGTGCGTGCGGCGGCCAGCGACGCCGGAGCGACACCGGAGCGACACCGGAGCGACACCGGAGCGACACCGAGGGCGTCAGCCGACGGTGTGCGGCACACCCCGGCGGACCATCCGCATCTCGGACACGCCCGTCGGCTCGTGCGCGCTGCGTCCACCCTCGTCGGCGAACCCGCGCCGCACGTAGAAGGACCTGGCCCTGGCGTTGCCCTCGGCGACCCACAGGGTCGCGTCGAGGTCACCGACGAGCTCGTCGATGAGCCGGTCCGCGACGCCCGTGCCACGTGCGTGCGGGAGGAGGTTGACGGCATACAGCTCCCACTCGGTGGGTGCATCCGCGTCACGGCTGGGCCCGGCGCTCGCGAAACCCGCGATACGACCCTTCGGGTCGACGACGACGAGGGTGCGCGCCTGGTGGCCCTCCTGGCGCGCGACGCGCTCGCGCCAGGTCGCGGCACAGCGCTCGTCGCTGAGTCCGGCGAGATGGTCCGCAGGCATGAGCCCTGCATAGGCCTCGCGCCACACCGCCATGTGTACGCGGCCGAGCTCGTCGCAGTCCGCGGGGGCGAGCGGCCTCAGCTGCCAGCCGGACTCACTCATCTCGCTGACGGCCGAGCGCATTCTCGAGCCGTTCGAGCTTGGCGTCCAGCTCTCCCGTGAAGCCGGGCCGGATGTCCGCCTTGAGCACGAGCCCGACACGGGGCGAGCTCTGCGCCAGCACGTCGCAGCACTGCTTCACGACAGCCATGCACTCGTCCCACTCCCCTTCGATCGTCGTGAACATCGCGTCGGTGCGATGCGGCAGACCCGAGTCCCGCACGATGCGGATGGCGCGGGCGACGGCGTCGGACACCGATCCGGTGTCGTCGGCGGCGACGGTGGGGGCGACGGAGAAGGCGATCAGCATGACCTCACCGTATGCCGCCCCGGACCGCCGTCGACGCACCGCCCGCCGCCGCTCGGGCGCCGGTCAGAACGCCTTCTTCATCGACAGCGCCTCTTCGATGATCTGAAACCCCAGGTCGATGTTGATCTGCACCATCCACGGGTTCTGCTCGTCGTTCATCGTCTGCACCGATCGGCGCTCCGGGGCGATCCGCGCGAGCTCCTCGAGGTTGGCGACCTTGACCGCCATGCCGAGCCGGTGACCCCGGTGCTCGGGCAGGACCAGGGTCCCCCACTGGAAGACGATGTCGCGGTCGGTCGCCGGGTAGGCGAGGTCGGTGTAGGCGGCCACGACCCCGGAGCTGGTGTGCGTGGCGACCGCGGTGACGATGGTGCGGCCCGTCGCGCGCAGATGGTCGAGCATCGTCCGGTAGTCCTCGACGGTCATCGACTCGGGCTCGAAGTCGACGTCGCCCGTGGGGGCATCGAGGATGAGGCGGTTCGACGCGTCGCAGACACCTTGGCGCAGCTCGTCGGGCACACCGTCGACGTGCACCGTGACCTCGTACTCGTCTCCCATGGCCTCGGCGGCTCGATCCCGGTGGCGGGCGAGCAGGTCTGCGTCGACGGGCAGCGGGAGCGAACGGACGATCTCGACACTGGCCACCGAGTAGTCGCGCTTGAGGGCGAACCCTCGGTCTGCATGCGTCTCGCGGTCGCCGACGGGCACGTAGACCTCGCCGAGCAGCAGCTGCCGACCGCCGGCCCTGGCGCGTTCCTCGGTCCACTCGAGGAGCGCGGAACCGACTCCCTGCCTGCGGAACCGGGGATCGACGTCGAGGTTGAACCAGCTCTTGTCGAGGTTGTCGCGCTCGGGGAAGAAGAGCTGCGACCAGCCGACAGGCGTGCCGTCGATGACGGCGACCGCTCCCTCCATGCGTTCGCCGGGGAAGTCGAACCGGACCTGCTTGACGAACTCGTCGACGTCGCGGCGTACGGGCTGGACGCGCGAGACCGCCTCCGACCGGCAGGCCGCCGCGAAGACGCCCTTGAGCATGACGTCGTCGTCGCGGTCGAGCGGAATGATGTCCATCCGTCGACGGTGACACCAGCGCGCACCTCGCGCCAACACATTTACGTATGCCGCCCGCTTCCCGTGCGACGGCGGTCCGACTCCCCTCGCGACACGTCAGGTCCCCGATGCGCGGGACCGCCACGCGCGGCCGTGACCTACGGGGTGACCAGCCGTACCTGGTGTGGCGCAGGGGTCGCCGGGTCAGGAGCCGAGGGTCTCGACGAGACGGTCGGCGGCGGCATACGGGTCGAGGGTGCCGTCGACCACCTCACGCGCCAGCGCGCTGAGCCCCTCACGCCCGCCCAGGGTGCCGAACCGCGAGCGCAGGGCGGCGAGCGCGATCGACTCGATCTCGTCGGCAGCACGACGCTCGCGGCGCCGGGCGAGCTCACCGTTGCCCGAGGCGCTGGCCCGGTGCTTGTCGAGCGCCTCCATCACCTCGTCGATGCCGACCTTCTGCGCGGCGATCGTCTTCACGACGGGGGGACGCCAGAGACCCGGCTCGCTGCGGTCGCCGAGCGAGATCATGTGCCGCAGGTCGCGCACCGTCGCGTCGGCACCGTCGCGGTCGGCCTTGTTGACGACGAAGACGTCGCCGATCTCGAGGATGCCTGCCTTCGCCGCCTGGATGCCGTCGCCCATCCCCGGTGCGAGCAGGACGACGGACGTGTCGGCGAGCCCGGCGATCTCGACCTCGGACTGACCGACGCCGACCGTCTCGACGAGGACGACGTCGCAGCCGGCGGCGTCGAGCACGCGGATGGCCTGAGGGGTGGTCCAGGAAAGGCCACCGAGGTGTCCGCGCGAGGCCATCGAGCGGATGTACACCTCGGGGTCGAGGGCGTGGTCCTGCATCCGTATGCGGTCACCGAGCAGGGCCCCGCCGGAGAAGGGCGACGACGGGTCGACGGCGAGCACGCCCACGCGCAGGCCCCGCTGCCGGAAGGCGCCGACGAGGGCGGTCGTCGTCGTCGACTTGCCCACGCCGGGTGAGCCGGTCAGTCCGATGACCCAGGCCGATCCCGCATGGGGGGCCAGGGCGGCCATGACCTCGCGCAGGGTCTCGTGGCCGTCCTCGACGAGCGAGATGAGACGTGCGACGGCACGCGGCGCACCCGCCCTGGCCGACTCGACCAGGGCGGGGACGTCGACGGATCGGCGCGCCACGCGGTGCGGTGCTCGCTCGATCAGGCGGAGGCGGGCACGCGGACGATGAGGGCGTCGCCCTGGCCGCCACCACCGCAGAGGGCGGCTGCGCCGACGCCGCCACCGCGGCGCTTCAGCTCGAGCGCGAGGTGCAGGGCGATGCGGGCGCCGGACATGCCGATCGGGTGGCCCAGGGCAATGGCACCACCGTTGACGTTGACCTTCTCGACGTCGATGCCGAGCTCCTTGGCCGAGGCCAGGCCGACGGCGGCGAAGGCTTCGTTGATCTCCACGAGGTCGAGGTCGGCGGGCGTGATGCCCTCCTTCTCGCAGGCGCGTGCGATGGCACGGGCCGGCTGCTGCTGCAGGGTCGAGTCGGGGCCGGCGACCACGCCGTGGGCGCCGATCTCGGCGATCCACGAGAGGCCGAGCTCCTCGGCCTTCGCCTTGCTCATGACGACCACGGCGGCGGCGCCGTCGGAGATCTGCGAGGCGGAGCCGGCCGTGATCGTGCCGTCCTTGCTGAAGGCCGGGCGCAGGCCCGCGAGCGAGGCGGCCGTCGTGTCGGCGCGGATGCCCTCGTCGGACTTGAACTCGATCGGGTCGCCCTTGCGCTGCGGGATCGAGACGCCGACGACCTCGTCGTCGAAGAGGCCGTCCTTCCAGGCCTTCGCGGCGAGCTGGTGGCTGCGCGCGGAGAACTCGTCCTGCTCCTCGCGCGTGAACGCCTGGTCGCCGGTGTTGGCCTGCTCGGTGAGCAGCCCCATGGCCTGGTCGGTGAAGGCGTCCCACAGCCCGTCGAAGGCCATGTGGTCGCGCACCGTCACGTCGCCGTACTTGTAGCCCTCGCGGGACTTCGTCATCAGGTGCGGGGCGTTGGTCATCGACTCCTGGCCGCCGGCGACGACGACCTCGAACTCGCCCGCCCGGATCAGCTGGTCGGCCATGGCGATGGCGTTGATGCCCGAGAGGCAGACCTTGTTGATGGTCACGGCGGGGACGGTCATCGGCACACCGGCGGCGTGGGCGGCCTGACGGGCGGGGATCTGGCCGGCACCGGCCTGGAGGACCTGGCCCATGATGACGTACTCGACCTGCTCGGGGGCCACGCCCGCCTTCTCGAGAGCGCCCTTGATGGCGATGCCACCGAGGTCCGATCCGGAGAAGTCCTTGAGCGAGCCGAGCAGCCGACCCATGGGGGTCCGGGCACCGGCGACGATCACGGAGGTGGGACGGTCAGCAGTCATGGGTGAAGCCTCTTCCGACGTCATTGGGGATGTCATTCTCACTGTAGCCGCGGGCCCCGAGGGGCCTGTCCGGGCATGACCAAGCGCACACGGCACACGGCGTCCGTATGCCGCGTGGCCCTACGTTGGGACCATGAGCGCGACTCCCGACCCCCTCTTCACCCACATCGACCACGTCGGCATCGCGGTGCCCGACCTCGACGCGGCCATCGCCTTCTACCGCGAGACGTACGGCATGGCGATGCTCCACGAGGAGACGAACGAGGAGCAGGGCGTGCGCGAGGCGATGATGGGCGTGGGCGACTCCGGGTCGTGCATCCAGCTGCTCGCGCCGCTCTCGCCGGACTCGACGATCGCGAAGTTCCTCGACCGCAGCGGCCCCGGCATGCAGCAGCTCGCGTACCGCGTGACCGACATCGACGCCGTCTGCGCGACGCTGCGCGAGCGCGGCCTGCGCCTGCTCTACGACACCCCGAAGCGGGGCACGAGCAACAGCCGCGTCAACTTCATCCACCCGAAGGACGCCGGTGGCGTCCTCGTCGAGCTCGTCGAGCCGGCCGACGCCCACCACTGACCTCTCCCGGACGTGACGCGATGCTGGAGCCCCGTGACCCAGGTCACCTGTGGTGGCGGTCTCAGACGCGGCTACCCGCCGGTCACGTCTCGCTACGTTCGGGTGCACACCGCACTGCCTCGATCCACCAATGACGCTGCGACGTAAGGACCTTCCAATGCAGGCCATCCGCGACGCCATCCTCTCCGGCGACCGC
The DNA here is from genome assembly GCF_042666095.1 of Terrabacter sp. GCM10028922. Lineage (NCBI taxonomy): Bacteria > Bacillati > Actinomycetota > Actinomycetes > Micrococcales > Intrasporangiaceae > Terrabacter > Terrabacter sp. GCM10028922. The sequence continues at coordinate 34,835 of NZ_JBHTFG010000016.1, read as the reverse complement.
GCCCAGGAGACCTACGCGAACATCGAGATCCCCGAGAGCTACCGCGGGGCGACCGTCCACAAGGACGAGGTCGGCATGTTCGAGAGCATCACCACGCGCGACAAGGACCCGCGCAAGTCCCTGCACATCGACGACGTGCCGGTGCCCGAGCTCGCGCCCGGCGAGGCGCTCGTCGCGGTCATGGCCAGCGCCATCAACTACAACACCGTGTGGACCTCCATCTTCGAGCCGGTCCCGACGTTCGGCTTCCTGGAGCGCTATGGGCGCATGTCGGAGTTCGCCAAGCGCCACGACCTGCCGTACCACGTCGTCGGCTCCGACCTCGCGGGCGTCATCCTGCGCACGGGCCCGGGCGTCACGAAGTGGAAGCCCGGCACCGAGGTCGTGGCGCACTGCCTCTCCGTCGAGCTCGAGGACGCCGAGGGCCACGACGACACGATGCTCGACCCGCAGCAGCGCATCTGGGGCTTCGAGACGAACTTCGGCGGCCTGGCCGAGCTCGCGATCGTCAAGGCCAACCAGCTCATGCCCAAGCCGGGCCACCTGACCTGGGAGGAGGCCGCCTCCCCCGGGCTGGTCAACTCGACGGCCTACCGGCAGCTCATCTCCAAGAACGGCGCCGCGATGAAGCTCGGCGACCGCGTCCTCGTCTGGGGCGCCTCCGGGGGCCTCGGCTCCTACGCCACGCAGATGGCGCTCGCCGGCGGCGCGACCCCGATCTGTGTCGTCTCCTCCCCCGAGAAGGCCGCCATCTGCCGCGCCATGGGCGCCGAGCTGATCATCGACCGCAACGCCGAGGGCTACCGCTTCTGGAACGAGCAGGGCACCGAGCAGAACCCCAGGGAGTGGCAGCGCCTCGGCAAGAAGATCCGCGAGCTGACCGGCGGCTACGACGTCGACATCGTCTTCGAGCACCCCGGCCGCGAGACCTTCGGGGCCAGCGTCTACGTCGCCCGCAAGGGCGGCACGATCGTCACGTGCGCCTCGACCTCCGGCTACATGCACGAGTACGACAACCGCTACCTCTGGATGAACCTCAAGCGCATCGTCAGCTCGCACTTCGCCAACTACCGCGAGGCGTGGGAGGCCAACGAGCTCATCAACCGCGGCCTCATCCACCCGACCCTGAGCAAGACCTACTCGCTCGAGGAGGTCGGCCAGGCGGCCCTCGACGTCCACCAGAACGCCCACCAGGGCAAGGTCGGCGTCCTCACCCTCGCGCCCGAGGCGGGCCTCGGCGTCACGAACCCCGACAAGCGAGCCGGGTTCGAGGCCGCCATCAACCGCTTCGCCAACCAGTAGCCCCGTATGCGGTGTCGCGGGTCCCGCCCCAGGCGCGGGTCCCGCCACGCGGCATACGGACGACGTTGACACGCGCCGTGCACCATCCGGGGGTGACGATGGCCCTGACGTAGGCTCCCGAGGGTGAGCATCTGGGGACGGTGGACGCGCTACCGCCGCGTCCAGCGCGCCCGCATGGACGAGTTCCGGGCACGCGACCTCGGCTTCGACGACCAGTCCTCCCGGGCGGCCTACGGCACCTCGCCGGAGACGGTCGACGAGCAGCTCGAGCACGACCTGCTCATGAGCACGCTGCCCGGCGGGTACGCCGCGGGAGCAGGCCGCGGCAGCGCTGCCGCGGACGACGGCCCCTCCACCACCGGCGGCGACGCCGGAACCGGAGGCAGCAAGCGCGCCAAGAGCACCCGCCGCGACTTCGGCCCGAGCGGCACACCGTTCAACCGGCAGTCGCCGTTCTACGTCGGCTTCGTCGGGGCGGTCGGCGTCCTCACGGCCTACGCCGTCGTCCAGGCGGTGGGGCGGCTCGGCACCGTCATCACGCTGCTCGTCATCTCGTTCTTCCTCACGCTCGCGCTCAACCCCCTCGTCGAGGCACTGACGGCGAGGAACCTACGTCGCGGGTGGGCCGTCACGGCCGTCTTCTTCGGCGTGCTCGCCGTCTTCACCCTCGTGGGCTGGGTCGTCATCCCGCCGGTCGCGCAGCAGGGCAGCGAGCTCGCCACGAACGCCCCGCGGATGTTCGACGACCTGCTGGCCAACCCCTGGGTGCAGGACGTCGACCACCGCTACCAGCTCGTCCAGCGCATCCAGGAGGAGGTGGGCAGGCGCGTCGCCGACGGCAACCTCTGGGCCGGCGTCTTCGGCGGTGTCCTCGACGCCGGCAAGGTCATCGCCTCCGGTGTCTTCAGCGTGCTGACCGTCCTCGTGCTCACGCTCTACTTCCTCGCATCCCTGCCTGCGGTCAAGCAGGCCGCCTACGCGCTCGTCCCGGCGAGCCGCCGCCCGCGCACGGTCTCGCTCTCGGAGGAGGTCATGCGCCGGGTCGGCTCGTACGCGATCGGCCAGGTCGCGGTCGCCGCGATCAACGCCTTCTTCGCGTGGATCATGATGAGCCTGATCGGGCTGAGGTTCGCGGCCGTCCTGGCGGTCGCGGTCGGCTTCCTCGGACTCGTCCCGATGGTCGGAGCGACCCTCGGTGCGTCGGTCGTGGCCGTCGTGGCGTTCTTCGACGAGCCCCAGAAGGCTCTCATCGTCATCATCTACTTCATCGTCTACCAGCAGCTCGAGAACTACGCCGTCATGCCGCGGATCATGCAGCGCACCGTAGCGGTGCCGGGCGCGGTGACCGTGGTGGCCGCGCTGGCGGGCGGCACCCTGCTCGGGATCCTCGGTGCACTCCTCGCGATCCCCTTCGCGGCCGGCGCGCTGCTGCTCTACGAGGAGGTGCTGGTGCCCCGCCAGCGCCGTCACTAGCGGCGGGTCGCCTCCCGCGCCTGATCCCGTTCGATGTGTTCGGTGGTCACCGGTGACCACCGAACACATCGAACCGGGAGCCGAGCGGCAGCTGGGACCGGTCAGCGGTACGCGTTGCTCGGCGGCCTCGCATCGCGCCGCTGCCAGCACCCCGTGTGCCAGTGGCGCCGGTCGCCGACACCCCCCACGCCCTCGGCCGGCCACACGACGACGTGCGGCACGCCGGGAGGCACGTCCTGCTGGCAGCCGGGGCAGAGGTACGGCCGGGTGGCGGACGCGCCGCTGACGGAGCGCACGGTCCAGCGCGTGCCGGCATACGCCTCTTCACGCGTCGTCCCGCCCTGGATCCGGGTCACGTCGAGCGGCACGTGCCCACGCGCGTGCTTGCTGGGACGTCGGCGCGAGGGCATGCCCTCAGCGTAGGCGTCAGGCGTACGTGCGGAACCCACGCCCCGTCTTGCGCCCGAGGTAGCCGGCGGTGACGAGGTGCTCGAGGAGGGGCGCCGGCGCGTAGCCGCGCTCGCGGAACTCGAGGTAGAGCTCGCGCTCGATCGCGAGCGACACGTCGAGGCCGACGACGTCGAGCAGCTCGAAGGGACCCATCGGCAGGCCACAGCCCGTCTTCATCGCGGTGTCGATGTCGTCGGCCGTCGAGTAGTTGGCCTCGAGCATCTTCACGGCATCGTTGAGGTACGGGAAGAGCAGCGCGTTGACGATGAACCCGGCGCGGTCACCGCAGGTCACGGCGTGCTTGCCGATGCTCGCGCAGAGCTGCTGCACCGTCGCGACGACGTCGTCGCCGGTGGAGACCGTGTGGACGACCTCGACGAGCTTCATGACCTGGGCCGGGTTGAAGAAGTGCATGCCGATGACGTCTTGCGGCCGCTTCGTCGCGGCCGCGCACTCGACGACGGGCAGCGAGCTCGTCGTCGTGGCGAGGATCGCGCCGGGGCGGCAGATCTCGTCGAGGTTCTCGAAGAGGGCGCGCTTGACGGTGAGGTCCTCGACCACGGCCTCGACGACGAGGTCGACGTGGGCGAGGTCGTCGAGTCGCGTCGTGCCGCGCACGCGGGCGAGGGCGGCGTCACGCTCGTCTTCGGTGGCCTTGCCGCGCTGGACGGCCTTCTCGAGGCTCTTGGCGACGGCGGCGGTGACGGCGTCGACCTTGGCCTGCGAGCGGGCCACCACCGTGACATCGAGGCCGGCCTTGGCGAAGACCTCCACCATGCCGGTCGCCATGGTGCCCGACCCGACGACACCCACGGTGCGGATCGGGCGGACCCCCGCTGCGGTCTCGGCCGTTGCCTTCGGCGTCAACGCGTCGTCGACGACCTCCGAGCTGCCCGGGGCGGCATACGTGTAGAAGCCGCGGCCGCTCTTGCGGCCCTTGAGCCCGGCGCTGACCATCTGCTTGATGATGGGGCTCGGCGCGTGGAGGCGGTCACGCCCCTGCTTGTACATCGTGTCGAGGATCTCGTAGGCGGTGTCGAGGCCGATGAGGTCCATGAGCGCGAGCGGACCCATCGGGTAGCCGCAGCCGAGGCGCATCGCGGCGTCGATGTCCTCGCGCGTCGCGTAACGGCTCTCGTACATCGACACGGCGTGGTTGAGGTAGCCGAAGAGCAGCGCGTTGGCGATGAAGCCGGCCTTGTCGCCCACGATGACCGGCTTCTTGCCGAGCCGCTCGGCGAGCGCCTTGACGTCCTCGAAGATCTCGTCGCTCGTGATGACGGTCTTGATGACCTCGACGAACTGGAGCACGGGGGCCGGGTTGAAGAAGTGCATGCCGACGACACGCTTGGGGTTGAGCGTCGCCACGGCGATCTCGGTGACCGGGAGGCTCGAGGTGTTCGTCGCGAGGATCGCGTCGTCGGCGACGATCGTGTCGAGCCTCGCGAAGATCTCCTTCTTGAGGTCGAGGTGCTCGGGCACCGCCTCGACGACGAGCTGGCACTCCTTGAGGTCGGCCATGTCGCTGGTGAACTGGACGCGCGAGTGGAGCGTCGCCTGCTCCTCGACCGTCAGCTTGCCGCGCGAGACGGCCCGGTCGGTCGAGTGCTGCAGGACGCCCTTGCCCTTCTCTACCGCCTCGTCGGTGACCTCGACCGCGACGACGTCGATGCCGTTGCGTGCGAAGACCTCGACGATGCCGGCACCCATGGTGCCGAGTCCGATGACGCCAACCTTGGTGAACTCACGAGCCATGGGTGGAGTCTCCCAGAGCCGGGATGCCGCCCACACCCGCCGGCGGCGTGACGCTGCCCACGCGGTCGGCCGGGACCTCCTCTAGGGTGGTCCGGTGCGTCTCGTCATTGCCCGGTGCAGCGTCGACTACGACGGTCGGCTGACCGCCCACCTCCCGCTCGCGACCCGGTTGCTCGTCGTCAAGGCCGACGGCTCGGTGCTCGTCCACAGCGACGGCGGCTCCTACAAGCCGCTCAACTGGATGTCGCCGCCGTGCACGATGGCCGAGGTCGAGCCCGACGAGGCGCAGGCCGCCGACGGCATCGTCGCCGTCTGGCGGGTCCAGCACGCCAAGAGCGAGGACCGCCTGACGGTCTCGCTCCACGAGGTCCTCCACGACTCCGCGCACGAGCTGGGTGTCGACCCGGGGCTCGTCAAGGACGGGGTCGAGGCGCACCTGCAGAGACTGCTCGCCGAGCACATCCACACCCTCGGCCACGGGTGGTCGCTCGTGCGGCGCGAGTACATGACCGCCATCGGACCGGTCGACATCCTCGCCAAGGACTCGGCGGGCACGAGCGTGGCGGTCGAGATCAAGCGCCGGGGCGAGATCGACGGCGTCGAGCAGCTCACCCGCTACCTCGAGCTGATGAACCGCGACCCGCATCTGGCGCCGGTCACCGGAGTCTTCGCCGCTCAGCAGATCAAGCCGCAGGCCCGCACGCTCGCCGAGGACCGCGGCATACGCTGCGTCGTCCTCGACTACGACGCCCTGAAGGGCATCGACGACGCGGAGTCGCGCCTCTTCTGAGGCCGTTGCCCCGAGCCCGTATGCCGTGTGGCCGGGCCCGTCGTCAGGCTCGGACCCAGCGCGAGCGCAGCTCGGCCGGAAGCTTGTCGACGGCGAGCCGGACTGCGACTCGGGGCATCTCGTCGGCGTGCTGCTCGAGGAAGGCGACGAGCCGGTCCCGGTCGCGCTCACCCGCGTGCTTGGCGAAGATGCCGACCGGCTTGTGCACCAGCGGGTCGCGATCGGTCGCCAGCAGCGCGGCGAGCTCCCAGCCGGCCTCCACGTCGTCGGCGCCGAGGAAGCCGAGCGGCGCCGTCATCGCGGTGCGCCGGCGCAGAGGGTCCGACGACGCGGCGAGGTCGCGCAGGATCTGCTTGTCGCGCCCGAGGAGCCAGAGACCGACGACGCGCGGCGCGGCCCGGTCCACCATGTCCCACGTCGTGACCCGGTCGTGGTGCCCGAGGTAGGTGCGCGCCAGCGTGCCCCGCTCGTGGTCGCCGGTGCGCTTGCGTCTGGCCTTGAAGTCGAGCACGCAGAAGGCCGCCAGGCGCGGCTCGTAGGCGGGATGGTCGAGGAGTCGCTCGACCTCCGACAGGGGCATGTCGGTGTGACGCCTGGCGATCGCGAAGAGCGTGCCCATCCGCACGCCGATGGCCTCCTCGTCCGGCTCGATCCGCTTGCGGACGGAGGCGAGCGCCTCGTCGCTGCGCTCGGCCTCGAGCTCGGACACGACGACGTCCGCCGTCGACGCGCCCGCCATCACGCCAGGCCGTCGATCGGCTGCTCGGTGCTGCCGTCGGCGTCGACGAGGAGCAGGACGGGGTCGGCGGCCACCCCGCCGCGGACGACGACGACGGTCTCGCCGCGGTGACGGTCGACGAGCTCGCCGAATCCCGTCGAGCCGTCGTGGAGGTCGCCGTGGCCGAGGTGGGAGGGCACGCCCAGGTCGTCAGCCAGCGACTCGACGGGACCGCTGTCGGGGACGTCGTCGGCGGCGTACACGGCCTGGACCTTCTCGAGGTGGATCGCGGAGGCGAGCCACGCGACATCGGCCAGGCCCGGTGGGTTGACGACGATGATCCGCGCGGCGCACTGGAGGTCGCTCATGGCCCGACGCTACGCCAGTCAGGCGGGGGTGGGCTCGAGCGGTGCGAGGCCGCGAGCCGAGCGGATGACGCCCACCATCTCGCCCATGATGTCGTTGAGCCCGAAGTCCTTGGGAGTGAAGACCATCGCGACACCCGCCGCGCGAAGGGCCGCGGCGTCGGACTCGGGGATGATGCCGCCGACGATGACGGGCACGTCGCCCGCGCCGGCCTCCTCGAGCCCTCGCAGCACCTCGGGCACGAGCTCCATGTGCGAGCCGCTGAGGATGGAGAGCCCGACGAGGTGCACGTCCTCGGCCACGGCAGCCGCCACGATCTGGGCCGGCGTCAGACGGATGCCCTGGTAGACGACCTCGAAGCCTGCGTCGCGGGCGCGCACGGCCACCTGCTCGGCGCCGTTGCTGTGGCCGTCGAGCCCGGGCTTGCCGACGAGGACCCTCAGCTTCTCGCCGAGCTCCTCTCCTGTGCGTGCCACGAGCTGCCGGACCCGCCACAGGGCGTCACCCGGCTCGCTCGACCCCACGCCGACGGAGCCCGAAACTCCTGTCGGGGCGCGGTACTCACCGAACTGCTCGCGCAGTGCGGCCGCCCACTCCCCCGTCGTCACGTCGGCCCGGGCGCACTCGAGCGAGGCGGCCATGAGGTTGGCGCCGGATGCCGCGTCGGTCCGCAGGCGCTCCTGCGCGGCGACCGCCCGGGCCCGCCGCTCGGGGTCCGCGTCACGCGCGTCCCGCCACGCGCGTACGGCCTCGGAGGCGTGCCGCTCCACGTTGGCCTCGACCGTCTGGATGGCGGTGTCGAGGTCTGCCGTCAGGGGGTTCGGCTCGGTCGTCTCGAACCGGTTGAGGCCCACGACGACCGACTCACCCGCCTCGATGCGGCGGCGGCGCTCCGCGTGGGAGGCGACGAGGGCCGACTTCATGTAGCCGGACTCGACGGCCGCGACGGCGCCGCCCATCTCCTCGACGCGCGCCATCTCGGCCTTGGCCCCGGCGACGAGGTCGGCGACCTTGCCCTCGACCACCACCGAGCCGGTGAACAGGTCGTCGTACTCGAGCAGGTCGGACTCGTAGGCGAGCACCTGCTGCATGCGCAGGCTCCACTGCTGGTCCCACGGCCGCGGCAGCCCGAGCGCCTCGTTCCACGCCGGGAGCTGGATCGCCCGCGCCCGCGCGTCCTTGGAGAGGGTCACAGCGAGCATCTCGAGGACGATGCGCTGGACGTTGTTCTCCGGCTGGGCCTCGGTCAGCCCGAGGCTGTTGACCTGGACTCCGTAGCGGAAGCGCCGAGCCTTCGCGTCGGTGACGCCGTAGCGCTCGTGGGTCAGCTCGTCCCAAAGCTGGACGAACGCGCGCATCTTGCACATCTCCTCGACGAACCGCACGCCCGCGTTGACGAAGAAGGAGATCCGGGCGACGACGCTCGCGAACTCCTCGGCCGGCACCTGCCCCGAGTCGCGCACCGCGTCGAGCACCGCCACGGCCGTCGACATGGCGTACGCGATCTCCTGGACGGGAGTCGCCCCGGCCTCCTGCAGGTGGTAGCTGCAGATGTTGATGGGGTTCCACTTCGGGATCTCACGCACCGTGTAGGCCACCATGTCGGTGATGAGCCGCAGCGACGGGCCCGGCGGGAAGACGTAGGTCCCGCGCGAGAGGTACTCCTTGATGATGTCGTTCTGCGTCGTGCCGGCGAGCGCGTGCACCCACTCGGCCGGATCCTCGCCGGCGGTCTCCGCCTGACGCTCGGCCGCCACCTGGTAGAGCGAGAGCAGCCACATGGCGGTCGCGTTGATCGTCATCGACGTGTTCATCTCGCGCAGCGGGATCGCCTCGAAGAGGGCGGTCATGTCGCCGATGTGGCTGATCGGCACGCCGACCTTGCCGACCTCGCCCCGGGACAGGACGTGGTCGGGGTCGTAGCCGGTCTGCGTCGGCAGGTCGAAGGCGACGGAGAGGCCGGTCTGGCCCTTGGCGAGGTTGCGGCGGTAGAGCTCGTTGCTCGCAGCGGCGCTCGAGTGGCCGGCATACGTCCGCATCACCCATGGGCGGTCGGGCGTCACCCGGGCGGCCGAGGGCGGCGTGCTCTCCGTCGAAGACATGGCTCGACGGTAGCGGCGGGGTCGTGCGCCGGGGAGTCGCTCAGGCGGTGAGAGGCGCCACAGTGACGGCGGTGTGGCTCGGGGCGAGGATGCGTTCGAGGCGACAGCCGCGGAGCAGGCGGGTCGTCCGGTCGCTCGCGTCGACGAGGAGCAACCGGCGCTCGGCCCGCGTCGCCCGCCGGTGCAGGTGCACGATGACGCCGAGGCCCGTGGCGTCGCCGATCTCGGCGCCGCCGACGTGCAGACGCAGCTCACCCGGCCCCTGGATGATGACCGCGTGGATCGCGTCGCGGATGTCGGGCACCGTGTGGACGTCGAGACGGCCCTCGATGATGACATCGTGGCCGTCGGGCGCGTCGAGCACCTGGACCGGACCCCTTCGGTGGGTGTTCAGCGTCATGTAGACCCCTCTCAACGCTGTGCCGTCACCCATGATGACGCCCCAGGCCTCGAAAACGTTGCCCCTAGGAGTCAAGAAGTAGTCAAGAAAATACGAACATGGAGCGAAGAACGTCGCTGAGTTCCGTGCCAGGTCGGGCAGGTCCGGACAAAGCGGACGGCCGCGGAGCCGCAGAGGCCCCGCGGCGCCGGTCACTCGGCGAAGGGGGCGTCGTCAGGCTCACGCGTGACGTCGGCACCGAGACCGCGCAGGGCCCGTTCGAAACGGGGGTAACCCCGATCGATGTGGTGGACGCCGCTGACGAGCGTGTCGCCCTCGGCGACGAGTCCGGCGATGACGAGCGCGGCCCCCGAGCGGATGTCGCTGCTCTCGACGGGGGCGCCCGACAGGATGGGTACGCCGTGGGTCATGACGTGGTGACCGTCGATCTGCGCGTCGGCCCCGAGCCGGGCGAGCTCCTGGACAGTGCGGAAGCGCGCCTCGAAGAGGTTCTCGGTGACCATCGCCGAACCGTCGGCGACGGAGTTGTAGGTCAGGGCGAACGGCTGCAGGTCGGTCGGGAAGCCCGGGTAGGGCAGCGTCGCGACGTCGAACGCCCGCGGCCGTCGATCGAGGGCCACGACCCGGAAGCCGCGGTCGGTCACCTCGACGTGGCAGCCCGCCTCCTCGAGGGCGCCGAGGGGCGCACGCAGGTGCGCGGCGACGCCGCCGACGACCTCGATGTCGCCACGGGTCGTCGCGGCCGCGAAGGCCCACGTACCGGCGGCGATCCGGTCGGGCACGACAGCGTGCTCGCACGGTGACATGGCGTCGACGCCATGCACCGTGATCCGCGACGTCCCCGCCCCCTCGATGCGGGCGCCCATGGACCCGAGCATCTCGGCGATGTCGACGATCTCGGGCTCCTTGGCGACGTTGTCGATCGTCGTCGTGCCGCGCGCCAGGACGGATGCCGTGAGGATGTTCTCCGTCGCTCCGACACTCGGGAAGTCGAGCCTGATGTCGGCGCCGTGCAGGCCGTCGCGCGCGGTGGCCACGAGGTAGCCGTGCGTCACGTGCACCTCTGCGCCGAGCGCCTCGAGACCTGCCGCGTGCAGGTCGAGGCCGCGAGACCCGATGGCGTCTCCGCCCGGGACGGCCACGTCGGCCTCCCCCATCCGCGCGACGAGGGGGCCGAGGACCGAGATCGAGGCCCGCAGCGCCCGGACCAGCTCGTAGTCGGCACGGTGACCGAGGCGCTCCGGCACGTCGAGCACGACGGTGCCCCCGTCGGCGTCATAGTGGACGTCGACCCCGAGCCGGCGCAGCAGCTCAGCCATGATGCTGACGTCGGCGATCGCCGGGACGTTCGTCAGCGTCGTACGGCCGACACCGAGCAGCGCAACAGCCATGAGCTTGAGGGCGCTGTTCTTGGCGCCGACGACGGACACCTCGCCCACGAGGTGGGCACCGCCGACGACCCGGAATCGCTCTCTCACCCACCGAACCCTATCGGGGCCGGCCCGGCCGTCGACGGCCCGTCACGGGTGAGAGAGTGGCCCCATGGTCAACCTGACGCGGATCTACACGCGCACCGGCGACGACGGCTCGACGAGCCTCGGCGACTTCTCGAGGGTGAGCAAGAACGACCCCCGGCTGCACGCGTACGCCGACACCAACGAGGCCAACGCCGCCATCGGCATCGCGGTGGCCGCGGGTGACCTGCCGGACGAGGTGCGTGCCACGCTCCAGCGCGTCCAGAACGAGCTCTTCGACGTCGGCGCGGACCTCTCGACCCCGCTGCGCGCGAGCTACGACTACCCGCCGTTGCGGGTCGAGCAGCCGTGGATCGACGACCTCGAGGTCGACTGCGACCACTACCTCGGCCAGGTCGAGAAGCTCCGCTCGTTCATCCTGCCCGGCGGCACTGTGGGCTCGGCCCACCTGCACCTCGCGACGACCGTCGTACGCCGCGCGGAGCGGTCCGCCTGGGCAGCGGTGGAGCACCACGGCACCGAGCCGGGCCCGGAGGACACCGCGGGCGTCGGCGGTGTCAACGTGCTGACGGCGAAGTACCTCAACCGCCTGTCGGACCTGCTCTTCATCCTCGCCCGCATCGCGAACAAGCCCATCGGCGGCGACGTGCTCTGGCAGCCCGGCGGCGGCCGCGTGGAGAAGCCGGAACGCAAGAAGCGCGCCTGATTGCGCGCGATCTGGGGCCGGGCGCCGTGTGCGTGCAGGGAACAGTCGGAGCCGGGCCTCAGGCGACGTTGACGTTGTACCCCGGGGGTGCAGCCTCCTGCCAGGACCGCAGTGCCGTGTAGGCAGGGCCCTGGAGAGCGAGCTCGAAGTCGCTGTCGCCGTCGGTGCACGGCACGCGGCTCGCATCGGGGAGCAGCGGGATGGAGTCGTCGCCACGGAGCCGGTCCGGCGCCTGCAGGAGCATGCGCTGGCGCAGCCACCGGTGCTTCGGGCGCACCGAGACGCCCCCGAGGGAGTACCACTCGAGGGCGTTGTCACCGAACCGGATGAGGCCGAGGCGCCAGCGGTCGCCGTCCGACTGGCGCAGGCCACACAGCGTCAGGGGCAGGCCCTTGGCGATGTAACGACGGCGCAGGTAGGTCGTCGCGAGGACGACCACCGCGATGACCAGGAGCGTGCCGATCACGATCTCGGTGGAGACGAGAACGGATGGCACGCGGCGGCCTCAGTTGCTCGTCTGGAGCGAGGACGCGTCGACGTGCTCGGCGACGATCGTGACGACGTCGGAGTCGACCGAGAGGAAGCCGCCGTCGACCACCACGGTGCGTCGGTCACCCTCGAGGGACTCGATGGCCACCTCGCCCTCGACGAGGACACCGAGGAGGGGGGTGTGGCCGGGCAGGATGCCCAGCTCGCCCGAGATGGACCGGGCGCGTACGAACTTGGCCTCGCCCTCCCAGACCTTGCGGTCGGCGGCAACCATCTCAACCTTGAGCGAACTCACGTTTCCTCCGGATCGTGGGGGTGTGCTGTGCAGTTTAGTGCCTCTGCGAGGATGCTCCGTACGCGAGGTGGCGCTCGCCTCTCGCGCCGATTCCCAATCCTCCACAGGAGTCCGATCCATGAGCACTGCAGTGTCCGACGCCCTCCTCGAGCCCTCCCGCCGCCCGGTGGCGGTCGAGACCCTGACCGATGTCATCGATGCCGAGGTCGCCGACAAGTCCGGCTTCGGCGGCGCCGCCGTCAAGGCCGGGTACGCCGCCGCAAAGAAGCTCGGCGGCAGCTTCGTCTCGAGCGCCACCGACCGCCTGCTCCCCCAGTTCGCCAACGCCCTCGACCCGTTCTGGGCCACGAAGGGCGACCAGCCGTTCGGCGCGCACCTCGCGGCCCAGCCGGACGCGGCTGCGGACGCTCTGCTCGCCGTCACCGACGCGAAGGCCGCGAACACCTCGCACGGCTCGGCCGCCAAGGTCTACGGCACGCTGCGCGGAAAGGCAAAGGAGCACGTCGTGGCCGCCCTCCCGCGCCTCGGTGCGGCAGTGGAGCGCCTCGTCCCCTGAGCCGGCTCCCGCGTTCGCGGGCGCCCCGAGAACGTATGCCGCTGGGCCGGCTCCCTCGTGCGGGAGCCGGCCCAGCGATGCTTCGGATCACTCCGGTCGTCGTCGCGGGTCGTCGCCGCGCTCAGTCGACGCGCGACCGGCTCTGAGCGCCGTCGGTGGGCTCGACGGACGGCTCTACGGCGGCCTCGACCGTGGAGTCGGCGGTGGGCTGCTCGTGCGGACGGTCCTTGGCGAGGCGCGGCAGCTCCGGGTTGTACCCGTCGCCGAGGTCGGCGATGGCCTGCCGCGCGAAGACCTGCTGCTGGGTCACGACCCGCTCCGAGCGCCCACGCCCGATGAACGTCACGACCCAGTGGAGCAACGTCGTGATGCGGTGCTTGAAGCCGATGATGTAGACGAGGTGGACGGCGAGCCACAGGATCCATGCGAAGAACCCGCTGAACTGCGCCTTGCCGACCGACGCGACGGCCGAGAAGCGCGAGATGGTCGCCATCGAACCCTTGTCGAAGTACTCGAACGGGCCCGTAGGCTCCTTGCCCTCGAGGCGCCGCTGGATCTGCTCGGCGGCGTAGCGCCCGCCCTGGATCGCGACCTGAGCGACACCCGGGAGCCCCTTGAGAGACATCATGTCGCCGACCACGAAGACCTCGGGGTGGCCCGGGAGAGTGAGGTCGTCGCGCACCTCGACGCGCCCGGCCCGGTCGAGCGTCGCCCCGGACTGCTCGGCGAGCTGGCGGCCGAGCGGCGAGGCGCTGACACCCGCGGCCCACACCTTGCACACCGACTCGATGCGCTCGCGGGTGCCGTCGCCGTGCTCGACCTCGATGCCGGTCGAGTCGACGTCGACGACCTTCGCACCGAGGCGAACCTCGACGCCCATCTCGGTGAGCCGGCGCACCGCGCGGTCGCCGAGCTTCTCGCCGAACGAGCCGAGCACCGCAGGAGCCGCGTCGAGCAGGATGACGCGTGCGGTCGTCGGGTCGATGCGGCGGAAGTCCCGCTTGAGCGTGCGGCGCGCGAGCTCGGAGATCTGCCCGGCCATCTCGACACCGGTCGGGCCGGCGCCGACGACGACGAACGTCGTGAGCCGCTCGATCTCGGCCGGCGTCGAGGCCAGCTCGGCCAGCTCGAACGAGCCGAAGATCCGGCCGCGCAGCTCGAGGGCGTCGTCGATCGACTTCATGCCCGGTGCGTGCCGGGCGAACGCGTCGTTGCCGAAGTAGGACTGCCCCGCCCCGGCCGCCACGACGAGCGAGTCGTACGGCGTGACCGTCGTGCGCCCGACCGCGGTGTGGGTCACCGTGCGAGCCTCGAGGTCGATCTCCGTGACGTCGCCGAGCAGCACCTTCGCGTTGGCCTGGCGGTGCAGCACCTCACGCGTCGCGGGCGCGATCTCACCCTCGGAGAGGATGCCGGTCGCGACCTGGTAGAGCAGCGGCTGGAAGAGGTGGTGCGTCGTGCGGGCGATGAGGGTCACGTCGACGTCGGCGCGCTTCAGCTTCTGCGTGCTGAACAGTCCGCCGAACCCCGATCCGATGACGACGACCCGGTGGCGGGGGGCCTGCTGGGTGGACGTGCTCACGGTTCTCCTTGTCGTTGCGTGAAGGTCTCGTCGGCGCTGACGTCGTTGCATCCGTTCCAACACCGGTGCTCCTACCCACATGCCCCTCGGGCGGTGCAGCACCGGTGGCCTGCATCACATGCTCGGCACTGCTCATCCGGTGTGCCTCAGGACCACGAGCTGCGAGGTCTGCGACACGACGCGGTAGTGCGCGACGACCCAGTCGCGTAGCGGGTCCGGTCCTGCGATGTAGCGGCTGCGACCGTGACCGGGCCAGTAGTCACGGGCGGCGACCACGCACTCCGGCGCGCGGCCGGTGCGCTCGACCCAGTCCAGCACGTATCGGCTCGTCGAGCCGAAGTAGTCCATCCACACGATGGGCGTGTCGAAGCGGACGTCGGCGTAGAGGAACGCGGCCGGGTGGATGTAGTCGAGGACGCCGTCTCCAGGAGCCGCGCAGGCCCGCAGCGCCTGCTGGCCGGCCAGGACCTCCTCGCTACGCTCCGGCGTCGTGAGAAGCCCCGCGAAGGCGCCGTCGGGTGCCGCGACGACGAGCGAACCGGGCGGTCCGTCGCGGTAGCTGCCCAGCACGTGCAGCGTGCCGAGGCAGAGCAGCAGCGTCGCCGCGACCAGGAGCTTGCCGGCACGCGAGCGCACCCAGACGAGGGCGCCGAGGGAGGCTGCGAGCAGGCCGGGCGCGAGGGCCGCCCCGGTCGCGCCCCAGACCGGCGCGGAGGACGTGAAGGCCGCCACGAGAGGCATCCCGACGAGGGTCGGTGCGAGGCCCAGCGCCGCGAGGCGTCCGACCGGGCGCCGGTCGCGGACAGAGGCCACCACGAGGACCGGCACCAGCACCGCCACCACGACGCTGCCGGCGAGCGGGGTGAGCCACGACAGGACGGTGTAGGTGCTCGCTGACGCACCTCCCTGCGCCGCCTGCACCCCGACGGCCAGGACGGCGACGACGAGCAGCGGCGCGCGCAGGCGGCGCATGGCCGGAAAGGCCGCGAGCACGCCCAACCACATCGCGGTGAGCACCCACGGACCGGTGAGTGCCTCGCCGAGCTGGGTCGCCCACCGGCCGAGCCGGTCGGTCCGGCTCGGACGGGTGGCCTGGTAGGCGTCGGTGAAGGCCAGCGTCTCGGACACGTTGGCGGGCCCCCAGACGCCCACCCAGAGCACCGCGACGACGAGCACCACCGCCACCACCCCTGCCATCACGGCGGTGACGCCCGGCCGGCGTGCGAGCCTGCCCCGTATGCCGGGTGGCGCCTGCCGAAGACCTTCCGCGGAATCGCGCCGCCACAGCATCGTCACGAGCAGGACGAGCAGCACGGCCGCCGCCGGTGCCGTGACGGGATGGCTCACCGCCCCGAGCGCGGCCGCCGCCCCCGCCAGGACGGCATACGGCCGCCGACAGCGCGCACACCGGGTCACCGCGCCGACCCCGGCGCTCGCGGCGAGCAGGTACATGAGCGCCGGCGTCGTGTTGTACGACAGCACCTGCTGGTTGTAGGCGGCGGGGACGAGCGCCACGGCAAGCGCGCAGGCAGTCGTGCCTCGACCGAAGGCACGGCGCAGCGCGAGCCACGCCCCGGCCCCGACGGCCGCGGACACCACGACGAACCACACGCGTGACGCGAGCACGATCCCGTCGAGTCCCACGAGGTGCAGCCACACCCACGTGAACGGGGCCGCCGGCCACGCCCCGAGAGCCTGCAGGTTCATCTCGTCGCGGAACGGCACGTCACCCTGCGCGAGCCGCATCGCCAGCTCCACGGCGTGCGAGCTGTCACTGAGGTCGAGCCCGTAGCGGGCCCGCCAGATCGCCGCGGCCGCGACGGCAACGGCGAACGCCGCCACCCGCCAACGACGAGCGGGGAGGGCCCATCGGGCACCTCCCCGCCATCGGGTCGCACGGACCATCCAGGTCAGGTCCGGGTCAGAGGTTCTTCTGGATCTCCGCCCACTGGCGCTCGACGTCGTCGAGGCCACCGCACATGAAGAAGGCCTGCTCGGCGACGTGGTCGTACTCACCGTCAGCGATCTTCGTGAACGCCTCGATCGTGTCGGTCAGCGGCACGGTCGAGCCCTCGATACCGGTGAACTGCTTGGCGACGTAGGTGTTCTGCGACAGGAACCGCTGGATGCGACGAGCGCGGTTGACGAGGATCTTGTCCTCTTCGGAGAGCTCGTCGACACCGAGGATCGCGATGATGTCCTGCAGCTCCTTGTTGCGCTGGAGGATGGAACGGATCCGCACCGCGGTGCTGTAGTGGTCCGGCGCGACGTAGCGCGGGTCGAGGATGCGCGAGGTCGACGTCAGCGGGTCGACGGCAGGGTAGATACCCATCGACGCGATGTCACGCGAGAGCTCGGTCGTCGCGTCGAGGTGCGCGAACGTCGTGGCCGGGGCCGGGTCGGTGTAGTCGTCGGCCGGCACGTAGATCGCCTGCATCGAGGTGATCGAGTGTCCACGCGTCGAGGTGATCCGCTCCTGGAGCGTGCCCATCTCGTCGGCGAGGGTGGGCTGGTAACCCACGGCAGACGGCATACGGCCGAGGAGGGTCGAGACCTCGGAGCCGGCCTGCGTGAAGCGGAAGATGTTGTCGATGAAGAGCAGGACGTCCTGCTTCTGCACGTCGCGGAAGTACTCCGCCATCGTCAGCGCCGACAGGGCCACGCGCAGACGCGTGCCCGGCGGCTCGTCCATCTGGCCGAACACGAGCGAGGTCTGGCCGAGGACGCCGGCCTCCTCCATCTCGACCATGAGGTCGTTGCCCTCACGGGTGCGCTCGCCGACCCCGGCGAACACCGACACACCACCGTGGTCGCGGGCGACACGGGCGATCATCTCCTGGATGAGCACCGTCTTGCCGACGCCGGCACCACCGAAGAGGCCGATCTTGCCACCCTGGACGTACGGGGTCAGCAGGTCGATGACCTTGATGCCCGTCTCGAACATCTGGGTCTTGCTCTCGAGCTGGTCGAACGCGGGCGCCTTGCGGTGGATGCCCCAGCGCTCCTTCACCTCGAGGGTCTCGCCCTCGGCGAGGTTCATGCAGTCGCCGGTGGTGTTGAAGACCTTGCCGAGGGTCACGTCGCCGACGGGCACGGTGATGGGGCCACCGGTGTCCTGAACGGCCGAGCCGCGCACGAGACCGTCGGTCGGCTGCAGCGAGATGGCACGAACCATGTTGTCGCCGATGTGCTGGGCGACCTCGAGGTTGATGTTCTTCGTCTCGCCGGCGAGGGCCACCTGGGTGGTGAGCAGGTTGTACTGCTCGGGCATCGCGTCGACGGGGAACTCCACGTCGACGACCGGGCCGATGATGCGCGAGATGCGGCCGACGCCGCCCGCGGCCTCGGCAGCCACAGCGTTGTCACTGACGGTTGCAGTCATGGTTGTTGACTTCCTTACCTAATGGGCGGGGTTACTTCTTGGCGTCCGCGAGGGCGTTCGCGCCGCCCACGATTTCGCTGATCTCTTGGGTGATGCCGGCCTGGCGTGCCTGGTTGGCGAGGCGCTGGTACTTCTTGATGAGCTCGGTCGCGTTGTCGGTCGCCGACTTCATCGCCCGCTGGCGGGCCGCGAGCTCGGAGGCCGCCGAGCTGAGCAACGCCGTGAAGATTCGGTTGCGCACGTACTTGGGCAGCAGCAGGTCGAGGACCTCGGCCGCGCTCGGCTCGAAGGAGTACTCGGGCGGGATCTGACCCTGCTCGTACGTGTTCACCGAGAGGTCGAGACCCTCCTCGCCCTCGGCGTCGTGCTCGACGACCTCGAGGGGCAGCAGCCGCAGCACGTGGGGGTCCTGGCGCACCATCGAGCGGAAGCGCGTGAACACGACATGGATCTCGTCGTAGCCGCCCTCTGCCGTGTCCTTGAGGAAGTCGGCGCTGATGCGGTCGGCGATCTCCTTGGCGGCCTCGAAGGTCGGCGCGTCGGAGAAGCCGGTCCACTCGGCGGCGTACTCGCGGTGGCGGAACTTGTAGTAGCTGACCGCCTTGCGACCGACGAGGTAGGAGGAGACCTCCTTGCCCTCGGCCTGGAGGTGGGCGATGAGCTCGGCGCTGCGCTTGATCGCCGCGACGGAGTAGGCACCGGCCAGTCCGCGGTCCGCCGTGATGATGACGACGCCGGCGCGCTTCGCGTCGGGGTTCGCCGTCGTCAGCGGGTGGTCCTCGTTGGTGTTGGTGGCCACGGCGGACACGGCGCGCGTCAGGGCGGTCGTGTACGGCATCGCCTCGGACGCCTTCTGGCGTGCCTTGATGACGCGCGCGGCCGCGATCAGTTCCATCGCGTTGGTGATCTTCTTGATGGACTGGACGGACTTGATGCGCTGGCGGTAGATCCGCATCTGCGCTCCCATGTGCTCCGCCTCTCTTGGTCTAGAAGTGTGGGGGTGCGGGCCCGCCCCGGGTGCCGCTCAGCGAAGCCGAGCGGCACCCGGGCGGTGACTCACTTGGTCTTGACGATCCTCGCCTGGGCGATCGCGTCGTCCTCGAGCTCCTCGGCCTCCTCGTGGCCGGCCTCGAGGCCGTCACGACCGGTGCCGCGGAAGGTGAACTTCACGTCGTCGATGACCTTCGTCAGGGCCGCCTCGGTGTCGTCGTCGAGCTTGGCCGTCTCGCGGATCGTCTGGAGGATCTTGCCGTCGCGGCGGAGCGTGTCGAGCAGCTCGGCCTCGAAGGTGCGGACGTCCTCGACGGCCACGTCGTCGAGCTTGCCGGTCGTACCGGCCCACACCGACACGACCTGCTCCTCGACGGGGTACGGGCTGCTCTGCGGCTGCTTGAGCAGCTCGACGAGGCGTGCACCACGGGCGAGCTGAGCTCGCGAGGCGGGGTCGAGGTCGGAGGCGAACATGGCGAACGCCTCCATGGCGCGGAACTGCGCGAGGTCGAGCTTGAGTCGGCCCGCGACCGTCTTCATCGCCTTGATCTGCGCGGCACCGCCGACTCGGGACACCGAGACACCCACGTCGATGGCCGGACGCACGTTGGCGTTGAACAGGTCGGCCTGGAGGTAGATCTGGCCGTCGGTGATCGAGATGACGTTGGTCGGGATGTACGCCGAGACGTCACCGGCCTTCGTCTCGATGATCGGCAGGCCGGTCATCGAGCCGTGGCCGAGGTCGTCGGAGAGCTTGGCGCAACGCTCGAGAAGCCGCGAGTGCAGGTAGAAGACGTCACCCGGGTAGGCCTCGCGACCCGGCGGGCGGCGCAGCAGCAGCGACACGGCGCGGTAGGCCTCGGCCTGCTTGCTCAGGTCGTCGAAGACGATGAGGACGTGCTTGCCCTGGTACATCCAGTGCTGGCCGATGGCCGAGCCGGTGTAGGGGGCGAGGTACTTGAAGCCGGCCGAGTCGGACGCGGGGGCGGCGACGATCGTGGTGTAGTCGAGCGCGCCGGCCTCCTCGAGGGTGCCGCGGACCGACGCGATGGTCGAGCCCTTCTGGCCGATGCCGACGTAGATGCAGCGGACCTGCTGGTCGGGGTCGCCGGACTCCCAGTTGCGCTTCTGGTTGATGATCGTGTCGATGGCGACCGTGGTCTTGCCGGTCTGGCGGTCACCGATGATGAGCTGGCGCTGGCCACGACCGATCGGCGTCATGGCGTCGATCGACTTGATGCCGGTCTGCAGCGGCTCGTGCACCGACTTGCGCTGGACGACCGTCGGAGCCTGCAGCTCGAGAGCGCGGCGCTCCTCCGACTTGATCTCGCCGAGACCGTCGATCGGGTTGCCGAGCGGGTCGATGACGCGGCCGAGGAAGTCGTCACCGACCGGGACCGAGAGGACCTCGCCCGTGCGCTTGACGGTCTGGCCCTCCTCGATGCCGGCGAAGTCACCGAGGACGACGACGCCGATCTCGTGGACGTCGAGGTTGAGCGCGAGGCCCAGCGTGCCGTCCTCGAACTGGAGCAGCTCGTTGGTCATGGCCGAGGGCAGACCCTCGACGTGAGCGATGCCGTCACCTGCGTCGGTGACGCGGCCGACCTCTTCGCGGGAGGCCGCGCCGGGCTCGTAGGACTGGACGAACGCGTCCAGTGCGTCCCGGATCTCCTCCGGACGGATCGAAAGCTCCGTCATGTCAGATCTTCTCCTCGGTTTCGACCCGTGCGGGCCGGTGGTTGTTCACAGCTGGTGGTGGGCGGTGCCTCAGGCACCCATGGCGCGGCGTGCCGCGTCGAGCTTGCGGATGACGGTGCCGTCGATGACCTCGTCACCGATCTCGACCTTGACCCCGCCCATGACCCGGGGGTCGACGACGGTGTTGACGTGGACCGTGCCGCCGTAGATCGCCGACAGGCCGGCTGCGAGGCGGGTGCGGTCGTCGTCGGTGAGCGGAACGGCCGACGTCACGATCGCCGTCTGCTGTTCGCGACGGGTGGCAGCGGTGTCGAGGTAGGCCTCGATCGTGCGGTCGAACCGGCGACCACGCGGAGCGACGACGGCCTGGCGGGCCAGGGTCAGCGTCTCCGGGGTGGCCTTGCCCTCGAGCAGCGAGTCGACGAGCACGCCACGCTTGTCGGCCGGTGCCGTCTGGTCGGTCAGGGCGCCACGCAGGGCCGCGTCGGCCGCCACGATGCGCTCGAAGCGGAAGAGCTCGTCCTCGACGCGGCCGGCGCGGTCGGCCGACTCCGCTTCGGCGACGACGGCCTCGACGGCATACGCCTCGATCGTGTCGGTGAGGTCACGCTCCGAGCTCCAGCGCTGCCCGATGACGCCCTTGAGGACGACGAGGGACTCGGCGCTCACCTTGCCGGTGAACAGGCGCTCGGCGAGCGCCGCCTTGTCCGAGCCCTCGCGGGAGGGGTCGGCCACGGCCCGGCGCAGGGTGGCGTTGCCGTCGAGCACGCCGACGACCGCGAAGAGCTCCTCGGCCAACCGCGAGCGGTCGGCACCGGCGGCGAGGGCGCCGGTGAACGCGTCGCGGCTCGTGGCCGCTGCTGCGCGTGAGGACCCCTGCATCAGCGCTCCCCGACCTTCTCACGGACGACGTCGCCCGACTCGAGCTCGGCGAGGAAGCGCTCGACGATGTCCTTCTGGCGGGTCTCCTCCTGGAGCGACTCGCCGACGATCCGACCGGCGAGGTCCGTGGAGATCCGACCGACGTCGTTGCGCAGCGAGACCATGGCCTGCTGGCGCTCGGCCTCGATCTGCTTGTGCGCCGTCTCGGTGATCCGAGCCGCCTCCGCCGCCGCGTGCTCACGCATCTCGGCGATGATCTGCGCACCCTGGGCCTTGGCGTCCTCGCGGATCCGCGAGGCCTCCGCGCGTGCCTCGACGAGCTGCGCCTGGTACTGCTCGAGCGCAGCCTGGGCCTGCGCCTGGGCCTCCTCGGCCTTGTTCATGCCGCCCTCGATCGCAGCGGTGCGCTCGGCGTAGATCTGCTCCAGCCGCGGGACGACCTTCTTGGCCACCACGAAGTAGAGGATCGCGAAGCACGCCACACCGAAGAAGAACTCGAGCGGGTGCGGGATGATCGGTGCCGCGGTGGCCCAGAAGCCCTCGCCGCCCTCGGCGGTCACGGTCACTGCTTGCATGAGGGTCTCCTAGAGAGAAACGAACGGTGCTTCGGGGAGCACGGGGTGCGTTCGGTTGGCTGGTGCGGGGATCAGCCGCGGAAGACGAACGCGAGGGCGATACCGAAGATGGCGAGCGCCTCGGTGATGGCCATGCCGAGGAAGGCGATCGGCTGGAGCATGCCACGGGCCTCAGGCTGACGAGCCACACCGTTGATGTAGGCAGCGAAGATCAGACCGACACCGATACCGGGGCCGATGGCGGAGAGGCCGTAACCGAGGATCGCGATGTTGCCGTCCATGTTGTTTCCATTTCCTTCTTGTCGGTCCCGGCAAGCTTTTTGCCGCCGGGGCTGGGTGAAGCATTGGGTCGTGCTGGGCGGTGCTGGGTGGTGCAGATGGTGCAGTGCGGGGGCCGCTCAGTGCTCGTCGGCGACTGCGCCGGCGATGTAGAGGGCGGCGAGCAGGGTGAAGACGTAGGCCTGCAGGAACTCGACCAGCAGCTCGAAGAGCGTCATGACGAAGGCGAAGACCCACGTGACACCGCCCGCGACGATGAGGACACCGCCGGAGGTGAGCATGTACCAGCCGCCGGAGATGAACAGGGCCATCAGGATGTGGCCGGCGAACATGTTGCCGAAGAGTCGCAGCGCCAGCGTGACGGGCCGCGTGAACAGGTCGGTGATGAGCTCGAGGACGAAGATCGGGCCGATCATGCCCTTGGGCAGTCCGGCGGGGACGAGTGACTTCCAGTAGCCGATGAAGCCGTGCTTCTTCATGCCGACCGCGTGGAAGACGATCCACACGATCAGGGCGAGCGCGATGGGGAATCCGATGCGGCTCATCGTCGGGTAGCTCATGGGCGGGATCACGCCGAAGAGGTTGTTGACGAGGATCAGCACGAACATCGAGAAGAGCAGCGGGACGAACTTCATGAACTCGTGGCTACCGATGAGGTCCTTGGCCACGCCGTTGCGGACCAGGCCGTAGACGGCCTCGGTGCCCATCTGGCCACGGCTGGGGACGAGTGCCCGCTTCTTCGTGGTCGCCATGAGCCACCAAATGATCAGGCCCGTGGAGAGCAGCATGAGGAAGATCGGGCGCGTGATCGCCCATGCACCGTCACCGATGAGGGGCTGCCAGAACTCCTCGACGCCGGGGGCGGTGTAGTCCGTCGGCGCGGCGGCCACGATGCTCACGGGTTACTCCTTCGTAGGTTCAGGGCAGTGCGGGTGACGCTCGGCGTCAGCGGTGCGGGGTCGAGGACCGGGCGTCTGCTCCCAGCCCGCTCCCAGGCCGGCGTGCCTCCGGGCGACACAGGTGGCGGCATGGTGGCCGCCGGGCTCAATGGGTACCGTATCGGAACCAGATCAGGTAGAGCGACAGGGCCATCCCACCGACGATCCCCGCTCCGACGATCCACGACGTGCCCAGCCAGTGGTCCGCGAGGGCACCGAGTCCGCCGTAGACGAGGGGCCCGGTCAGCAGGTACGCGACGGCACGCCACGCGGAGTCCTGCTCGCGGGTGTTGAACGCCCGCAGCTGCTCGTCGGCATCCACCTCGGGCGGCGTTGTCGGCTCGGCGGACTCGCGCGACTCGTCGGGCTCGGGTGCCGACGGGGTCTGTGGTGTGGTCATGGTGACCTCCGGCCTCACGGCTCATCACGCGGCTCCCGGTGGGTCGGGGCGTGGGTCGGGACGTCGGTCGAGGCGTCGGTCGACGCATCGGTCGACGCATCGGTCGACGCGTCGAGCGAGGCCTCCCCATCGGGGTCGTACGCGAAGATCCGCAGCCGCTTGTAGGAACGCATCTCGAAGAACAGCCAGACGACCGCGCACACGGTGACGCTGAGACCGATGGCGAAGCCGGAGGCCCAGCTGACGTCACGCAGGGCGAACATCGCGACCGCCAGCACCAGCACCTTGAAGGTGTAGGTGACCATCACGACGATCATCGTCGTCGTGGGCGGCAGGTCGGCCGTGCGCTTCATGACGAGCAGCGTCAGGCTGAAGAAGAAGACGACGATCGCGGCGCCGAGCGCGGCGGACCACGCGGCCTTGGGGCTCGAGAAGAGTCCGACGAGGACGCTGACGAGACCGGCGGCGGCGGTCGGCAGGAGGGAGCCCCGGAGAAGCTGCGCGAACGCATCGGACTGTGATGCGCTGCGGGCCGATGTGGCGCTCAAGGAAACCTGCCTGGGTGCGTCGTCGAGGCGTGGTGCGGGCGGGACTCGGGCTGATCCGCTGCGTGCTCGGATCGGTTGCGTGGAAAGCGATTCCGGCGACCCGGGAGACTCTTCCCAGACTCTCCTCAGGTGCTTGTGAATGCTATCACAAGCGTTCGGACGGCCTCCACCGCGGGAGCCAGACGGTGAGCACGACGCCCATCACCGCTGCCGCGCCGACGACCGCGAGTGGGCGCGGACCGTCCCAGATGACGAACGACACCGACCCCAGGGCCACGATCGCGGCCCAGAGGTAGAGGATGAGCACCGCCCGGCGGTGGCCGTGGCCGATGCGCAGCATGCGGTGGTGCAGGTGCATCGCGTCGGGGTGCCAGGGGCGCTGCCCCGCGCGCGTGCGCCGCACGACGGCGAGCAGCATGTCGAGGAATGGCAGGAGCAGCACGGCGAGTGGCACGAGGATCGGCAGGAACGCCGCCGACACCTCGTTGGCGCTGACCTGTCCGGGGTCGACGTTGCCGGTCAGGGTGATGGTGGCCGCGGAGAGCAGCAGGCCCAGGGTCAGCGCGCCGGAGTCACCCATGAAGAGTCGCGCCGGGTGGAAGTTGTGGGGCAGGAAGCCCGCACAGCACCCGACGAGGGCGGCGCAGATGAAGGTCGCCGTGGAGAAGACGTTGGCCGGCACGAACGAGCGCGACACGATGTAGCTGTAGATGAAGAAGGCGAGGGCCGCGATGCCCACGACGCCGGCCGCGAGCCCGTCGAGGCCGTCGATGAAGTTCACGGCGTTCGTCGACGCGATGACGACGAGCACCGTGAACATGACGAGCACCGGCGTCGGCAGGATCGTCGTGCCGAAGATCGGCAGCGACAGCAGCTGCACGCCGGTGTAGGCCATGAGCCCTGCCGCGAGCATCTGCCCGGCCAGCTTGGTCAGCCAGTCGAGCTCGCGAATGTCGTCGAACGCACCGAGGAGGCACACGATGCCACCCGCGACGATGACGCCGAGGATGCGCCGGTCGGAGAACAGCGTGCCGAGGTACGGCAGGGCCCGCGCCACGAGGGCTGCGGCGACGAAGCCGACGTAGATCCCCACTCCCCCGAGCCGCGGGATCGGCGTCTTGTGGACGTCGCGCTCGCGGACGGCCGTGAAGGCACCGGTTGCGACGGCGAGGCTGCGGACGAAGGGTGTGGCGAGGTACGTGACCGCGGCGGCCACGATGAGGACGAGGACGTACTCGTGCACCTACCGACCTTCGTTCGTCGCCGACGCCGGCGGGATGGCCCGACTCAGCGAGGGTATGCCGGGAAGCGCGTGACGAGGTCGGTGACCTCTGCACGCACCTCCTTGCTGACCGCGTGGTCGGGGTCGGCGTCGCCCTCGGTGACGGCCTTGTGGATGAGCGAGGCGATCGTCTTCATCTCCTCCAGGCCCATGCCCTGCGTCGTCACCGACGGCGTGCCCACCCGGATGCCCGAGGCGATGTTGGGCTTCTGCGGGTCGAACGGGATCGCGTTCTTGTTGAGGACGATGCCGGCGGCGTCTGCGCGCTCCTCGGCCTCCTTGCCGGTGACGCCCACGCCCTGGAGGTCGAGCAGCGACAAGTGCGTGTCGGTGCCGCCCGTCGTCGGGCGGATGCCGACCTCGAGCAGGCTCGCGGCGAGCTGCTGGCTGTTGGCGATGACGTCCTTGGCGTACTGGGCGTACTCGGGGCTCGCGGCCTCCTTGAAGTTGACCGCCTTGGCCGCGATCGTGTGCATCTGCGGACCACCCTGCATCATCGGGAAGACCGCCTTGTCGAGCGCCGCCTGGTGCTCGGCCGTGCAGACGAGCGCGCCGGAGCGCGGACCGCGCAGGACCTTGTGCGTCGTGAAGGTGACGACGTCGGCGTACGGGACGGGCGACGGGATCGCCTTGCCCGCGACGAGGCCGATGAAGTGGGCGGCGTCGACCCAGAGGATGGCGCCGACCTCGTCGGCGATCGCGCGGAAGCGCTCGAAGTCGATGAGGCGCGGGATCGCGGAACCGCCGGCGCAGATGACCTTGGGACGGTGCTCCTTGGCGAGGGCCTCGACCTGGTCGTAGTCGATGTCCTCGGTCTGCTTGTCGACGCCGTAGTGCACGGCGTTGAACCACTTGCCGGAGAAGGAGACCTTCGTGCCGTGGGTGAGGTGCCCGCCCATGGGCAGGGCCATCGCGAGAATGGTGTCGCCGGGCGCCATGAAGGCGCCGTAGACCGCCTGGTTGGCGCTCGCACCCGAGTGCGGCTGGACGTTCGCGTGGTCGGCACCGAACAGGGCCTTCGCGCGGTCGATGGCGATCTGCTCGGCCTTGTCGACCTCGGCGCACCCGCCGTAGTAGCGGCGGCCCGGGTAGCCCTCGGCGTACTTGTTGGACAGCGTGGAGCCGAGGGCGGTCAGCACGGCCGGCGAGCTGATGTTCTCGCTCGCGATGAGCTGCAGTCCGCCGCGGATGCGGTCGAGCTCGGAGAGGAGCACGCCCGCGATGTCGGGGTCGAAGCTCTGCAGGGCGCCGAAGTCGGAGCCGTAGAACGTGTCGTCAGCCATGGGAGATCTCCGGGTGGTCGGGAGTGGGGCGCGAGCGCGAGCCAACTCTATGCCGTCGGGTGACGACGGTCCGAGTCGTCCTCGGTCGTGGACAGGTGCTCGCCGAGCGTGTCGGCGGCGACGTCACGCTCCGGCTCGGGGGCGGGCTCGGGGGCGGGCTCGGGCTCGGGGGCGAACTCGGGCTCGGGGGCGGGCTCGGGGGCGAGCGCGGGCTGGGGCTCAAGGGCGAGGGCGGCATCGAGCTCGCCCTGCGCGATGGCGCCGACGCGCAGGGTCACCGGTGTCTCCCCCGTGCAGTCGACGATCGTCGATGGCTGCGCGCTGGCCGAGGGGCCGCCGTCGAGGTAGACGCCGACCGACTCACCGAGCATCGCGACGGCCTCGTCGACGGTGCTGGCGGCCGGGTCGCCGGTCGAGTTGGCGCTCGTCACGGCCATCGGGCCGATGTCACCGAGCAGCTCGAGCGTGATGCCATGGTCGGGCACGCGCAGCGCGACGGTGCCGTTGGTCTCGCCGAGGTCCCAGTGCAACGAGGTCTGAGCCTTGAGCACCAGCGTCAGCGGGCCGGGCCAGAACCTCTCCATGAGGCGCTGCGCGTAGTCCGGCACCTGCGTCGCGAGGCCCTGCGCCGTGCGCGCGGTGGGGATGAGGACGGGCGGCGGCATGTCGCGCCCACGACCCTTTGCCGCGAGGACGGAGGCGACGGCGTTGGCGTCGAAGGCGTCGCAGCCGATGCCGTAGACGGTGTCGGTCGGCAGCACGATGACCTCACCGCGACGGACGGCGGCGGCTGCGGCCGGGATGCCCTCGGCGCGCCCCTCGGGGTCGGTGCAGTCGTAGCGCTCGCTCACGAGGGCGAGCCTACTTGGGCCCCTCGTGGGCTCGCCGTCCGCCGTCCCCCTGGACGGCGGACGGCATACGGCTGCACACAGTCGTGTGGGATCTGCAGGCCGTCTACAGGGCGTCGAACGCCTGCTTGCTTCCGGGGGCCAGCGGGACGGGGTCGGTCCGCGGCCCGGTCTCGGCCGTCAGCTCCTTCGCGGCAGGATGCACCTTGGCGAGCTCGGCGCTGCTGCCCCAGATGAGCTTCGTCAGGGCGCAGGCGTTCGCGGCGGAGAAGTCGTCACGGACGAGCAGCAGGTTGGGGACGACGATCGTCCTGACGTCCGAGGGCAGACCGTACGTCGCGGCGGGGATGGTGCCCTCGGCGTATACGGGGTTGACGTCCTTCATCTTCGCGAGACCAGCGGTGACGTCGATGAGCTCGACGGCATCCTTCTGCGACGTGAAGAGGTCGGTGAGCGCCGGGGTGGGCAGGCCGCCCGACCACACGAACCCGTCGATCGAGCCGTCCTTCATCGCGTCGACCGTCTTGCCGAGCTCGAGGCGTTGGGCCGCGACGTCGGAGTTGATGTCGAGCCCGGCCGCCTGGAGCAGCCGGGTCGCGATGACCTCGGTGCCCGACTTCGGGGAGCCGGTCGAGATCCGCTTGCCCTTCATGTCCGCGACCGTCTTGATGCCCGACGCCTTGCGGACGACGACCTGCGTGTAGTTCGAGTGGATCCTGCCGAGAGCCTGCACCTTCTGCGGCGCGCTGAACGACCCCTTGCCTGCCACTGCGTCGGCCGCCGTGTCGGCGAGCGAGAAGGCGATGTCGTACTGTCCCCCGACGAGCTGCTGGATGTTCTGGACCGACGCGCCGGTCTCGGCCGCGGTGGCCTTGAGCGGCGACTTCGCCGACATGAGGCTTGCGATGCCGCCGCCGAGCACGTAGTAGACGCCGGTGCTGTTGCCGGTGGCGATGGTGACCTGCCCGGCGCCGGCCTCGCAGCCGCCGGCTCCGGTCGCTCCCCCGGCGCCCGCGGTCCCCTGGGGCTGCTTGCCCCCGCAGGCACCGAGCGCGAGCGCCGCGGCCGTGGCCGCCGCGACCAGCGGCACGACGCGGCGGCGGGTCCGTCGACCGGAGGTGAGCGGCGCCGAGATGGGCGGCGTCGTGGATGGCGTCGTGGATGGCGTGGTGGTCATGACAGCTCCTTCGCTGGCAGGGATGTGGCGGGCGGTGTGGATGAGGTGCGGGTGCGGGCGACGTTGAGCAGCACGGCGGCAGCGAGGCACGCGAGGCCGGCGACGATCGTCACGGGCTGCAGGAACAGGAGCAGCCCGGCGGCCGGCACGCAGAGCAGCCGCTCGACGCGGTTGGCCGGGCGTACGAGCCAGCCGCCGGTGACGGCGGCGAGCGCCGCGACGGCGAGCATCGAGACCGCCGTCGTCCAGACGATGTCGAGGACCGGCCCCTGGAGGAGCAGGTGTGAGCCGTTGTCGGTCATGACGAACGCGAGCGGCGCGAGGAACGCAGGCAAGGTGTACTTCGCCGCCTGCCACATCGTGCGGATCGTGTCGCCGCCGGTGATCGCCGCCGAGGCCACGGCCGCCAGGGCCGTCGGCGGCGAGACCTCCGACAGCACGGCGTAGTAGAAGATGAACATCGCCGTCTCGGGTCCGCTCACGCCGAGCGCCTGCAGGGCCGGGCCGATGACGACCCAGCTGATGATGAACGACGCCGTCACCGGCACCGCGAGGCCGAGCAGGACGATCGCGAGCGCCGACAGCACGGCCGTGATGACGACGACGAGTGCCGGGTTGTCGGTGATCGCGTGGGCCGCGGCGACGAGGAGGTTCGCGAGGTTCTGCCCGAGCCCGGTCTTGACGATGACCGAGGTGATGATGCCCGCGGCGGCACACACCGCGGCGACGGGCAGGACCGAGCGCACCCCGGACGCGAGCGCCCGGTAGAGCTGGACGGCATACGTCAGCAGGGCTCCACCACGTGACTGCACCTCGGCGTCGGGGTCGAGTGGGTCGCGTCGGGACACGAACCGCTCGACGAGGCCGACGGCCGCGGCGAGCGCCGTCGAGTAGATGACTGCCTTGAACGGGGGCACGCCGAGCGCGAGGAACACGACGATGACGCCGAGCGAGAGCAGGTGGTAGCCGAAGCGGAGCAGCAGCCGCCATGGGTTGCGACGCGGCACCTCGACGGCGTCGACGCCGAACCGGCGGGCGTCGATCTCGACGGCGAGCACGATCCCCAGGTAGTAGAGCAGCGTGGGGATGCTGGCCCAGAGGAGCACTTGCAGGTAGCTCGTCTGGAGGTACTCGGCGATGATGAAGGCCGCGGCGCCGAGGGTCGGCGGCGAGAGGATCGCGCCGATGCCGGCCGCCGCGAGCATTCCGCCGGCGTTCTCGCGCGGGTAGCCGGCCTTCCTCAGGATCGGCCACGAGACGGCGCCGAGGCTGACAGCGGTGGCGGTGCCAGAGCCTGAGACGGTGCCGAGCAGGAAGCCGCTCAGCGTCACCGTGCGGCCCGGCGCGGTACGTGACCGGCCGAAGACGGAGAAGCTGAAGTCGATGAAGAAGCGCCCGGCTCCGGTGGCGTCGAGCACGGCGCCATAGATCGTGAACAGGACGATGTACGAGGCGCACACGTCGAGCGGCACGCCGTAGAAGCCGGACTGGTCGTTGTAGAAGCCGTTGACGATCTGGTCGAAGTCGACCCCGGCGTGCGAGATCGGCCAGCCGACGGGCAGGAACCCGCCGTAGTAGGCGTAGGCGAAGAAGACGGCGCAGACGATAGGCAGGACGAGCCCGGTCGTGCGGCGGCAGCCCTCGAGAACGAGAAGGGTGAGCAGCGTGCCCATCGCGACGTCGGTCGGCGTCAGCTGGCCCTGACGGTCGAGGAAGGCGTTGAAGCCGCCACCGCTGTCGCCGACCGCGAACGGCAGCACCGGGTACAGGCACACGACGAGCGTGACGAGGCCGAGCAGCCAGTCGTGCAGATGCGGGTCGTCACTGGGGCCGCGGTCGCCCGGCGCGCGCCTGCGGCCGCGGTACGTGAGGAAGACGAGCGGCAGGACCAGCCCGAGGAACAGCATGAGGAAGAACTGGTTGCCCTGCCGCAGCGGCGCGAACACCTGGAGCAGGACGAACGCCGAGATCGCGAAGCAGTAGAGCGTGACGACCGAGTCGAGCCGCTCCCCCAGCCGGCGTTGCGGACGCTCCTCGTCGTACTCGGCGATGAGGTCGTCGACGTCTACCGCCCTGGTCTCGGGATCGGCGCTCGGCGCGCCGGTGCGATTGGGTCCTGCAGTCACCGCTTCGTTGAGGGACATGCCGGGGAGGCTGCCACGGACGACCGCCCTGTCGGTGGTCGTGGCGGGATTCTTAACACCCTCTTGAGAATTCGGTGCCGCGCCACCGTGTCCTCTGCTCGCGTATGCCGTCCCGCGGGCTCCCAGGGGTCGCCGGCGACGCGTCCGGGCGGGCTAACATGCGCGGATGCGTGTCCTCATCGTCGAGGACGACGACTCCGTCGCCTCGGCCCTCGGTGACGCCCTGCGTGCGACCGGTCACGACGTCGACCGGGTCGACTCGGGCGTCGACGCGCTGCTGCGCCACCATGACCGTGACGTCGTACTGCTCGACCTCGGGCTTCGGGACGGCGACGGCTTCGACGTGCTGCGCAAGCTGCGCCAGGTGAGCCGCACGCCGGTGCTCGTCGTGACTGCCCGATCCGACGAACGGTCCACGGTCCGCGCCCTGCACCTCGGGGCGGACGACTACGTCGTCAAGCCGATTCGCCTGCGAGAGCTGCTCGCCCGCATCGACGCGGTGACCCGACGACGACCGGCATCGAGCACCCAGGCCGACCTCGTTCACACGAACGGCGTCACCATCGACCTCGCGGCGCGCACCGTCGTGGCGAGGGACGGCACGCCGGTCCCCTTGACGGCCAAGGAGTTCGCGCTGCTGGCCGTGCTGGCACGCCGGATCGGCACGGCGGTGAGCCGGCAGCAGATCCTCGACGAGGTCTGGGGCGACGCGTTCGCCGCCGCCTCGCGGTCGTTCGACGTGCACCTGACACAGGTGCGCTCCAAGCTGCCCTCAGCGGAGCTCATCACGACGATCCGCGGCTTCGGCTACCGCCTCGAGGCCTGACCGTGCGCACGCGGGTGCTGGCCCCGATCCTCGCGTGCGTGCTGCTCGTCGTCGTGGCCATCGCCGTCCCTGCGCTGCAAGCGATCTCCCGCGAGCGCACGCAGGAGCTCGTGCTCCAGCGATCTACGTCACTGATGCGCTTCGCCAGCCTCGCACGGTCGAGCATCGACTCCGGCGACCGGACCGCACTCGTCCAGCACGGCCAGACGTACGTGAGGCTCTACGGTGAGCCGGTGCTCGTCATCGACCCGTCGGGGCGTGCCGTCTTCGAGACCGAGTCACTCTCGCTGGACGAGCCCGCTGTAGCCGCAGCGGCGACGGCTGCGCGGCGCAACCAGCCGATCGACACCCTTCCCGTCGTCTTCCCGTGGAGCGGGAGTCACCACCTCATGGCGCAGCCGGTCGTCGGCACCGGTGACCTCACCGGAGGGGCAGTCATCACGCGCGTCGACGCCGGACGCGCCGTCGCCGACGTGCGAGAGCGGTGGGCGCTGGCCCTCGCCGCTGCGGCCGCTGGGCTCCTCGTGCTGACTGCGCTCGGCCTGCTGCTCGGGCGGTGGGTCGTGCGGCCCGTGCGCGAGCTCGACCTGGCGTCCCGGGCGCTGGCGTCCGGTCGGCTCCCCGACAGACTGCGCCGCACCGGTCCGCCCGAGCTGCGCCGGCTCGCCCAGTCCTTCGACGAGATGGCGGCATCGGTCACGGGCACGATCCGCGAGCGCGGTCGGCTCGTCGAGGACTTCTCGCATCGGCTCCGCAACCCCCTCGCAGCGCTGCGCCTGCGCATCGACGCCCTGGCCCACGACGAGAGCGACGCCAAGCGCGGGGCCGCCCTCGCGCAGGTCGACCGGGACCTCGACCGGCTCGAGCGGATGGTCGACACCCTGCTCGACCTCGCCGAGGCCGAGCACCGAACGGGCGCAGGATCGGTGAGCGGCCTGCTCGAGCCCGACGAGAGGCCCCTCGAGCTCACCTGTGACCTCTTCGCCGACGAGGTCCTCGCCCGCTGGGCGACGCAGTCCGCGCAGCGCGGGGTCCGGCTGGTCCGCGAGGGCCTCGACCACGTCGGGCTGCGCTGCTCGGCCATGGACGCCCACGACATGGTCGACGAGCTCGTCGAGAACGCCCTCCGGTACGCCGGTCACGGCGCCGACGTCGTCCTGCGCCTCGCGCTCCGCGCGGCGGCCGGCCACACAGCAGCGGGGCCGGCGCAGCGTGTCGCCCTCATCGAGGTGGCCGACACCGGCCCCGGCTTGGGTCAGGATGAGCTCGACCACGCCCTCGAGCGCTTCTGGCGCTCCCCGGAGCAGCGCGACACCGACGGGACGGGCCTCGGTCTCGCGATCGTCTCCCAGCTCGCCCGGGCGAACCGCGGCCACGTCGACCTCCACCCGAACGACCCGCACGGCCTGCGGGTCCGGCTGACCCTGCCTGCCGTGGGAGACGCATGAGCTGGCGCCACGTGCCGGATCCGGTCCGAGCAGCGTCACCGGGGGCCCTGCGGCCCACCGGCGATCGTCGCCCCGGACGGCGCACCGTCCTTCGTGCCGCCCTTGCGACGGCGGCCGGCCTCGCCGGGGTCGCAGGTGTCGCCGGCGGGGGCTGCACGGCGGACGACACCCTCGACCGGCTCGACATCGCGTGCGGCGAGCCCGGTGGCACCTACATCCAGTTCGGCCGCCTCCTCGGTGGCGCGGCCGTGGCCGAGGGGCTGGCTCGCACGTCGACCGCCCTGGTGACGGCGGGCAGCGTCGACAACCTGGCCCGGCTGCGTACGGGGTCGGCGGGCCTCGCGATGTGCCTCGCCGACTCGGCCCGTGAGAGTGCCTGGACGCCCGCGGCCATCGGCCGCGTCTACCAGAACTACCTCCAGGTCGTCGTGCCCGCCGGCAGCCCCGTCACCTCCGTAGAGCAGCTGCGGGGGCGGCCGGTGTCGATCGGCGCGCCCGGGTCCGGCACGGCCGCGACGACGCGCCGGGTCTTCGGCGCTCTCGGCCTGCTCGACGCCGGGTCGCGCCGCGTCGAGGTGTCCGAGCTCGTCCTGGCCGAGGCGATCCGCAGGCTCCGGGCCGGCACCCTCGCGGCACTCGTGTTCAGCAGCGGCATCCCGATCCCCGCGCTCACCGCTGTGGCCGCGCAGTTCCCTGTGCGGCTGCTCGACCTCACCGAGGTCTTCGACCGGTTGACCCAGGTGCAGCGTGAGGTCTACGCCCGCACGACGGTGCCGGCCGCGACGTACGACATGCCCGCCGACGTCACCACCGTCGGTGTGGCCAACCTGCTCCTGTCACGACCCGACCTGCCCGAGGACACCGCGGCACGGCTCGTCGACCTGGTGCTCGGCCGCGCCCGTGACCTCGTGCCCCCGCCCTCGACGGGCATCCAGTACCTCACCCAGCAGACCCTCGTCGACACCTTCCCGATCTCCCTGCATGCGGGGGCCGCGAGGCGCTACCGAGAGCTGCACGGGTAGACCCGGGCGCCGACGCTCCCGCCGGTTCTACCGGCTAGCCCGACGGGCCGTGGTGACGCGGGGGCGGCCGGCGAGGTCGAGGTGGTCGGCGACGTCGCGCCACTCCCCCGTGGCGGCGAGGCGCCGGGGCAGGCTCTCGCCCTGGGTCTCGGCGTGCTCGACGAGCAGGAGACCACCAGGCCGCAGCAGGCCGGCCGCGACGCGTGCCACTGCGAGGGGGATCGCCAGGCCGTCGTCACTTCCGCCGTAGAGGGCTACCTCGGGATCGTGGTCGCGCACCTCGGGGTCGAGCGGCACGGCCCCGACGGGGATGTAGGGCGGGTTGACCGTCACGACGTCGACGGTGCCGGCCCAGTCGGTGAAGCAGGGCCGCGTCGCGTCGCCCTCGACGAGCTCGACGTCGAGCCCCGACCGGTCGCGGTTCGCGCACGCCCAGGCGTATGCATCCGGCGACAGCTCGAGGCCACGGACGTGTGTGCGTGGACGTTCGTCCTTGACCGACAGGGCGATCGCCCCCGACCCGGAACACAGGTCCACGACCCGAACGACTCGTTCGCCGTCGAACGCGCCGTACGGTGCCGAACGCGTCGGTGCACCAGCGTTCTCGACATCGAACGACTCGTTCGGTGTCGAGGTGGGGGCGGCGGGGGTGGC
>NZ_JBHTFG010000015.1:0-137301 GCF_042666095.1 Terrabacter sp. GCM10028922 | reverse complement strand
AGCAATACCGAACGCGTCACCGCCCTTGCACCATGGCTCGAGCACTACAACACTGAACGCCGCCACAGCGCCCTGCGAGGTCACCCGCCCATCAGCCGACTGCAACCAACCTGATGGCCGGGTACACCTAGAGCGGCCGCCACCCGGTCCGCTGCGCCCAGTCCGTCGCCCGCTGCCAGGCGCCCTCGAACCACGGCTCCTTGGCCTCGACGTAGGCGGCGGTGCGGTCGTCGATCGCGAGCAGGCGTGCCTTCTCGGCGGCGTACGCGTCTCGCTCGGACGGCTCGTGGCTGAGCCAGTCGCGGAACAGCAGAGCGAACCGCCACCCGGCGGAGCCGTGCTCACGGAGGTGGACGTGCACGATCTCGCCGGGGTCGCAGCCGCCCCAGAAGCGCTTGCACCAGTCCCCTTGGTCGGCGCCGTCGGGATGAGGCGTGTCGGTGGTGTAGCGCTCGACGAGGACGTAGCCGGCGTCGCGCAGCGCTGCACGCACGTCGTCGCGGTCGGCGTCGGCCTGGTGACGGACCCCGACCTGGACGTCGATGACGTCCTTGGCCGACAGCCCGGGCACGGCGGTCGAGCCCACGTGCGACACCTCGGTCGCGACCCCCGAGCGGGCGAGCGCGGCGCCGATGCGCGCCACGACACGAGCGCCGCGGGCGTCCCAGTCGGCACGAGGGGCGACGACGGCAGCGCGGTCCGGCCGGCGGCTGCGTCGACCGGCCACGAGGTTGTCCTCCCAGGGTGCGAGCCGCGACGTCCACAGCTCGTCGACGGCCGCGACGAGCGCCTCCGGGAGGCCGGTGTTGCCGAGGACGACGTCGGCGACTGCTCGTCGCTGGTCGTCGGTCGCCTGCGCGGCGATGCGGTGCCGCGCGTCCTGCTCGTCCAGACCACGTTGCTCGACGAGCCGCAGCACCCGGGTCTCGATGTCGGCCTCCACCACGACGACGAGGTGCTCGTGGACCCACAGCCCGCGCTCGACGAGAAGGGGCATGTCGAAGACGGAGACCACGCCATCCGGCACCTGCGCGCGCCGGGCCGCCACCCGCTCGCCGATGGCGGGGCCGGTGATGGAGTCGAGCGCCGCGAGAGCCTCCGGGTCGGGGAAGACGAGCGCTGCCAGGGCCCCCCGGTCGAGCGCCCCGTCGGCGCCCACGACGTCGTGCCCGAAGTGCTCGCGGATGCGGTCGAGCGTGGGCTCCCCCGGCTCGACGACCTCTCGGGCGACCGCGTCGGCATCGATGACGTGCGCGCCCAGCTCGGCCAGGCGGCGCGAGACCGTCGACTTGCCCGACCCGATGCCTCCGGTGACTCCGACGCGCAGCACGTGGTCAGCCTAGGGGCGGGTCGTGGTGCGCGCTCAGGCGAGGCGGGCCGGGAAGCCGCCTCGCGCGACCGGACCCCACCGGGTCGGCGCGATGCGCAGCAGCGACTTGCCCTGGTCGTGCATCGCCTGGCGGTACTCGTCCCAGTCCGGGTGCTCCCCCGAGATGGAGCGGTAGTAGTCGACGAGCGCCTCGACCGAGTCGGGCAGGTCGATGACCTCGCAGTCGCCGTCGAGCTGCACCCAGTCGCCGCCGAAGTCGTCCGACAGGACGAGCACGCTGACCTGCGGGCGCCGGCGGGCGTTGGCCGTCTTGGCACGCTCGGGGTACGTCGAGATGACGATGCGGCCCTGCTCGTCGACGCCGCCGGTCACGGGCGAGGTCTGCGGTCGGCCGTCCGACCGCTGGGTGACGAGGACCATGGAGTGCCGCGGTCGCACGAAGTCGAGGAGCGCCTCGCGGTCGACGGCGGTGTTGGTCGCGATCTGACGGTGCATGATCAGTCCTCCTGGGCTGCGGCGGCCGCGGCGCGTCCGGCCGGACCGGCGAGCTCCACGCCCTCGGGCCGTCCGGCGCTGGCTCGGTCGAAGACGGCGACGAGCGCCTCCGCGAGCCAGGCGGCATACATCGTGTGGGTCCACCCGCTGCGGCGCACGAAGCGGTCGTAGATCTCGGGCGCGGTCACGGTCCAGACGATGTCGATGAAGCGCTCCCGGTCGAGCTGCGCGGGCAGGCCGTGCGCTCGCCCGAGCGCGTTGAGTGCGTTGGTGTTGCCGACGCGGCGCTCGCGGTCGATCGTCGCGACGAACTCCTGGAGCCCCGCGTCCCCACCCGCACCCTGCGCGAGGAGCACCCCGAGCAGCGGACCGACCCGCTCGTAGATCGTCGCGCACAGCGCCGAGTACGCACGGACGAAGCCCTCGCGGTCGGGTGCCTGGGACATGGCGCGGAACTCCGGGCGGTCCTGCATCGCCACCGGCTCGTCGTCGCCGACGAGCAGAACGTCGTACACGGCCTTGACGACGGCAGCCTTGCCGCCGATCGCGTTGTAGACGGTCTGCGCACTGACGCCGGCCGACGTGGCGAGCTGGCTCACCGACATCGCGTGGTACCCGTCGCGGAGCAGCATCTCGCGTGCCGCGTCGATGATCCGGCGTCGTGTCGCCAGGGCTGCCTCTGCCCGCGAGCTGTTGTCGTACGCCCGGTCTGTTGACATCCGTGCCCTTCGAAAAGCATCATGAGTTCGCTGGAACGGCGTTCTAGCGAATGGGTGGGGTCCAGGGGTCCCCACCCTGCTGCTGCCCTTGGGCGTCTGCAGCGCCGACACCGGCGACTGTCGACCGCACGAGTGTGCCACGAGCGCCCCGGCTCCCGCCCCCAGGGGCACCTGAGGGGGAGCGAGGGGCCGGACCACGGGGATCCGGTCCCTCGCTGTCCGGACCCCGGCGACCGCTCATGCCTGGGCGGGCGCCAGCACCGTCAGGGCGCGGTCGGGGTAGTCCGACACGATGCCGTCGACCCCCACCGCGGCGAGCTGGACGATCCGCGTCGGGTCGTTCACGGTCCACGGGAGCACGCCCAGCCCCAGCGCGTGCGCCCGGTCGACGAACGCCGCGTCGACGAGCACGTGCTCGGGCGAGATGACGTGTGCCCCGACGGCGGCGGCCCCGTCGCACACGTCGTCGTGAGACTCCCCCACCGTGACGCTGCCCGTCCACGAGCTGCCCGGCACCCAGGTCACCGACGCCTCGACGAGGGCCGAGCGCAGCACGTCGGGGGCGAGCTGCGCGGACAGTTCGAGCACCGACCAGTCGAACGAGTGCACGAAGCACTGCATCTCCACGCCGAACTCGTGGACGTCGGACAGGACGCCCTCGACGAGCTCCAGGCGCCGGTCGGCGTCGCGCCGGTCCCGGGGGTCGACCTTGACCTCGATGGTCCACCACACGTCCGGCGCGCGTGCCAACCCGTGCCGCAGCACCTCCGAGAGGGTCGAGATCCGGGCCCCCGGCGACGTGCGCTGGCCGGGAAACCCCGGAAGTGCCCGGCTGCCGATGTCGACGGTGCGCAGCTGCGCCAGCGTCAGGTCCGCGACGCGCGCGCCGACGAGGTCGGGGCCCGTGGGAAGGCACTTGAGCGGCAGCAGCACAGGATCGTGCCACACGACGCGGTGGCCGTCGGCCGTCATCCGCACGTCGAGCTCAACCCCCGTCACCCCCGCGCTGTAGGCCGCCGCGAAGCTCGCGAGGGTGTTCTCGACGACGAGCCCCTTCGCCCCGCGGTGGCCCTCGACGTCGAAGCGGCCCGCTGCCCACGGGCCGGGGCGGGAGCTCATGTCAGGCCTCGATCCGATCGCCGGTCGAGGCGTCGAAGACGTGCACCTCGCCCCGGTTCGGCTCGACATGCACGACGTCGCCGACGGTAAGGTGGGTGCGCTTGTCGAGCCGGACCGTGACCCGTCCCGCTTCCTCGCCCGCCCCCGCCGGCCGGCCGTAGACGAACGACTCGGACCCGAGCGACTCGACGAGCTCGACGTTGAGCGCGACCGCGGACCCGTTCGCCTCGCTCGTGGGCGACGCCACCACGTGCCACGACTCCGGTCGCAGGCCGATGACGGCCTTGGCCCCCGCCTTGCCGGCGACGGCCCGGTCGAGGGGCAAGGGAACGCCGAGCACGTGCGCCACCCCCTCGCGCACGTCGGACTCGACGAGAGTGATCGCCGGCGAGCCGATGAAGGACGCGACGAAGGTGTTGACCGGGCTGTCGTAGAGGCGCTCCGGGGTGTCGACCTGCTGCAGCCTGCCATCGCGGAGCACGGCGACCCGGTGGCCCATCGTCATGGCCTCGACCTGGTCGTGCGTCACGTAGACCGTCGTGATGCCGAGGCGACGCTGCAGGCCCGCGATCTGTGAGCGCGTCGAGACACGGAGCTTGGCGTCGAGGTTGCTGAGCGGCTCGTCCATGCAGAAGACCTTGGGGTTGCGCACGATCGCGCGTC
Source organism: Terrabacter sp. GCM10028922 (assembly GCF_042666095.1). Classification (NCBI taxonomy): domain Bacteria; kingdom Bacillati; phylum Actinomycetota; class Actinomycetes; order Micrococcales; family Intrasporangiaceae; genus Terrabacter; species Terrabacter sp. GCM10028922. Next base: position 132,975 of record NZ_JBHTFG010000015.1, on the reverse strand, counting down.
CCATCGCCACGCGCTGGCGCTGGCCACCCGACATCTGGCCGGGCTTGCGGTCGAGCAGCGGCTCGAGCTCCAGGATCTTGGCGGCCTCGGCGACGCGCTGTCTCGTCTCCACCCTGCTCACCTTCGCATTGTCGAGCGCGAAGGCCATGTTCTGGGCCGCGGTCATGTTGGGGTAGAGCGCGTAGCTCTGGAAGACCATGGCGATGTCGCGGTCGCGGGGGCGCACGCCCTTCTGGTCGTGTCCGTCGACGAGGATCCGGCCGCCGTCGACGGGCTCGAGGCCCGCGAGCATCCGCAGCGTCGTCGACTTGCCGCAGCCCGAGGGGCCGACGAGGACGAGGAACTCGCCGTCGGCGATGTCGAGGGTGATGCCGTCGACCGCCGGGGCATCGTCCTTGGAGAACCGACGAGTCGCCTCGTCGAAGTACACGGTTGCCATCGATGGCCTCTCCGGTCGTTCTGGTCAGGGGCCGAATGCCGTCCGGCGGAGGCGAGCGGGCGCCCGCCGGACGGCATACGGCAGGGTGGTGCTGGTCGAACGGCGCCTCAGGCGCCGAGCTTGCTCTTGATCTGCGAGTCGAACACCTGCTGGCTCTCGGCGTCGAGTGCCTTGAAGACCGTCGCCACGTCCTGGCCCTGGACGATCTGGTCGAGGGCCTTGCCGATGCGGGCGCCGCCCCCGGGGAGCAGCACGCGGACGTTGTCCTGCGAGCGGGTCTTCGGAAGCTGGTCGATAGCGGTCTTGGCGTTGGGGTTCTTCTCCAGGAACGCCTTCTCCTCCGGCAGCTCGACGGCCGACTTGCGCACGGGCATGTAGCCGGTGGCCTGCGTGAAGGTCACGGTGTTCTGCGCGTTCGTCAGGAACTCGATGAACTTCAGCGCGTTCTTCTTGCGGTCCTCGGAGATGCTCGCCGGGATGCCGACGCCTGCGCCGCCCGTCGGGCAGTTGCCATCGCCCGGGAGGAACGCCGTGCCCACGTCGAACTTCGCGTCCTTCGTCACGCCACCGAGCGAGCCCGTCGACATCATGCTGCAACCGACGATCCCGGCGGTGAAGTCGGGAGCGGGGTCCTTGGAGAGCTTGAGGAAACCCTTCTTCGCGAGGTCCTGCAGGTAGGTCCCGGCCTTGACGGTGCTGGGGTCGGAGAACGTCGGCGTCCACTCCTTGGAGTACGCACCGCCGTAGCCCCAGACGATGTTCTGGAAGACCCAGTCGAGGTAGTTGGAGCCGTCGGGCAGCTCCATGACGATCGAGTCCGAGCCCGCGGCCGCCTTGATCTTCGGCGCCCATGTGAGGAACTCGTCCCAGTCCTTCGGGCCGCGGTCCTCGAGCCCGGCCGCCTTCCACAGGTCCTTGTTGTAGTAGAAGAGCGGAGTCGAGCGCGAGAACGGCAGCGCGTAGTGCTTCTCGTCGAGGTTGTAGTCGTTGTAGAGCGCGTCGACGTAGTCGCTCGTGTCGATCTTCGCGGCCGAGAGCAGCTCGTCGAGCGCCGTCAGCTGCTTGTTGAGGGCGAAGTTGAACCACGTCACGTCGGAGACCACGACGACGTCGGGCAGCTGCCCGCCGGCGAGGGAGGCGTTGAACTTCTGTGCGACCTCCTCGTAGTTCTTCCCGGCGTCGACGAGCTTGACCTTGAGCCCGGAGTTGGCCGCCTCGAACGCCTTGATGATCTGCTGCTCGACGGGCTTGCTGTTGCCGGGGTGGTTGCTCCAGAACTCGATGGTGTTGCTGGCGCCGCCCCCGCCGCCCGACGACGGGGCGGTACCGGTGCCGGCGCAGGCGGAGAGACCAGCGATGCCGGCCGCACCGGCGAGACCGAGGAAGCCTCGACGTGAGAACTCGTTCATGGATGGTGCCTTTCCCTGTGGTGGTGGTTGCGGTGAGTCGGTGGGTGCTGAGCGTGCGTCAGCTCTTCACGGCGCCGGCCGTCAGGCCCTTGATCATCTGGCGCTGGAGGAAGAGGAAGAGCACGAGGATCGGAAGCATGGCGAGGACCGTGCCGGCCATGACCGGCCCCCAGTTCGTGACGCCGTCGTTGTTCTGCAGGAAGGTCAGGCCGACCGGAAGCGGGGCGGTCGTCTCGTCGTCGGACATGAGGAACGGCCAGAGGTACTCGTTCCACTCGTTGACGACGGTGATGAGCGAGAACGCCACGAGCGTCGGCCACGACATCGGCAGGACCACGCGCCACAGCAGCTTCATCGGGCCCGCGCCGTCGAGCCGGGCGGCCTCGATGATCTCGCCGGGCAGGCCCAGGAACTGGTTGCGCATCAGGAACGTGCCGAACGCGACGCCGGCCAGCGGGATGATGATGCCTTGGAACGTGTTGCGCCAGCCGAGCTGCGCGACGAGAGCGTAGTTGCTGATCACGGTGATCTGGTTGGGCACCATGAGTGCTGCGATGACGACGAGGAAGAGGACGCCGCGCCCGGGGAAGCGCAGCAGCGACAGGGCGTACGCACTGAGCACGCCGAGGACGATCTTCGCGACCGACGTCGCCGAGGTGATGATGACCGAGTTGCGCACGTAGTCGAAGAACGGGATCCGGGTCGTCAGCTCACGGTAGTTCTCGCCGGTCGCCGGCTCGGGCCACCACTGCGCAGGGCGCACGTAGATGTCACCGCGCTCCTTGAACGAGGTGATGAGGATCCAGAACAGGGGGACGGCGACGAGCAGGACGACGACGACCATGCCGGCGTAGCCGAGGAGGGTCCAGACGGGGCCGCGGTGGTGGGCCCCGGCCTCCGCCCCGTGCGCGTCGCGGCTCCGGCGGCGCGTCCGCGGCGTGGCGGTCGTCTCGTCGTCGAGCGTGCCGACGATCGTGGGTGTGCTCATGACTTCTGCCCCCGGTCCATGAACCGCACCTGGACCACCGTGACCGCCAGGAGGATGACGAACATGATGGTCGCGACCGTCGCGCCGTAGCCGGCGCGCTGGTTGACGAAGGTCTCCTGGTACACCTGGTAGACGAGGGTGGCCGTGCCGTTGCCGGCCGGACCGCCGCGGGTCATGACGTTGATGATGTCGAAGACCTGCACCGAGCTGAGCAGCACCGTGATCGACAGGAAGAACGTCGTCGGTCGCAGCTGCGGCATGAGCACCCGCCGGAACCGGGCCCAGGCGGACGCGCCGTCTATCTCGGCCGCCTCGTCGAGGTCGGCCCGGCGGCCCTGCAGGGCCGCGAGGTAGATGACGAACGTGTAGCCGAGGTTCTTCCAGATGTAGGTGACCGTCACCATGAACAGCGCCCACCCGGACTGCTGGTAGAAGTCCGGCGACGTCACGCCGATGCGGGTGAGCAGGTCACGGACGAGGCCGAACTGCGGGTCGAAGACGAACTGGAAGGCGATGCCGATCGCGGCGCCGGAGATGACGAACGGCGCGAAGACGACCGAGCGCACGAGGTTGCGGCCCTTGAGCCTCTGGTCGAGCAGCAACGCGAGACCGAGACCGAGCGCCATCGAGATGCCGACGGTGGCCACGGTGAAGACCACCGTGTTGCGCACGACGACCCGTGTGTCGTCGCGGCCGAACCACTCGACGTAGTTGGCGAGCCCGACCGGGTTGGCGATGGGCGAGCTGATGTTCCAGTCGGTGAACGACAGTCTGATGTTGTCGAGCAGCGGCCGGTACGTGAAGACGATGAGCAGGATGAGGTTCGGCAGGAGCAGCAGGGCCGCGAGAGTCCACTCCCACGCGCGTCCGCTCGACCGTCTCGGTGGGGGACCGACCTGCGGTGGGGGTCCGCCGGATCCGGGCGCGGTACTGCGGGAATGGGTCACCGATGACTGCACCCGGCCAACCTAGCCGCGCAGATGCCCGGTTTGCGGCTTTCGTGCGTCGGACTCACGACGCGTGTCTGAACTCGCGGGGAACGCGAAGGAGCCCCGGACCCAAGGGGTCCGGGGCTCCTTCAGAGCGGTCAGCCCTGAGCGGCGGGGTTCAGTTGCCGGTCAGCTTCTCGCGAAGCGCGGCGAGCGCCTCGTCCGAAGCGAGCGTGCCCTCGGCCGGAGCCGGCGCGCTGCGCTGGCTACGGTCGGCCTCGCCCGCGTCGGCGACGTCACCCGTCGCGGACGAGTACGACGTCGCGGAACCGGCGTTGGCCGCAGCCTCGGCGTCGGCCTTCGTCGCGGCGTCGACCTGGGCCTTGTGGGCTTCCCAGCGGGCGTGGGCCTCGGCGTACTGCCGCTCCCACTTCTCGCGCTGGGACTCGAAGCCCTCGAGCCACTCGTTCGTCTCCGGGTCGAAGCCCTCGGGGTACTTGTAGTTGCCCTGCTCGTCGTACTCGGCGGCCATGCCGTAGAGGGTCGGGTCGAACTCCGACACCGGGACGGTCTGGTCGTTGGCCTGCTTGAGCGACAGCGAGATGCGACGACGCTCGAGGTCGATGTCGATGACCTTGACGAAGATCTCGTCGCCGACGTTGACGACCTGCTCCGGCAGCTCCACGTGGCGCTCGGCCAGCTCGGAGATGTGGACGAGGCCCTCGATGCCGTCCTCGACGCGCACGAACGCACCGAAGGGGACGAGCTTGGTGACCTTGCCCGGGACGACCTGGCCGATGGCGTGCGTGCGGGCGAAGTGCTGCCACGGGTCCTCCTGCGTCGCCTTCAGCGACAGGGAGACACGCTCGCGGTCCATGTCGACGTCGAGCACCTCGACCGTGACCTCGGTGCCGACCTCGACGACCTCGGACGGGTGGTCGATGTGCTTCCACGACAGCTCGGAGACGTGCACGAGACCGTCGACGCCGCCGAGGTCCACGAACGCACCGAAGTTGACGATGGAGGACACGACGCCCGAACGGACCTGGCCCTTCTGGAGCTCCTTGAGGAACGTCGTGCGCACCTCGGACTGAGTCTGCTCGAGCCAGGCACGGCGCGACAGGACCACGTTGTTGCGGTTCTTGTCGAGCTCGATGATCTTGGCCTCGATCTCCTTGCCGACGTACGGCTGCAGGTCGCGGACGCGACGCATCTCGACGAGCGAGGCGGGAAGGAAGCCACGCAGGCCGATGTCGAGGATGAGACCACCCTTGACGACCTCGATGACGGTGCCGGTGACGACGCCGTCCTCCTCCTTGACCTTCTCGATCGTGCCCCAGGCGCGCTCGTACTGCGCACGCTTCTTGGACAGGATCAGACGGCCTTCCTTGTCCTCCTTCTGGAGGACGAGGGCCTCGACCTCGTCACCGACCTTGACGATCTCGCCCGGGTCGACGTCGTGCTTGATGGACAGCTCGCGCGAGGGGATGACGCCCTCGGTCTTGTAGCCGATGTCGAGCAGGACCTCGTCCCGGTCGACCTTGACGATGCGACCCTCGACGATGTCGCCGTCGTTGAAGTCCTTGATGGTGGCGTCGATCGCCGCAAGGATGTCTTCCTGAGAGCCGATGTCGTTGATGGCAATCTCAGGCGCGGTCTTCTCGACCGTGTTGGCAGTCATGTAGTAGGAACTCCGATTGTGGACAATTAGATTGGGGACCTCGCGGCGACGCGCCTGACGGCCCGGAGCCCCGGTGTCCTCGTGGACAGGTGCAGCAGTGACACTGCGCACACGGATGTGCCCGGCAATCCTATCCGCGCCGCCAGTACCGGGTCAAAAGAGCTGGAGTATGCCGTGAGCACGCCGTCCGAGGCCACGCGCCGCCCCGCTCCCCCGGCCGAGACGGCCACGGCGAACCGGACCTGGTGGGATGCCGAGGCCACCGACTACTACCTCGAGCACGGCACGTTCCTCGGCGACACGGACTTCGTCTGGGGACCCGAGCGCCTCCGCGAGGAGGACGCCGGCCTGCTCGGCGACCCGCGGGGGCAGGTCGTCCTCGAGATCGGTGCCGGCTCGGGCCAGTGCTCGCGCTGGCTAGCCGCGCACGGCGCCACCGTCGTCGCGACCGACCTGTCCGCCGGGATGGTGGCAACGGGTGTCGCCGTCAACGCCGCCGTCGAGGCCCCGGCGCGCGTGCCGTTCGCCCAGTGTGACGGACGCGCCCTGCCCTTCGCCGAGGGCGTCTTCGACTCGGTCTTCACGGCATACGGTGTCGTGCCCTTCGTCGCCGACTCCGACGTCGTCATGGCGGAGGCGGCGCGGGTGCTGCGACCGGGCGGCCGGTTCGTCTTCTCCACCACGCACCCGGTGCGCTGGGCCTTCGCCGACGACCCGGGGCCGGGCGGCCTGACGGCTCGGCACTCCTACTTCGACCGCACGCCCTACGTCGAGCAGGACGAGCGGGGTCAGGCGGTCTACGTGGAGCACCACCGCACCCTGGGCGACCGGGTGCGCGAGATCGCGGCGGCGGGGCTCGTCCTCGTCGACGTCGTGGAGCCCGAGTGGCCCGAGGGTCACGACGCCCCGTGGGGCGGCTGGTCTCCCCTGCGCGGGCGCATCATCCCGGGCACGGCGGTGTTCGTCTGCCGAAAGCCCGGCTGACGCAAGGCCCGGTGCCACGCATGGCGAGGGGCCACGAACCGATGGGCGGTTCGTGGCCCCTCGCAGGTCGCGTCGGGCCTAGAGGAAGCGTCGCCGCAGCAGGACGCCCCCACCAGCGAGGCCGAACACCGCCGCCGCGCCTGCGGCACGGCCGAGGTTCGCCGAGCCGGCGCCGTCGACGCCCGCGAGCTCGAACGAGTAGGCGGTGGCGCCCACGGCGTCCTCGGGTGCGCCGTAGGCCATGCCTTCGGACTTGGCCCGGTTGGCGCCGACCTCGATGAGCGCGTACTTCCGGCCGTAGTCGGCAGCCGTGGCCTTGCCCGCATCGACGAGCTTCTTCGTGCCCTCGTCGGAGAGGCGCTGCGCACCGTCACGGAGCTGCGGAGCACCGGCTGCCGCGTCGGTCAGACCGGCCGCGATGCGGCTCGTCCCGGCCGCTGCGTCGGCGAGACCGTCGGAGAGCCGGCCCGCGCCGTCCGCGAGCTCGCCCGCGCCGTCGTCGAGCTTGCCCGCGCCGTCGGCGAGCTGCCCGAGACCGTCGTCGAGCTCACCCGCACCGCCGGCCAGACGCTCGGACCCGTCAGCCAGCCGGGCGGCCCCACCGGAGAGCTCCTGGGCACCTTCGGCGATCTGCGACGTACCTCCATGGACCCGGTCCGCACCAGCCGTGAGCTGGTCGATCGCGTCGAGCAGGTCGAGCCCACCGAGACCGAGCAGGTCGACGCCGTACTGCAGGTCGTTGAGGCCACCCCGGAGAGTCTTGTCCTTCGCCGTGTCGGTCGGGCCCCCGATACCGCCCTGGACCTTGGTGACGACGCCGTCGACCAGTGCCGTGACGCCTGCGTCGAGGAGGCCGATGCCCTCGAGGAGGCCAGGCACCTTGGGGTCGCAGACCGACAGCGTCGTGTTGCTGAGTCCGCACTCGACCTTCGCGAGGCCGAATGCCGCGTCCCCGAGCTTGCCCTTGAGCTGTGCGAGGCCGCCGGACACCTGGCCGAGACCGCCCGACACCTGGCCGAGACCCGTGGACACCTGACCGAGGCCGCCAGACACCTGACCGAGACCCGTGGACACCTGACCCAGCCCGTCGGAGGCCGCCCCCGTCTTCGCCCTGAGCTCGGTCAGCCCTGCCTGCACCTGCGTCAGGATCCCCTTGCACACGACGCCGCAGTCGGAGGACTTGGCCAGGGCCACGCCACCGTCCAGCTGGTCGATCCCGCCACCGGCGGCGAGCGCGTCCTGTAGACCGGAACGGACCTGGTCGACACCACCCCTGGACTGGTCGACACCAGTCTTCGACTGGTCGACACCGCCCTTGGACTGGTCGACGCCACCCTTCGACTGGTCGACACCGCCCTTGAGCTGGTCGAGGCTCCCGCCGTCCTTCGTGGCTGCGGCCAGGCCGGCCCGGATCTGGTCGACGCCGTCGATGAGAGTGCCGGACTCGCCCTTGTCGCCGAGACCTGCACGGAGCTTCGCGATGCCGGCAGAGAGCGGCTTCGCCTGGTCCGGCAGACCACCGACGCCGTCGTAGAGCTGCGTCAGGCCGGCATCGACCTGGTCGAGTCCGTCTGCGACCTGAGCGAGGTGGTCGACGAGCGCCGGAGCTCCTTCGCCCAACAGGTGTAGTCCGCCGGCCACCTGGCCGGCTCCGTCGTCGACCTGCGCGGCGCCGCCACTCAGCTTCGTGGCTCCGGCGTCGAGCCGGCCTGCGCCGTCGGCAACCTGGGTTGCACCGTCGGCGACCTTGGACGAGCCGTCCTTCGCCGAACCCGCGCCGGTGCGCAGCCTGGACGTGCCGTCCTTGAGCTGGCCCGCCCCCGTCGCGAGGTCGCGCGAGCCCGGCAGCGCCTGCGAGCCGAGACCCGCGTCGAGCTTCCTGGCACCGTCTCGAAGCTGGATGAGCCCGGCGAGCAGGGTGCTCGCTCCGTCGCGAAGCTTGAGCAGGTTGGCGTCGATCTCGGTCGCGCCGGCCGTCAGCGTGGCACCGGTCGTGGCGCCGCCCTTGTAGCTCGCGGCGCCGCCCTTGAAGGACGGGCTGTCGAGCGGGCTCACCGGCAGGGCCGACACGGCTGCCTTGGGCAGGGTGCCGTCGACGATGTCGGCTGCGTAGCCGAAGGTCGCGGTCGGCGTACCGATCGGACCGAAGAGCGTCATCGTGAAGGTCAGCTTCGTGCCGCCGCGGCCGTCTCCGGCCAGGTTGGCCTCCTGCGAGGAGACATTCGTGAACGTCGAGGGCAGCGTCGTCGAGAGCGAGCCGACCATGGGGATGACGACGTCCTCGGTGGCCGTGGTGGTCGCGCCGGTGCCGTCGTCGAAGCTGACGACCTGCGGTGTGCCGGTCATGTTCTTGACGGTGTAACGCACCTCGAGCCGGCCGCTCCGACCGAGGAGGTCACCCGGAGCCACAGTCTTGCCGTCGAGGGCGTACGTCGCCGCCACCTCGAGCGGCAGCTTCTTCGTGTATTCGCTCACGGTGCGCAGGCGCTGCTCGCCGTCGACGTCGAAGCGGCCGACCATGATGCCATCCTTGACCTCGAAGCCGCTGAAGCCGTCGAGGTTGCGCAGGCCCCGCGCCTCGACGGGGTTCTCGAGCTCCACCGTGCCCCGGCCCTGCATGGCCACCTGCTCGTAGACCCGGGCGACGTCGACCTTGCCGGTCGGGTCGAGGTAGGCCTGCACGGTCTCGGTGTTCGAGACCCTGACCGATCCCTTGTCCGAGCCGTTCGCCGATCCGTTGCCCGCCGCGGCGGCGGGCGAGGCAGCGAGGAGAAGAAGGGTGGGCGTCGTCGCCAGACCGGCGACGACCGCGGCGAGGTTCCGTCTGTTCACTGGGCTGCTCCCGCCACGAGGTCGTCGAGAGTGGCGTTGGGCTCGGCAGTGGGCTCGGTGTCTGCCGCGTCCCGTCGGTGTACTGCCGACCGCACTGTCTGGTGTGACGGGCTGGGCTGTGGGGCAAGAAGATTCGTTGCCAGATAGCCGAGTCCGACCGCGAGCAGGACAGTGGTGGCGGCAGCCGGGGACTCGGTGAGGAACTGCGAGGGTGCGTTGCTGTAGACCGACTCGTAGGCGCCCACGATCGACGCGGCGCCGACGAGGCCGCTCCACAGCGGAAGGCGGTCCCCACTCACGGCCGCGACAGCGGTGATGAGGATGACGACGACGAAGGCGGCCACGGCGCGACCGGCCGAGGAGTCGGGCAGGACGGCGGCCCGAAGGGCGAAGCCGAGCCAGGCGAGGAGGAACCCGGCGACGAAGCCGGCCACCTTGCCCCACGCGTGGCGGTGCGGGACGAGCCCGAGAACACCGCCGAGAGCAGCCCCGAGGAGGGCGACGTGCTCGAGGTCGAGACCGAGCAGGTTGCTCATCCCGATGATGACCGCCGCGAAGACGGCGAGACACAGACCTGTGACCAGGTTTCTGACCATGTCCACCTCACAGTAAAAGCACCCGTCTCCGGTGACGGGTGCAAGTTACCGGTCAGTATGCTGACGGCCGACCATGTGCGCGCGGTGAAGTGACGCAACCGACATCGCCGTTGCGCGATCGTGACCCGACGGGCGTCAGTGCGCGGCGTCGTGCCAGGAGCGCCCGACGCCGACGTTGACGTCGAGGGGCACGTCCATCTCCGCGGCGTTGCCCATCTGCTCGCGCACCAGCTTCTCGACGTCGTCGCGCTCCCCCGCCGCGATCTCGAGGACGAGCTCGTCATGCACCTGGAGCAGGATGCGCGAGCTCGCGCCGGACGAGCTGAGCGCGCGGTCGACACCGATCATCGCGACCTTCATGATGTCGGCCGCCGACCCCTGGATCGGCGCGTTGAGCGCCATCCGCTCGGCCGTCTCGCGGCGTTGACGGTTGTCGGACGTGAGGTCGGGCAGGTAGCGACGCCGACCGAACATGGTCGCCGTCCAGCCCGTCCCGCGTGCCTCGGCGACGACCTCACGGAGGTACTCGCTGACGCCTCCGAAACGCTCGAAGTAGCCCTCCATGAGGCCGCGGGCCTCCTCGGTGCTGATCGTCAGCTGCTTCGACAGGCCGAACGCCGACAGGCCGTACGCCAGGCCGTAGGACATCGCCTTGACCTTGGACCGCATCGCGGCGGTCACGTCCTCCGGGGCGACGCCGAAGACCTTCGAGCCCACGTAGCGGTGCAGGTCCTCACCGGTGCGGAAGGCCTCGATGAGCCCCTCGTCGCCGGAGAGGTGGGCCATCACGCGCATCTCGATCTGCGAGTAGTCGGCCGACATGAGCGACTCGTAGCCCTCGCCGACGACGAACAGCTCACGGATGCGACGTCCTTCCTCCGTGCGGATCGGGACGTTCTGCAGGTTGGGGTCGGTCGAGCTGAGGCGGCCGGTGGCCGCGATCGTCTGGAGGTAGGTCGTGTGGATCCGACCGTCGTCGGCCACCGACTTCTGCAGCCCCTCGACGGTGCTGCGCAGCCTCGCCGAGTCGCGGTGGCGCAGCAGCGCCTCGAGGAACGGGTGGCCGGTCTTGGTGAAGAGATCGGTCAGCGCGTCGGCGTCGGTGGTCCATCCCGTCTTGGTCTTCTTGGTCTTCGGCATGCCGAGCTGGCCGAAGAGGACCTCCTGCAGCTGCTTGGGCGAGCCGAGGTTGATCCGCTCGCCACCGATGGCGTCCCAGGCGTCCTCCTGTGCCTGCGCCACCTTGGCGGCGAAGTCCTGCTCGAGGCCGTCGAGGCCCTCGACGTCGACGGCGATCCCGGTGCGCTCCATCCGCGCCAGCACGTCGACGAGCGGGAGCTCCATGTCGGCCAGCAGGTCGGAACCGCCTGTCGCGGCGACCTGCTCGTCGAGGACGACGGCGAGATCGCGCACGGCCGTGGCACGCACCATCTCCTTCTGTGCTGCCACCTCGTCCGCATCGCCGTCGAAGTCGAGCATCCCCTGCCCGTCGGCGGGCGCCGCGCCGCTCAGCTCCCGCTTGAGGTGACGCAGGACGAGGTCGTCGAGATGGTACGTGCGCTGGTCGGGCTTGACGAGGTAGGCGGCGAGCTGGGTGTCGCTCGTCAGCCCGGAGATCGTGAAGCCGCGCGCGGTCAGCGCCTCGATCGGGCCCTTGGCGTCGTGCATGGCCTTGGGACGGGCCTCGTCCTCGAGCCAGGACGCGATGGACGTCTCGCCCTCAGGTGTCAGAGTGGTGAGGTCCACCCAGGCGGCCGATCCGTCCGGCGAGGCGATCGCGAGGCCGGTGGCGTCGCCCGCGCCCCGTGCCCAGGTGCCGGAGACCGAGAGCGCCGCCCGCTCCCCCGCGGGCAGGTGCTCGGCGACCCACTCGGGCACGGCCTCGGGCTCGAGCACCGTGCCGTCGACGTCGAAGCCGGACTCGGCCTCGGGCTCGCTCGCCTCGACCTCGGCGAAGAGCCGGTCGCGCAGGACGCGGAACTCGAGCCGGTCGAAGACCTCGTGGACCTCCTCGCGGGCCCACTGCGCCCGCTCGAGGTCGGCGACGCCGAGCCCCACCGGGGCGTCCTTGACGAGCTGGTTGAGCCGGCGGTTGCGCAGCACCTGGTCGAGGTGCTCGCGCAGGGCCTCACCCGCCTTGCCCTTGATCTGGTCGACCGCGGCGACGATGCCCTCGAGGTCGCCGAACTGCAGGATCCACTTCGCGGCCGTCTTGGGCCCGACCCCGGGCACGCCGGGCAGGTTGTCGGAGGACTCGCCGACCATGGCGGCGAGGTCGCTGTAGCGCGTCGGCGGCACGCCGTACTTCTCCTCGACCTGGGCCGGACCCATCCGCCACACCTCGGAGACACCTCGGACGGGGTAGAGGATCGTCACGTTGTCGGACACGAGCTGGAAGGTGTCGCGGTCGCCTGAGCAGATGAGCACCTCCACCCCCTGCCCGTCGGCCTCGGTCGCGATGGTCGCGATGATGTCGTCGGCCTCGTAGCCGTCGAGCTCGACGAAACGGATGCGCAGGGCGTCGAGGACCTCCTTGACGAGGGGCAGCTGCCCCTGGAACTCGTCAGGCGTGCGGGCCCGCCCGGCCTTGTACTCGGCGTACTGCTCGGTGCGGAAGGTCTGGCGCGACTTGTCGAACGCGACGACGACGTGCGTCGGCTGCTCGTCGCGGAGCATGTTGATGAGCATCGACGTGAAGCCGTACACCGCGTTGGTGTGCTGCCCGGTCACGGTCGAGAAGTTCTCGGCCGGGAGCGCGAAGAATGCGCGGTAGGCCAGCGAGTGTCCGTCGAGGAGGAGAAGTCGGCTCACACCGGCAACCCTAGTGGCGCCCACCGACGCCGCGACGGGGGGCACGGTGCCCACGGGAAGGCGCCCAGAGCGGCATACGATCACGGGCATGACGGACTCCACGGACACCGCGCTCGAGTCGATGCGCGGCATGGCAGCGGGCACGCTTCTCGAGCGAATGGGCATCGAGATCACGCAGGCTTCGCCCGAACGGCTCGTCGCGACGATGCCGGTCGCCGGCAACACCCAGCCCTACGGTCTGCTCCACGGTGGCGCCAGCGTGGTGCTCGCCGAGTCGCTCGGCTCCATCGGCGCGCAGATGCACGCAGGCCCGGGCCGCGTCGCGGTCGGCCTCGACATCAACGCGACGCACCACCGGGCGGCGCGGTCAGGCGTCGTGACGGGCACGGCCACACTGCTCAGCGCCGGCCGCACCCTCGTCAGCTACGACGTCGTCATCACGGACGAGGACGGGCGACGCGTGTGCACGTCGCGGATCACCTGCCTGCTGCGCGACGCCGCCCCCGGGGCCTGACGCCGGCACGCGTGCTCCGAAGGCTCACCGGGACGCAGCGGTCAGCCGGCGATCTTCGGTCCGCGCCGGGGAGCGCGGGCGCGCAGGTCACGCCGCCGCTGGAGCAGGTCGAGCGACACCTTCTGGGTGCGAGGCTCCCCCGCGAGCTTGCGCTGAAGCGTGGCCGCCGACGCCACGCGACGCACGGTCTCGGGCGCGAACCCGAGACGGGCGAAGAACCGGTTGGCGTCCCGGTCCCCCGCGGGAACCGTGCTGGCCAGGTGCTCGCACCCCTGACGGTCGGCATACCTGCTGGCGGCCGTGAGAAGCGCCTTGCCGACGCCCTGCCGACGCAGGTCCGGGTGGACGAAGAGCATGTCGATCGACACGCACGGCGAGTCGACGAGCAGGCTACGGGTCGAGTCGGCCAGCACGACGTAGCCCGCGGGCCGACCGTCGATCGAAGCGACGAAGGCGCAGATGTCGTTGCGCTGCAAGGCATTCCGTAGGGTGCCGTCGAGCGCGAGGCGCTGCGCCGCCTCCGGCGTCGTGCCGCCCTCGATCCGGTGCGTGATCCACAGCTCGATGAACTGCGAGTGCAGGGACTCGTCGACCCTGTGCACCGATATCGCCGCTCGACCCATCATCCCTCCCGTTCCTGCCCCGAGGCCACCCGGCAGACACTACGACCAACGGCGTTCCCGCGGAAGAGGAACACACAGGTCCACAGACACAAAGGTGGGGTGCCACGACCGTGTCGTGGCACCCCACCTTCGGATTCCGTATGCCGGCGCTCTGCGCCGGAATGCCGTGTCGACCGGCTCCTAGACGTCGCCGCCGAGGTAGGCCGCCTTGACGGCAGGGTCGGCGGCGAGGTCCGCACCCGTGCCCTCGCGGACGATCTCGCCCGTCTCGAGGATGTACGCGCGGTGCGAGCGCTTCAGGGCCTGCGCGGCGTTCTGCTCGACGAGCAGGACCGTCGTGCCCTGGCTGTTGATCTCCGTGACGATGTCGAAGATCTGCTGGATCAGCTTGGGCGCGAGACCCATCGACGGCTCGTCGAGGAGGAGCAGCTTGGGCTTGGCCATGAGGGCCCGTCCCATCGCGAGCATCTGCTGCTCGCCTCCGGACATCGAGCCGGCCGCCTGGTTGCTGCGCTCCTTGAGACGCGGGAAGAGCTCGAAGACGCGCGCGAGGTCGTCCTTGACCGCCTTGGTCTTGCGGTCGGGACGGGCGTACGTGCCCATCTCGAGGTTCTCCATCACGGTCATGCCGACGAAGCAGCCACGACCTTCGGGCGACTGCGAGATGCCGAGCACCGGGCGCTCGTGCGACGGCGTGTGCGTGATGTCCTTGCCGTTGAACATGACGGTCCCGGCACGCACCGGACGCAGCCCCGAGACGGTCTTCATCGTCGTCGTCTTGCCCGCACCGTTGGCCCCGATGAGGGTGACGATCTCACCCTCCTCGACGGTGAAGCTGATGTCGCGGATGGCCTCGATGCGCCCGTAGTTCACGCACAGGCCGTTGACCTCAAGAAGCATCTTCTTCATCAACTCCAAGGTAGGCGGCGATGACCGCCGGGTTGTCGCGGATCTCCGCGGGCGCGCCCTCGGCGATCTTGCGGCCGAACTCGAGCACCACGATCCGGTCGGTGACTCCCATGACCAGCTTCATGTCGTGCTCGATGAGCAGCACGGTGTAGCCCTGGTCGCGGATGGTCCGGATCAGCTCCATAAGCTTGCGCTTCTCGGCCGGGTTGAAGCCGGCAGCCGGCTCGTCGAGGCAGAGCAGCTGCGGGCTCGTGGCCAGGGCGCGCGCGATCTCCAGACGGCGCTGGTCGCCGTACGGGAGGTTGCGAGCGAGCTCGTCGGCCTTGCCCTCGAGACCCATGAACTCGAGCAGCTCCATCGCCCGCGCGTGGCCCTGCGTCTCCTCACGCCGGTGCTTCGGCAGTCGGAACATCGCCGAGCCGATGCCGGTGCTGTGGTGCGCGTCGACGCCCACCAGCACGTTCTCCAGAACGGTCATGTTGGCGAAGAGCCGGATGTTCTGGAACGTGCGGGCGATGCCGAGCTTGGTGATGGCGAACTTCTTGCGCTTGCCCAGCGGGGTGCCGAGGTAGCGGATCCCCCCGGATGTCGGCTGGTAGACGCCCGTCATGACGTTGAAGCACGTCGTCTTGCCGGCACCGTTGGGACCGATGAGACCGAGGATCTCGCCCTTGTTGATGTGGAAGCTCACCTCGTTGAGGGCGACGACGCCGCCGAACCGCAGCGTCACGTCGTCGACCTCGAGCAGACGCTCGCCCTCGGCGACGACCGGCACCCCGATGTCCTCGGGCGTGATGTCGACGTCGGGGTTGATCTCGGTGACCTCGTCGGCCGGGTCCATGAGCCCCGTCGGGGCGTGCACGGTGTCGTCGACGGTCGGGTCTGTCGTGGCGCGGACGGGCTGGGTCGAGTCAGGCTGAGTGTTGTCAGGCACTGGCTTCTCCTTCCTCGAGGATGGCCTGTCGTTCGTCGGCCTTCTTGGCCCGCAGGGTCCGTCGTGGTGGCAGGATGCCCTGCGGGCGGAAGATCGCGAGCAGCATCAGGGCGAGACCGAAGACGAGGACGCGGAAGTCGGCGAACTCGCGGAAGCGCTCCGGGAAGTAGCTGACCACGATCGCGCCGACGATGATGCCCCAGCGGTTGCCGGCGCCGCCGACGACGACGGCCGCGATGAAGAGGATCGAGAGGATCAGCTCGAAGCTCTGCGGGTTGATGAAGCCGGACTTCGTCGCGAACAGGGCGCCCGACAGGCCGCCGATCGCCGCGCCGAGGGCGAAGGCGAGCAGCTTGAACCGGAAGGTCGGCACGCCCATCAGCTCGGCGACGTCCTCGTCCTCACGGGTCGCCTCCCACGCCCGGCCGACCCGGCTGTTCTTCACGAGAACGTCGAAGAGCACCACGAGCCCGATGATGACGAGCGCGAGCCAGTAGTAGGGCACGAAGTCGTTGATGCCGAACTTGAGGAAGGTCGACGTCGTGTCGAGGTCGACGACGGGCGCACCGGTGCTCCAGTCGATGGAGGGAACCTCGAACAGCTCGATGCCCGGAGGCTTCGGGATGTCGGAGATGCCCTGCGCGCCACCCAGCCACTGGGTGTTGACGAGGGTGAGGCGGACGATCTCACCGAAGCCGAGCGTCACGATGGCGAGGTAGTCGCCGCGAACCCTCAGGGTCGGAGCGCCGAGGATGATGCCGGAGAGCATGGCGATGGCGATCGCGATCGGGACGCTGAGCAGCCACGGCAACGAGGCGTGCTCGGCACTCAGGACTCCCACGGTGTAGGCGCCCACGGCATAGAAGCCGACGTAGCCGAGGTCGAGCAGTCCGGCGTAGCCGACGACGATGTTGAGGCCCAGTGCCACGAGGACGTACGTCGCCACGGTGAAGAGCACTCCGCCGAAGTCGGAACCCTCCGTCGTGACGAACGGGATGTTGAGCAGGGGCAGCAGGAAGAGGAAGACGGCGAAGAGGACCCAGAGCGCCAGCTTCACGCCCTTCGGCAGTCCGTTGACGCGCTCCTTGAACCCCGTTCTCGGGGCGTTCGTCGTAGATCCGGCTGGTGTGGTCGTGGCCGGTGTCGAGGTGCTCATGCGCGGGCCTTCCCGAGGGACTCACCGAGCAGACCGGTGGGTCGGAAGAGCAGGATCAGCACGAGCAGGACGAACGCGACGACGTCCTTCCACTGCGTGCCGACGAGTGCTGAGCCGTAGTTCTCGGCAAGCCCGAGGATGAAGCCACCGAGCAGCGCACCGCGCAGGTTGCCGATGCCGCCGAGAACCGCAGCCGTGAATGCCTTCACGCCGAGGATGAAGCCGGCGTCGTAGCGGGTGATGCCGATCTTCAGCATGTAGAAGACCGCGGCCGCGCCGGCCATCACGCCACCGACGAGGAAGGTCACCTGGATGACCCGGTCGCGGTTGACGCCCATGAGGGCAGCCGCCTCGGGGTCCATCGCAACGGCCCGGATGCCGCGCCCGAGGCGAGAGCGCTTCACGAACTGGTCGAGGACCACCATGATCGCGATCGCGCCGACGATGACGAGGATGTCGACGTTCGTGACGTGGTAGCCACCGATCGTGAAGATCGGCTGCGGCTGGATGATCGCCGGCATACCCGCGTTGTTGCGCGAGTTGCGGACGTAGTCACGCAGGTTGTCGTCGAGCCCCACCCAGGACGCGACTCGGCTGCGCAGGCCCATGAGCTCTGCGAGCACGAACGACGCGCCGATGGCCGAGATGAGCGCGATGAGCGGGGGTGCGTTGCGCTTGCGGAGCGGCCGGTAGGCCACGCGCTCGAGCAGGACCGCGATGAGCCCGGACATGGCCATGGCCGCGACGAACATCATCGCGACCCAGAAGATGACCTGGCCGATGCTGCCGCCGCCCTTGCCGCCGAGGAGCATCACGACCCAGAGGGCCGCGAACGTGCCGAACATGAAGACCTCGGAGTGCGCGAAGTTGATCAGACGCAGGACGCCGTAGACGAGCGTGTAGCCGAGGGCGACGAGCGCGTAGACCGCGCCGATGGTCAGGCCGGTGATCGTGAAGGAGAAGAAGTTGTCCAACAGGTACTGCATCCAAGACCTCCTGGGCCGGGTGCGGTGGGCTAGATCAGAGGTCGAGCGTCAACCGAACGGAAGGGCGGTCGGAGCCTACTGCTCCAACCGCCCCCCGTTCGATGACGTTCGTCTTTACTTGATCTCGCCGATGCCGACGATCTTGCCGCCCTCGACCTTGTAGGCGAAGACCTTGATGTCGGCCGACTCGCCCTTGTCGTCGAACTTGAGCTGCTTCGTGACGCCCTTCTTGTCGTAGGACTTGACGAAGTCGAGCATGCTCTCGCGGTCCTTGCCGGCGGCGATGCCCTCGAGCAGGATCGTGGCGGAGTCGTAGCCCTCACCCGAGTAGGTGTTGGGGTCCTCGTTGTACTTCGCCTTGTACGCGGCCTGGAAGTCGGGGGCCACGTCCGGCGGGACGCACGGGCAGGTGATGATCGTGCCCTCGGCGGCGTCCTTGGCGTTGTCGATGTAGGACTGGTCCTTGACACCGTCGGCCACGACGAACGTGCCCTTCCAGCCGGCGTCGCGCAGCTGCTTGATGAGCGGGGCGGCCTCCGGCGAGTAGCCGCCGAAGAACAGCGAGTCGGCACCGGAGGAGGTCACCTTGGTGACCGAGGCGCTGAAGTCGGTCTGCTTCTGCTGGATCGTGTCGTTGCCGACGACGGCCGCGCCGAGGTCCTTGCGGACGATGTCGGCCAGGCCCTTGCCGTACTCGGACGCGTCGTCGATGACGAACGGCTTCGTCACCTTGAGCGTTTCCTTCATGTACTTCGCGGCAGCGGGGCCCTGCGTGTCGTCGTTGCCGAGCGCGCGGAAGAACGTCTTCCACCCATTCGTGGAGAGCTTCGTGGCCGTGGCGGATGGCGTGATGGTGACGAGACCCGCCTCGTTGAACGCGGGGTCGGCGGCCTTGGACTCACCGGAGAAGGCGGGGCCGACGATGCCCACGACCTTCTTGTCGTCGATGGCCTTCTTGGCCAGAGCCGGGGCCTGGTCGGGAAGACCCTGCGAGTCGTAGTTCTCGAGCGTGACCTTGCAGTCCGGGTGCTTCTTGTTGTAGTCGTCGAGCGCGAGGTTCACGCCGTTCTGGATGTAGATGCCCAGGTTGGCGTTCGGGCCGGTGAGGGCACCGAACATGCCGATCTTCAGGTCGCAGGCGGCCTGAGCGGCACCTCCAGTGCCGCCGGGCGCCGGGGTGTCGCCACCCTTGGTGCCACAGGCACCGAGGGCGAGAGCTGCGACCGCGAGCGGCACAGCGAACTTGAGGGTGGAACGCACGGGTGTCCTCCTGATGTCACACATCCCTCGGTCGAGGGCTGACAGGAGACTAGGCCCAAGTTCGCGCCCGGGTCACCACATCCTCGCGATCGGTGACCGTGTCGTGACCTGCGCGTGACCTACATCGGGACGATTTGCGGTGACCCGGCGATCAGGACGCGGGGAAGCCGTTGATGACGGCCTCCGCGACCTCTTTCATCCCGAGCCGGCGGTCCATCGCCGTCTTCTGGATCCACCGGAACGCGTCCGCCTCGCTCAGCTTCAGCTGGCTCATCAGCACGCCCTTGGCGCGGTCGACGAGCTTGCGGGTCTCGAGCCGCTCGCCGAGGTCGGCGATCTCGGCCTCGAGGGCCTTGAGTTCCTGCCAGCGGGAGGTCGCGATGTCGATGGCCGGGCGCAGGTCGTCGGCCGTGAAGGGCTTGACGATGTAAGCCATGACGCCGGCGTCGCGGGCGCGCTCGACCAGCTCGGTCTGCGAGAAGGCGGTGAGCATGATGACGGGGCAGAGCTTCGACTCGTGCAGCTGCTCGGCGGCGGAGAGCCCGTCGAGCACCGGCATCTTGACGTCCATGATGACGAGGTCCGGCTTGACCTCCTTGGCCAGCGCCACGGCCTGCTCGCCGTTGCTCGCCTGGCCGACGACGTCGTAGCCCTGCTCTCCGAGCATCTCGACGAGGTCGAGACGGATCAGCGCCTCGTCCTCGGCGACGAGGATGCGGGTCGCACCGGTGACCGGGTTGGGCGCGCCGGAGCCGGTGTCGATGGCTGCGGTGGGGGTCGTCTTCGGCGTCGTGCTCTCGTCTGTGCTCACGGGCAAAGCCTAACCGGGCGCACGTTTCGGCCGCGTTTCGGGGCGGTGACCGTCTGCCGCGCCGCGCCCGGTCGGACGCGGCCCTGTGACGCGTGCCGGGAGCGGGACTCGAACCCGCACGACCTCTCGGTCAGAGCATTTTGAGTGCCCCGTGTCTGCCATTCCACCACCCCGGCCGAGGTGCCGCGCCAGCATACCCGCGGACGCACCGATGCCGCCGGGCGCGGCCGGCGGCATCCACTGAACGTGCGGTCACGGCATACGCGTGCGACCGCCGTGGGCGCGGCGGGTCAGCCGGTGACCTCCTCCGGCCGGTAGGCCGGGGCGGCGCGGTTGACGGCGTCGCCGACGCGGTGCACGCGCAGGGCGTTCGTCGACCCGGGGATGCCGGGAGGCGAGCCGGCGACGATGACGACGCGCTCGCCCTCCTTCACGCGCCCCTCGGGGATGAGCTTGAGGTCGACCTGCATCGCGAACTGGTCGGTGTGGTGCATGCGCGGCACGAGGTAGGTCTCGATGCCCCACACGAGGGCGAGCTGGGACCGGACCCGCTGCTCGGACGTGAAGGCGAGCATGGGCAGCCGTGGCCGGATGCGCGCCATGCGCGTGGCCGAGCCGCCGGTCTCGGTGAAGGTGATGAGGAACCGTGCCCCGACGATCTCACCGATCTCGGCAGCGGCCTTGGTCACCGCTCCCCCGACCGTCTTCGGGTTGGTCTTCATCCGGACGATCTGGTCGTAGCCATGCTCCTCGGTGGACTCGATGATCCGGGCCATCGTGCGCACCGCGTCGATCGGCCATGCGCCGACGGACGTCTCACCGGAGAGCATGAGGGCGTCGGCGCCGTCGAGGACCGCGTTGGCGGCGTCGGAGGCCTCGGCGCGCGTCGGCCGGGGGTTCTCGATCATCGACTCGAGCACCTGGGTCGCGACGATGACCGGCTTGGCCTCGCGACGGGCGAGCTCGATGGCGCGCTTCTGGACGAGCGGCACCTCTTCGAGCGGCATCTCCACGCCGAGGTCGCCGCGGGCCACCATGATGCCGCCGAACGCCGCGACGATGCCCTCGAGGTTCTCGACGGCCTGCGGCTTCTCGATCTTGGCGATGACGGGGATGCGGTCGCCGAACTCGTCCATGATCGCGTGGACGTCGTCGATGTCCTCGGCCGAGCGGACGAACGACAGGGCGATCATGTCGACCCCGAGACGCATGGCGAATCGGAGGTCCTCGCGGTCCTTGTCGGACAGGGCCGGCACGCTGACCGCGACGCCGGGCAGGTTGATGCCCTTGTTGTTGCTGACCTCGCCGCCGACGACGGTCTCGGTCAGCACGTCGGTGTCGGTGACCTCGACGGCCTTGAGCATGACCTTGCCGTCGTCGATGAGCAGGAGGTCGCCGGGGCTCACGTCGCCCGGCAGGCCGGGATACGTGGTGCCGACGACGGTGTCGTCGCCCTCCACGTCGCGGGTCGTGATGGTGAAGCGCTGGCCGGGGCTCAGCGTCACCGGGCCGGAGGCGAACCGGCCGGTGCGGATCTTGGGGCCCTGGAGGTCGACGAGGATGCCGACCGCGCGGCCGGACGCGTCGCTCGCTGCACGGACGTCGCGGTAGACCTGCTCGTGCACGGAGTGGTCACCGTGGGAGAGGTTGAGGCGGGCGACGTCCATGCCCGCGTCGACGAGAGCGCGGAGCTGGGCGGGTGAGGAGGTTTTGGGTCCGATCGTGCAGACGATCTTGGCGCGACGCATGTTTCAACCTTATGGGTGCTGTGACGTGGGTCACCACGCAGGTTCGCCCTGTGGGACGAACCTGCGTGGGTTCCCTTGGGGCTGTGGGAAACCGTTCGCGTATGCCGTGTCGTGGGCTGCCGTCGCGAGGCTCGCTGGAAGCCTCGCTGGGAGCCGGAGGGCGACCCGGCGCGGGTCGTCAGGCGGTGAGCGGCCGGTCGGTCGGGGCGATCGGGCGCGGCAGCGAGCTCGAGCCGGTGAGCCATGCGTCGACACCCGCCGCGGCCGCGCGGCCCTCGGCGATGGCCCACACGATGAGCGACTGACCCCGCCCCGCGTCACCGGCCACGAACACGCCCGGCACGGAGCTCATGAAGTTCTTGTCGCGCTTGACGTTGCTGCGCTCGTCGAGGTCGACGCCCAGCTGCTCGACGACACCCGGGCCCTCGGGCCCGAGGAAACCCATCGCGAAGAGCACCAGCTGCGCCGGGATCTCGCGCTCGGTACCGGGCCTCGGCGTGAGCCTGCCCTCGACGAGCTCGACCTCGGTGAGGCGCAGGGCCGCCACGTTGCCGTCGTCGTCGCCGACGAACTCGGTCGTGCTGACGGCGTAGATGCGGTCGCCGCCCTCCTCGTGCGCGCTCGCGACGCGGTAGAGCATCGGGTAGGTCGGCCACGGTTGGTTGGACGGGCGCTCGTCCCCCGGCTGGGGCATGATCTCGAGGCTCGTGACGGACGCCGCGCCCTGGCGGTGTGCCGTGCCGATGCAGTCGGCGCCGGTGTCGCCACCGCCGATGACGACGACGTGCTTGCCGGTCGCGAGGATCTGGTCCTCGACCTGCTCGCCGAGTGCCGCGCGGTTGCCCTGCGGCAGGTAGTCCATGGCCTGGTGGATGCCACCGAGCTCGCGGCCCGGGACGTCGAGGTCGCGTGGCACCGTGGCCCCGAGCGCCAGCACGACGGCGTCGTAGCGGTCACGCAGCTGGCGGCCCGTGATGTCGACGCCGACGTTCATGCTGTTGCGGAAGCGGGTGCCCTCGGCCTCCATCTGCGCGAGGCGACGGTCGACGACCGACTTCTCCATCTTGAACTCGGGGATGCCGTAGCGGAGCAGGCCACCGGGCTTGTCGGCCCGTTCGAAGACCGCGACCGTGTGACCGGCGCGCGTCAGCTGCTGTGCGGCGGCGAGCCCGGCGGGACCGGAGCCGATGACGGCGACCGTCTTGCCCGAGAGACGCTCCGGCGGCAGTGGCTGGACGAGCCCCTCGTCGAAGGCGCGCTCGATCGTCGTCACTTCGACCTGCTTGATCGTCACGGCCGGCTGGTTGATGCCGAGCACGCAGGCCGTCTCGCACGGCGCCGGGCAGAGCCGGCCGGTGAACTCCGGGAAGTTGTTCGTCGCGTGCAGGCGCTCGATGGCATCGGACCAGTCACCTCGCCAGGCGAAGTTGTTCCACTCCGGGATGAGGTTGCCGAGGGGGCAGCCCGAGTGGCAGAACGGGATGCCGCAGTCCATGCAGCGTCCGGCCTGGCGCTGGAGCTGACCGAGCTCCTGCTCCTCGTAGACCTCCTTCCAGTCCCGGATGCGGACCGGGACCGGACGGCGGGCCGGGAGCTCGCGCTCGCGGGTGGTGAGAAAGCCTTGGGGGTCAGCCACGGGAAGCCTCCATGATCCGGTTCCACACGTCGGGCCCGTCGAGGTCGAGGCCGTGGGCCTCGGCCTCGGCACGGACGTCGAGGACACGCTGGTAGTCGCGCGGCAGCACGAGCGTGAACCGCTCGCGTGCGCTCGCCCAGTCGTCGAGCAGCGCGCCCGCGACGGGCGACTCGGTCCACCTGACGTGGCTCTCGAGCAGCTCGCGGAGCGTTGCCTCGTCCTGGTCGCGCAGCGGGATGAGGTCGACGAGCTCGGGGTTGACGAGCGCGCGGTCGAGGTCGAGGACGTACGCGACGCCACCCGACATGCCGGCCGCGAAGTTGCGACCGATCTGACCGAGGACGACGGCGACGCCGCCGGTCATGTACTCGCAGCCGTGGTCACCCACGCCCTCGACGACGGCGTGGGCGCCCGAGTTGCGGACGCAGAAGCGCTCGCCGACGGTGCCGCGCAGGAAGAGCTGGCCCATGGTCGCGCCGTAGGCGATGACGTTGCCGGCGATGACGTTCTCCTCGGCGACGATGTCTGCCGCCCGGTGCGGACGCACGACGACGCGGCCGCCCGAGAGGCCCTTGCCGACGTAGTCGTTGGCGTCGCCGAAGAGCTGCATCGTGACGCCGGCCGGCAGGAACGCCCCGAAGGACTGCCCGCCCGAGCCGGTCATGGTGAGCTCGATCGTGTTGTCGGTCAGGCCGTGCGGGTGCGCCTTGGTCACGTGGTGGCCGAGCATCGTGCCGACCGTGCGGTTGACGTTGCGGACCGCGATCTCGGTGCGGACCTGCTCGCCGCCCTCGATGGCGGGCAGCGCGCGGCTCAGGAGCTCGTTGTCGAGCGCCTTGTCGAGCCCGTGGTCCTGCGTGGCCGACTGGTACAGCGTCCCGCCGGTGGGGTTGTCGGCGACGGCGAGGATCGGCGAGAGGTCGAGGCCCGACGCCTTCCAGTGGGCGATCGCCTTGTCGAGGTCGAGGCTGCCGACCTGGCCGACGGCCTCCTCGATCGAGCGGAAGCCGAGCGCCGCGAGGTTCTCGCGGACCTCCTCGGCGATGTACTCGAAGAAGGTCTCGACGAACTCCGGCTTGCCGGAGAAGCGGGCGCGCAGCTCGGGGTTCTGCGTGGCGATACCGACCGGGCAGGTGTCCAGGTGGCAGACGCGCATCATGATGCAGCCCGAGACGACGAGCGGCGCGGTGGCGAAGCCGAACTCCTCGGCGCCGAGGAGCGCGGCCACGACGACGTCGCGGCCGGTCTTCAGCTGCCCGTCGACCTGGACGACGATGCGGTCGCGCAGGCCGTTGAGCACGAGGGTCTGCTGGGCCTCGGCGAGACCGAGCTCCCACGGGGCGCCGGCGTGCTTGAGCGACGTGAGGGGCGAGGCCCCCGTGCCGCCGTCGTGACCCGAGATGAGCACGACGTCCGCGTGCGCCTTCGACACGCCCGCCGCGACGGTGCCGACGCCGATCTCGGAGACGAGCTTGACGTGGATGCGCGCCGCCGGGTTGGCGTTCTTGAGGTCGTGGATCAGCTGCGCCAGGTCCTCGATCGAGTAGATGTCGTGGTGCGGCGGCGGCGAGATGAGGCCGACGCCGGGCGTCGAGTGCCGCGTCTTGGCCACCCACGGGTAGACCTTGTGCCCGGGCAGCTGGCCACCCTCACCGGGCTTGGCGCCCTGGGCCATCTTGATCTGGATGTCGTCGGAGTGCGTGAGGTAGAGGCTCGTCACGCCGAACCGGCCCGACGCGACCTGCTTGACCGCCGAGCGCCGCTCGGGGTCGAGCAGGCGCTCGATGTCCTCGCCGCCCTCACCGGTGTTGGAGCGGCCACCGAGGCGGTTCATCGCGACCGCGAGCGTCTCGTGCGCCTCCTGCGAGATGGAGCCGTAGCTCATGGCCCCGGTGTTGAAGCGCTTGACGATCTCGCTGACCGGCTCGACCTCCTCGATCGGGACCGGCAACCGGCCCGTGACACCGGTCGGCCTGAAGCCCATGAGACCGCGCAGCGTCATGAGACGCGACGTCTGGTCGTCGATGCGCTGGGTGTACTGCTTGAAGATGTCGTAGCGGCGCTGGCGCGTCGAGTGCTGGAGGCGGAACACCGTCTCGGGGTCGAAGAGGTGCGGCTCGCCCTCGCGGCGCCACTGGTACTCGCCACCGACCTCGAGCACGCGGTGCGGCTGGTGGACGCCGTCGGTCGGGTAGGCCCGCGCGTGCCGCTCGGCCGTCTCGCGCGCGATGACGTCGAGGCCCACGCCGCCGAGCTGCGAGACAGTGCCCGTGAAGTAGCGGTCGACGAGCGCCTGCGACAGGCCGATCGCCTCGAACACCTGCGCCCCGCGGTAGGACGCCACGGTCGAGATGCCCATCTTCGACATGACCTTGAGGACGCCCTTGCCGAGCGCCTTGATGAGGTTGGCGACGGCCTTCTCGGCCGTCACACCCTCGATCTCGCCGGCTCGGACGAGGTCCTCGACCGTCTCCATCGCGAGGTACGGGTTGACGGCGGCGGCGCCGAAGCCGATGAGCAGTGCGACGTGGTGGACCTCGCGCACGTCGCCGGCCTCGACGAGCAGGCCGACCTGGGTCCGCGTCTTCTCACGGATGAGGTGGTGGTGCACCGCCGCGGTGAGCAGCAGCGACGGGATGGGCGCGAGGTCACGGCCCGAGTCGCGGTCGGAGAGCACGACGAAGCGCGCTCCGCGCGAGATCGCCTGGGACACCTCGGCGAAGATCTCCTCGAGGCGGTCACGCATCGCCGCCGCCCCGCCGGTGACGTCGTAGAGACCACGGACGACGTGCGTCGCGTAGCCCGGCAGGTCGCCGTCGGCGTTGATGTGGACGATCTTGGCGAGCTCGTCGTTGTCGATGACGGGGAACTCGAGGACGAGCTGCCGCGCGTGCGCCGGCGACGCCGACAGGGCGTTGCCCTCGGGCCCCATGTAGGTGCCGAGCGAGGTGACGAGCTCCTCGCGGATCGCGTCGAGCGGCGGGTTGGTGACCTGCGCGAAGAGCTGCGTGAAGTAGTCGAAGAGCAGGCGGGGGCGCGACGACAGGACGGCGATCGGCGTGTCCGTGCCCATCGAGCCCAGGGCCTCGCCACCGGACTTGGCCATGGGGGTCAGCAGGATGCGCAGCTCCTCGGCCGTGTAGCCGAACGTCTGCTGGCGGCGCGCGACCGACGCGGCCGTGTGGACGATGTGCTCGCGCTCCGGGAGGTCCTCGAGGTGGATGAGACCGCCGTGGAGCCACTCGGCATACGGCTTGGCCGCGGCCAGCTGGGACTTGATCTCCTCGTCGCTCACGATGCGGCCGTGCTCGGTGTCGACGAGGAACATCTTCCCGGGCTGGAGCCGGCCGCGCTGGACGATGGTGGCCGGGTCGAGCTCGAGCACGCCGGACTCGGACGCGAGCACCACGAGGCCGTCGTCGGTCACGGTGTAGCGGCCCGGACGAAGGCCGTTGCGGTCGAGCACCGCGCCGACGAGCGTGCCGTCGCTGAAGCAGACGTTGGCCGGGCCGTCCCACGGCTCCATGAACGTCGAGTGGAACTCGTAGAACGCCTTGCGCGCGGAGTCCATCGTGGCGTGGTTCTCCCACGCCTCGGGGATCATCATGAGCACGGCGTGCGGGAGCGAGCGGCCACCGAGGTGGAGCAGCTCGAGCACCTCGTCGAAGCTCGCCGAGTCGGACGCGTCGGGCGTGCAGATCGGGAAGAGCCGCTCGAGGTCGCCCGGGATGATGTCGCTCGTGAGCAGGCTCTCGCGCGCATGCATCCAGTTGCGGTTGCCCTTGACGGTGTTGATCTCGCCGTTGTGCGCGATGAGGCGGTACGGGTGCGCGAGCGGCCACGAGGGGAACGTGTTCGTCGAGAAGCGCGAGTGGACGAGCGCGAGCTCGGTCGCGAAGCGCGGGTCGGACAGGTCGGGGAAGAACGGCTCGAGCTGGCCCGTCGTGAGCATGCCCTTGTAGACGATGGTGCGCGAGCTGAGCGAGGCGAAGTAGACGTCGACCTCGTGCTCGGCGCGCTTGCGCAGGCAGAAGGCGAGCCGGTCGAGCCCGAGAGCGACCTGGCGGCCGATCGAGCTGCTGACGAAGAGCTGCTCGAACGCGGGCATGCAGTCGCGGGCGACCGCGCCGACGAGGTCGCCCTCGACCGGGACCTCTCGCCAGCCGAGGACCTTGAGGTTCTCGGCCACCGCGAGCTCCTCGATGCGCGCCTTGGCCGCGGCCCGCTCGATGGAGTTCTGCGGCAGGAAGGCGATGCCGGCGGCATACGCCCCGTTGTTGGGGAGCGTGAACGGGACCGTCGCCCGGAAGAACTCGTCGGGGATCTGCGTCAGGATGCCCGCGCCGTCACCGACGAGCGGGTCGGCGCCGGTGGCGCCGCGGTGGTCGAGGTTGCGCAGCGCCGTGAGGGCGTGCTCGACGATGTCGTGACCTGCCGTCCCCCGCATCGTCGCGATGAGCGCGACACCGCAGGCGTCGTGCTCGAACTCGCGGCGGTAGAGACCGGAGTTCTCCGGGTGTGCACTGAAGAGGGCACGGGTGCGGGTGTGCGGCGACATTTCACCGTCCTTCTGCTGGGACCGGGCCGCGACCGCGACACGGCCACACGACATGACTCAAGGCATGTGGACGGCACTGGCCACAGGCGTTCTGCACGACGATATCGGAGGAGCCGCTCGTCCTACCTGTTGATACTCACGATTCCGAATCCTGAGACGCCGTGCTCGATCCGAGACGGACGCCGTGATGTTGGTCGTGTCAGGACTGCGCCGGACGGTCCACTTTGGGCTCGGTGGCGGTGGCGGCGTTTGCCTCGTCGTCGGCGGCGCCTGCCGAAGGATCTTCGGCGCCATCGTCGTCCTCGGGGCTCGGCGGGGCCGGCGGCGGCTCCATCGAGCCGAACCGGCGCCAGAGGTAGACGCCGAGCAGGAAGACGAGGATCGACACCCACGTGTTGACCCTCTGGCCGAGGATGAGGTTGGCCGAGTCGGTGCGCATGTTCTCGATGACGATGCGCCCGACCGGGTAGCCCATGACGTAGGCCGCGAACGTCTGTCCCGACCTGAGGTTGCGGCGTCGTCCCAGCCACACGAGGAACGCCGCGAGCAGCAGGCACCAGAGCGCCTCGTAGAGGAACGTCGGGTGGAAGTACCCCTTGACCACGGGGTTGTCCTGCGCGTCGAGGACGGCGTGGCCGGACGCGGTGTCCCACTCGTAGATCTTGAGCTTCCACGGCAGGTCGGTCGGGCCGCCGTAGATCTCGTTGTTGAACCAGTTGCCGAAGCGGCCCATCGCCTGCGCGATCGCGAGCCCGGGTGCCGCGGCGTCCACGAAGTCGCGGAAAGCGACGCCGTTCTTGCGACAGCCGATCCAGGCGCCCAGCGCACCGAGCGCGACGGCGCCCCAGATGCCGAGGCCCCCCTCGTAGATCGCGAAGGCCTTCCACGGGTCGCCCCCCTCGCCGAAGTACGGCTGGGGCGTGGTGATGAGGTGGTAGAGGCGACCGCCGATGATGCCGAAGGGCACCGCCCACGCGGAGATGTCGATGGAGATGCCCTTGCGATGGCCGCGGGCCTCGAGGCGCTTCTGCGTCAGCCAGACCGCGACGACGATGCCGGCGAGGATGCACAGGGCATACCCCCGGATCGGCAGCGGTCCGAGGTGCCAGACCCCGACGCTGGGCGACGGGATCTCGGCGGGGAGCACGGCCACGAGGGCGGCGGGCACACCGCTGAGCACGGTCACGACCGGCTCCTGCGGACGCCGTCGGCCAGCTCACGGGCCAGGCCGCCGAGCGCCTCGAGGCCGTCCTGGACGGTCGCGGCCTCGGTGAGGCAGCGCACGAGCGCCGAGCCGACGATGACGCCGTCGGCGTAGCGTCCGACCTCGGCGGCCTGCGCGCCCGTCGAGACCCCCAGACCGACGCAGACGGGCAGGTCGGTGTGCGCTCGCGTGCGCGAGACGAGGGCGTCGGCTGCCTCGCCCACACTCGTCCGCGCCCCGGTGACCCCCATGACGGCGGTCGCGTAGACGAACCCGCGGCACGCGGCGGTCACGGCGGCAAGCCGGTCGGGGGTGGAGCTCGGCGCGACGAGGAACACCTTGTCGAGGTCGTGGGTGTCGGCTGCGGCGATCCACTCGGCCGCCTCGTCGGGGATGAGGTCGGGCGTGATGAGCCCCGCCCCGCCGGCGGCGGCGAGGTCGGCCGCGAAGCGCTCGACCCCGTAGCGCAGCACGGGGTTCCAGTAGGTCATGACGAGCGCCCCGGCACCCAGGCCGGAGACCTCGCGGGCCGCGGTGAAGATGTCGGCCAGGCGGACGCCGCCGGCGAGCGCGCACACCGCGGCGTCCTGGATGACCGGGCCGTCCATGACGGGGTCGCTGTAGGGCACGCCGATCTCGATGATGTCGACGCCGGACTCGACGAGGACCTTCATCGCCTCGATGGAGCCCTCGACGGTGGGGAAGCCGACCGGCAGGTAGCCGATGAGTGCCGCGCGACCCTCCGCGCGGCACGTGTCGAGAACGGGTCCGACGCTCACTGCTGCTCCCCCATGCCCTTGGCGCCCGGGTCGTCGGGCAGACTGCCGTCCGCCACGCGGCCCTCGTCGTCGATGAGGCCGAACCACTGCGCGGCCGTGTGGACGTCCTTGTCGCCGCGACCGGAGAGGTTGACGAGGATGACGGCGTCGGGACCGAGCTCACGGCCGAGCTTCATGGCGCCGGCGAGCGCGTGCGCGCTCTCGATGGCCGGCAGGATGCCCTCGGTGCGCGACAGCAGCGAGAACGCCTCCATCGCCTCGTCGTCGGTGATCGGGCGGTACTCGGCCCGGCCCGACTCGAGCAGGTAGGCGTGCTCGGGACCGACGCTGGGGTAGTCGAGCCCGGCCGAGACGCTGTGCGACTCGATGGTCTGGCCGTCGTCGTCCTGCATGACGTAGGTGTAGGCGCCGTGCAGCACGCCGGGGAACCCCGCGGAGAAGCGCGCGGCGTGCTTGCCCGACTCGACGCCCTCGCCGCCGGCCTCGAACCCGACGAGCCGCACCGACGCGTCGTCGATGAACCGGTGGAAGATGCCCATCGCGTTGGAGCCGCCACCGACGCACGCGCAGACGACGTCGGGCAGCCGGCCAACCAGGTCGAGGACCTGCTGGCGCGCCTCGACACCGATGATGCGGTGGAAGTCGCGGACCATCTCGGGGAACGGGTGCGGCCCGGTCACCGTGCCGAGGACGTAGTGGGTCGTCGCGACGTTGGTGACCCAGTCGCGGAACGCCTCGTTGACGGCGTCCTTGAGCGTGCGGCTGCCGTGGTCGACGGGCACGACGCGCGCCCCGAGCAGCCGCATGCGGGCGACGTTGAGGGCCTGGCGCTCGGTGTCCTTGCGACCCATGTAGATCACGCAGTCGAGGCCGAGGAGCGCGGCCGCGGTCGCCGTGGCGACACCGTGCTGCCCGGCGCCCGTCTCGGCGATGACGCGCGTCTTGCCCATGCGCTTCGTGAGCAGTGCCTGGCCGAGGACGTTGTTGATCTTGTGCGAGCCGGTGTGGTTGAGGTCCTCCCGCTTGAGGATGACGCGCGCACCGCCGCAGTGCTGGGCGAAGCGCGGCACCTCGGTGATGATGCTGGGCCGGCCGGTGTACGTGCGCTGGAGCCGCTCGAGCTCCCCGACGAACTCGGGGTCGACGACCGCCTTGCGCCACACCTCTTCGAGCTGCTCGAGCGCTGGGATGAGCGCCTCGGGGACGTAGCGTCCGCCGAACCCCCCGAAGCGTCCGTATGCCGGCACGTTGGATGTCGTGGTCATGCTCACTCCCCTGCCGTGACGGCAGAAGCGGAACGGGCCTCGGCCCGGACCGCGCCGGCGGCGTCGATGAAGGCCCGAATGGCCTGCTCGGGGGCGCCGTCCTTGACGAGCGCCTCGCCGACGAGAACGGCGCCGGCTCCGGATCGGACGTAGGCGGCCACGTCCGCCGGGCCCGTGACGCCCGACTCGGCCACCCCGACGACGCCCGCGGGGATGCGCGGCAGCAGGCCGGTGACGGTGCGCGGGTCGACGTCGAGCGTCTTGAGGTTGCGCGCGTTGACACCGACGAGGACGGGGTCGAGGGCGAGTGCCCGGTCGAGCTCGGCGGCGTCGTGGACCTCGACAAGGGCAGTCATTCCGAGCTCACGGGCTTGGTCGTGCAGGTCACGCATGAGCGCGTCGTCGAGCGCGGCCACGATGAGCAGGATCAGGTCGGCGCCGTGCGCGCGGGCCTCGGTGACCTGGTAGGAGTCGACCATGAAGTCCTTGCGCAGCAAAGGAGTCCGCACTGCGGAGCGGACCTCGTCGAGGTCAGCGAGACTGCCGGAGAACCGGCGCTCCTCGGTGAGCACGCTGATCGCGCTCGCTCCCCCGGCGGCATACGCCTGAGCGAGGCGACCGGGCTCGGGGATGTCGGCGAGCGCCCCCTTGCTCGGGCTCGACCGCTTGACCTCGGCGATGACGGCGACACCCTCGGCAGAGCGGATGCCGGGCATCGGGTCGATCGCGGGCGCGACGTCGGCCATCCGCGCCTCGAGCTCGGCGAGCGGCAGGGTCGCACGGCGACGCCCGAGATCTTCGCGGACGCCGCTGATGATCCCGTCGAGAACGGTCGGCACTGCTCTCAGCTCTTGCCGAGGGTCTCGGCACCGAGCTCGTCGGGGGCGTCGACGACGGCGCCCGCCTGCGCGTGGTGGCCCGTGCTGCCATAACCGGCCATGGACATGACCTTGCCGGCGATCGCGCCGGCGATGATGACGACGGCGCCCACGATGCCGAGGACGATGTTGGGAAGGAGCACGGCGACGGAGGCGATGGCCGAGCCGAGCAGGATGATGCCCACCGCCGTCCACGCGGCGACGCTGTGTCCGTGGTCCTCGTGCTGCTCTTCCATGGCGTCCTCTCTGGTCCGGCCGGCGGCGCCGAGTCGTGGCGCGCCCTCGCCCGACATTGTGTCAGGTCTCGTCGGGGGCGTCGCGCAGGGTCGGGTCACGGCCGTCGGTCAGCTCGTCCCATGTCGTGCGCACCTCGCCGCGGGGTCCGCTCGCGGGCTTCTCTCCTCGTTCGTAGCGTCCGGACAGCCCCGCCCACGACCTGCTCGAGAGGGCGGTGAGAGCGGCTCCGACGGCGAGCAGGGCCGCCGCTCCGACGGCGGTCCAGGCCCAGACCGTGGTCGATCCGGTGGCGTCCGGAGCTGTCGTGCGAGCGAGCTCTCGGGCGACCGCGTCGGCGACCGTGTCGACCGGCCGGAGGGCCACGAGCAGCGTCATCGCGAAGGCTCCGAGGGAGGCCAGCACCAGGACCCCGGCCGACACCGTCCGGATGACCCGGCCACCCGTCATGAGGCCGAGCAGGGCCACGACGCAGACGGCTGCCAGCCCGACGACGCCGGGCGCCGCGGCCCCGCCGGTGACGTCCGTGACGGCCTGGCTGAGCACGTCGCGGGACTCCCCCGTCGCCCACGGCCGGGTCGTGAGGCCCAGCAACGCGGCGGCCGGGACGAGCACGACGAGCGCGGCGCGCTTCTTGTCGACGGTCATGTGGAGCGGTCACCCAACGGACGGAGCCCGGCCGCCGCGGCAACGGCCCGCAGCGCGGCCGCGGCCTTGTTGACCGTCTCCTCGTACTCGAGGTGGGGCACGGAGTCGGCGACGATGCCCGCGCCCGCCTGGACGTGTGCGCGACCGTCCTTGATCAACGCGGTGCGGATGGCGATCGCCATGTCGAGGTCGCCGGCGAAGTCGAGGTAGCCGACGACACCTCCGTACAGTCCGCGGCGCAGGCCCTCGTAGCCGTCGATCAGTGCCATCGCCCGGGGCTTCGGCGCGCCGCTGAGCGTCCCGGCCGGGAAGGTCGCGACGAGCGCGTCGAAGGCGCTCTGGTCGTCGCGCAGGTCACCCACGACCGTCGACTCGATGTGCATGATGTGGCTGTAGCGACGGATGGACATGAAGTCGACGGTGTCGACCGAGCCGGCCCGGCAGATGCGCTGGAGGTCGTTGCGCGCGAGGTCGACGAGCATGAGGTGCTCGGCTCTCTCCTTGGCGTCACCGAGGAGCTCCTCCGCGAGGTGAGCGTCGTGGTCGGGGCTCTTGCCGCGTGGGCGCGACCCGGCGATCGGGTGGGTGATCGCCTGCCGGCCGGTCACCTTGATGAGCGCCTCGGGGCTCGAGCCCACGATGTCGTAGGCCGTGCCGTCGGGGTGCGGGATGCGCAGCAGGTACATGTACGGGCTGGGGTTGCTGACGCGCAGGGCCCGGTAGACGTCGAGGGCGTCGGCCCGGCACGGGACGGTGAAGCGCTGTGAGACGACGATCTGGAAGGCCTCGCCCGCACGGATCGCCTCCTTGGCCTCCTCGACCATCTCCTCGTACTCGGGCTGGGTGTGGCTGCTCGTCGGTTCGCTCGGGACGGGCTCGATCGTCGCGACGGTGCTGGGGGCGGGCGCCGCGAGCTCGCCGGCCATGCGGTCGAGACGGCTCACCGCATCCGCCCAGGCGTCCTCGATGCGTTCGTCGGTCGCGTCGTGGTTGACGGCGTTGGCGATGAGCAGGAGCGAGCCGTCGCTGTGGTCGAAGACGGCGAGGTCGGTCGCGAGCATCATCGCGACCTCGGGCAGGTCGAGCTCGTCGCGCCCGCCGTCGGGCACCTTCTCCCAGCGCCGCACCGCGTCGTAGGTGATGGCGCCGACGAGCCCACCGGTCAGCGGTGGCAGGCCGGGGATCCGTGGGGTCGCGAGGACCGTGACGGTGTCACGGACTGCCTCGGTGGGGTCTCCCTCGGTCGGCAGGCCGACGGGCGGCTCACCGATCCAGTGCGTCTGGCCGTCCCGCTCGGTCAGCGTGGCCGCGCTGCGGGCCCCGACGATGGAGTAGCGCGACCACACGCCGCCGTGCTCGGCGGACTCGAGCAGGAACGTTCCCGGGGCGTCCTTGGCGAGCTTGCGGTAGACACCGACAGGTGTCTCCGCGTCGGCCAGCACCCGGCGTACGACCGGGATGACGCGACGGTGCTCGAGCGCGAGCTCGGTGAACACCTCGAGACTCGGCCAGGTCCGCCCCCACGCGAGGTCTGCGTGTGGCGCGGGCGCAGGGGCGAGCGAGGTGTTCGAGTCGGGCACCGAGCCATTCTGGCCCACCCGGTCGAATGCCGTGTGCCCGGCTCGTCCCACGGACCCCGCCGGGTGCAAACTGCCCACTCGACGAGATGGCACCCCCTGAGTCGAGTGGGCACTTTGCACCGGGGTCAGGGCTGGCCGCCCGGTTCGTCGCACGGACAGCGGGTGGAAACTGCCCACTCGACGAGTTGGCACCCGCTGCCGTTCACGGATCGTGGGTGCAAACTGCCCACTCGACGAGTGGGCACCCGCTGCCGTTCACGGATCGTGGGTGCAAACTGCCCACTCGACGAGTGACACGCGAAGTCGAGTGGGTACTTTGCACCGGGGTCAGGGCTGCCCGACCGTCGCGGGCAGGATGCGGGCGTCGAAGCAGGTGCGGTCGCCGGTGTGGCAGGCGGCGCCCACCTGGTCGACCGAGACGAGAAGCGCGTCGCCGTCGCAGTCGAGCCGCACCCCCTTGACCCACTGGACGTGGCCGCTCGTGTCTCCCTTGCGCCAGTACTCCTGACGGCTGCGCGACCAGAACGTGACGCGGCCGTCGGTCAGCGTGCGTCTCAGGGCCTCGTCATCCATCCAGCCGACCATGAGGACGTCACGGGTGTCGTGCTGCTGGACGACGGCGGCCACCAGCCCGTGCTCATCGCGCTTGAGCAGCTCGGCGATCGTCGGGTCGAGCCGCGACGGGTCGGGCGTCACGTCAGCGGTCGGGTCGGTCTCGTGCATCACCCGGTCATTCTGCCGGTTGGCGACCGCGCCCCGACCCGGGAGGCCACGGGTCAGACACGCATCACGACACGGTCACACGGCGTGCTGCTGCGCGACCCACGACTCGTGCAGGCGCGAGTAGACCCCGCCGAGGCGGACGAGCTCGGTGTGGTGGCCCCTCTCGACGACGCGGCCGGCGTCGACGACGATCACCTCGTCGGCCGCTTGCGCCGTCGAGAGACGGTGCGCGATCGCGATGGACGTGCGACCGCGGGTCAGCGAGTCGAGGGCTCGCTGCAGCCGGACCTCGGTGTTCGGGTCGACCGCCGACGTGGCCTCGTCGAGGACGAGGAGGTCGGGGTCGGCGAGGTAGGCGCGAGCGAGGGCGACGAGCTGACGTTCGCCCGCCGACAGCGACTCGCCGCGCTGGCCGACGTCGGTGGCGAGCCCGAGCGGGAGGGTCGCCGCCCAGGCGTCGAGCCCGAGCTCGGTGAGCGTGAGCCGGACGTCGTCCTCGCTCGCCTGCGGCCGACCGAACCGGATGTTGTCGAGCAGGGTGCCGTCGAAGAGGAACCCCTCCTGGGGCACGAGCACGACGCGCGAGCGCAAGGACGAGAACCGGACGGCGCGGAGGTCGACCCCGTCGAGCAGGACCCGACCGCTGCTGGGGTCCATGAGCCGGGTCAGCAGCTTGGCGAGGGTGGACTTGCCCGAGCCGGTCTCGCCGACGATGGCGACGCGGCTGCGCGGCGCGATGGTCAGGTCGATGTCGTGCAGGACGGGCGGGCCCCCGGGGTAGGCGAACCCGACTCCGGTGAACTGGACGTTGATGGGCCCGCGCGGGAGCGTGACGCCCGACTCCCCGGGATCCGAGACGTCGGCCGGGGTGTCGATGATGCCGATGACGCGGCGCCACCCGGCGACTGCGTTCTGCATCTCGTTGAGGATCTCGGTGGCCTGCTGGACCGGCATCGTGAAGAGGTTGACGAGGAAGAGGAAGGCGAGCAGCTCGCCGAGGGTCAGGCTGCCCCGCGCGGCGAGGACCGTGCCCACGACGAGGACCACGGCCGTCGTCAGGCCCGAGACGAGCTGTCCTGAGGTGAAGGCGATGACCGAACGGGCCTGCGCCCCGATGGCTGCCTTGCGATGCGCCTCGACCGCGGCGTCGATGCGCTCGGCGGTGCGGTCCTCGACGCCGTAGGCCCGGATGGCCTGCGCGCCGACGACAGCCTCGGAGATCGCCCCGAGCATGTCGCCGACGCGTTCGCGCACGCGGGTGTAGGCGCGCCCGACGATGCCCTGGAACTTGCGGATGATGACGAACAGCGGCACGAAGCAGAGCCACACGACGAGGCCGAGCAGCGGGCTGTAGACGAACATGAGCACCGTGGCGAGCGTGATCTGCGCGAGGTTGATCATGAGCATGAGCCCGCCGAACTGCACGAACATCGAGATCGTGTCGACGTCGGAGGTGACGCGCGAGACGAGCGACCCTCGACGCTCGGTGTTCTGGGTGAGCATCGCGAGGTCGTGGATGTGCCGGAACGCCTTGAGTCGCAAGGTCGCCAGGCCACTCTCGGACGACCGGAAGAGCCGCACGTTGACGAGGTAGGCGGAGACCGCGGTCACGACGACACCGACCAGCGCGACGCCGATGTAGACGGCGACGACCCCGGTGTCGGGCCCGGTCGCGCCGAGGATGCCGTCGTCGGTGATGCGCTGCACGACGAAGGGCACGAGGACCCGGCCGAGCGTCGAGAGCACGGCGAGCGCCACGGTGACCCAGATGCCCTTGCGCAGCTCGGGGGACAGCTCGACGCCACGACGCAAGGTCTGCCACGTCGTCATGTCCTTGCCGGTGGCGACGCCGTGGTGCTCGACGAGGGCTGCGGACGGCATCATCATCGGGAGACCTCCTCGGCGGTGCCGGCACCCGCGGTGCCGCGCAGCCGTTCGATCCCGTCGAGCCCGTCGTCGAACTCCTCGTCGGCGGCGATCGCCTGGCGCTCGGCGGCCTCGCGCGCGTACGCCGTGACGAGCCGTTCGTAGCCGGCGCACCGGCCGAGGAGCTGCTCGTGGGAGCCGTGGTCGACCACCCGCCCAGCCTCGAGGTAGACCACCTCGTCGGCGAGCAGGATCGTGGCCATCCGGTAGGCGACGACGAGCACCGTGGTGCCCGAGCTCGCCTCACGCAGCCGGCCGAGGATGGCCTGCTCGACACTGGGGTCCACGGCCGAGGTCGCGTCGTCGAGGATGAGCAGCTGCGGCTCCCGGACCACCGCACGGGCCAAGGCGATCCGCTGGCGTTGCCCACCGGAGAGACTGGCTCCGCGCTCGCCGACGTGGGTGTCGAGCCCGTCGGGCAGCTTCTCGACGAAGCCGGCACCCTGGGCCACGTGCAGCGCGCGCCACACGTCGTGGTCGTCATGCTGCGCGCCGAGCGTGATGTTGCCACGCACGCTGTCGTCGAACATGAACGTCTGCTGGGCGACGAGAGCCGCGATGTCGCTGATGCCGCCGCGCCGCACCTCGCGCAGGTCGACGTCGTCGAGCAGCACGGCACCGCTGTCGGGGTCGACCAGGCGCATGACGAGGTTGGTGAGGGTGGACTTGCCGCTGCCCGTCGGGCCGACGAGCGCGACGGTCGACCCCGGTGCGATGTCGAGGGTGACGCCGACGACCGCAGGGTTGAGGTCGGTGCCACCGTCGTCGGTCTCGATCTCGTAGGCGTACGCGAGTCGCTCGGCCTGCAGGTGGCTCGCCGTGCCTCTGGGGAGGGCACGTTCGCCGAACGCCATGCCCCCCGTCGCGTCGAGCACCGCCGAGACACGGTTCCAGCCGACCACCGCTCGGGGGAGCTCGCCGAGCACCCATCCGAGGGCGCGGACCGGGAAGGCGAGGATCGAGAAGAGGTAGGCGATCTGCACGACCTCCGCCGCAGAGAGCTGTCCGCTGCGCACCCGGAGGGTGCCGACGAAGAGGACGGCGAGGGTGCCGATGGTGGGGATGGCCTCGATGGCGGGGTCGAACCGCCCGCGCGTGCGCCCGACCTCGATGTTGGCGTCGCGCAGCTCGTGGGTGACGGCCCGGAAGCGCTCCGCCTCGTGGTCCTCGCGCCCGAGGGACTTGACGATGAGGGCGGCCTCGAAGCTCTCGTGGGCCACCTCGGAGACGTCGGCGCGCAGCTGCTGGGCGCGCGTGACCCGTGGTGACATCGCGCGCTGGAACGCGACGTTGGCGAGGAAGAGCATCGGGAAGACGGTGAGTCCGACGACGGCGAGCCACGGGTCGACGACGACCATCTGGACGATGCCGAACACGAGCATGACGACGACGCCCAGAGCCATGGGCAGCGGCGCGAAGATGTTCCACGTCGACTCGACGTCGGCGTTGGCGTTGGACAGGAGCTGGCCCGAGGGATGCCGGTGGTGCCAGCTGAGCGGGAGCCGGAGGTACTGGCGCGTGACGCG
This sequence comes from Terrabacter sp. GCM10028922, assembly GCF_042666095.1. NCBI lineage: Bacteria > Bacillati > Actinomycetota > Actinomycetes > Micrococcales > Intrasporangiaceae > Terrabacter > Terrabacter sp. GCM10028922. The sequence continues at coordinate 94,408 of NZ_JBHTFG010000015.1, read as the reverse complement.
ACGGCGGTACATCGCGCCGAGGTTGAACATGGCCACACCGCCGGCGAGGCGCCGGCCGATGACACCGACGGTCGTCGTCAGCACGACCGCCGCCATGACGCCACCGATGAACCAGAGCTGTCCTGCGGTGACGTGACGCGCCGCGATGGCCGGCGTGACGGCGCGGTCGACGACAAAGCCGATGGCGGCGGCCGTGAGGCTCGTCATCACGCCGTAGACGATGCTGCCGAGCACGGCGAGGGAGAACCAGCGCGGCTGGCCCTTGATGCCCCGCCCGATGACGGCCAGACCCTCCCGCAGGGTCGAGGTGGTCGGGACGTTCACTGTGCTCCGCTCCCCTGGTGACGTGCTCTCTGGTCGAACCTTCAGCCTCTCACGCGTCGCTGACAACGCCCGCCGCGCTCCTTCTGTTCCAGAGCCACTCGGAACCGTCCGTCTGAGACCCGAGCCGCTCGAACCCGAGCCGAGCGAGCACGCGGTGGCTCGCGACGTTGTCGGGCGCGGTGTGGGCCACGACGCGCAGGCCGGCGGCCTCGAGCGAGCGCACCATGCCCGAGAGGACGTCCGTCATGAGCCCACCGCCTCGAGCGGCGGGCACCAGTCCGTAGCCGACCTCGACGACGCCGTCGTCGGGCGGGCCGACGCAGCCGATCGACCCGACGACGCGACCGTCCGCGCGGCGCACGACATGCCGCGGCGACCACGCGTCAGGCCCCGTGGGCGGCATCATCCGCACCGCGTCGAGGTCGTCCTCGCGGGGGTAGCCGTCGGCCCAGTCGCGTCGCGTCCTGCCGGCCAGCATGGCCCTGGCCTCAGCGGCCGTGATCGGGACCAGCCGTGCCGCGCGGGTCTCGACCGGCTCCGGCCCGATCGGCGCGGCCGGTGCACCGGTGCGGACCCAGTGCCGTCGCACGCCGTCGCGCTCGTCCTCGAGCACGCCTCCACAGGACGCGATGGTCCGCGCCGAGGCGGCGTTCGTCGCGTCGCACGTCACCAGCACGGGGTCGATGCCGCGACGCGCCGCCAGATGGAGCGCTTCGCCGAGCGCCGCACGGGCGATGCCGCGACGTCGGGAACCCGGGGCGACGGCATACCCGATGTGCCCGCCCTCGGCCACGAGCGACGGCGTCAACGCGTGGCGGACGGCGATGGTCCCGACGACCCGGCCCTCCTCGACGATCCACCGGTAGGACGACGGGACCCGTTCGGGTGGGAGCGGCTCGTCGGGGTGCTCCTGGCGCCCGAGCCAGTCGACCCAGGCCTCGAACGCGTCCGGCTCGGCGAGCACCCGCCGGTCGCGGGCGTGGTACCCCGAGCCGTGGATCGTCCCATGGCCGAACTCGTCGACCATCGCCCACCACGAGTCGGCCAGGTCGACGGTGGGGCGCACGAGCTCGATCACCATCCGACCCTACGAAGCCCATGGCTCCCGAGCCACCGAGATTCGTCGGGACACCGCCCTGAGAGGATGACGGCATGACCCGCCACGCCCAGTCCGAACGGCTTCTGCTCTGCGACGACCTCGACCGTCTCGGACCTGACCGGCCGACGCTGTGCGAAGGCTGGCAGACCCGTGACCTCGCCGCCCACATCGTGGTCCGCGACGGGCGGCCCGACCTCTCGCTCGGCAGGGTGGTGCCGTTCCTCGCCGGGCACCTCGAGCGGGAGCAGCGCAGGATCGCGAACGGCGACTACGCGGCCCTCGTCGACCGGGTGCGACGCGGCGCCCCGGTGTGGAACCCGATGTCGCAGCCCAAGGTCGACGAGGTCACCAACCTCGTCGAGTTCTTCGTGCACCACGAGGACGTGCTTCGCGCCCAGCCCGACTGGACGCCGCGCGAGCTCTCGCCGCAGCTGGAGGGCAAGCTGTGGGCCGCGCTGCGCCGCACGGCGCGCCTGATGTTCCGCAGGTCGGCGACGGGCATCGTGCTCATCGCCGAGGGCCACGGCCGGCATGCCGCCAAGCTGCCCGACGAGCACGGCACCGTCATCCTGCGGGGAGCCCCCGGCGAGCTCGTGCTGTACGCGTACGGGCGCACGTCGGTCGCGCGCGTGGAGCTCGAGGGCGACGCCGACGACATCGCCGCCCTGCAGGGTGCGCAGCTCGGCCTCTCCTGACCGGTCAGCGCACGGTGATCCCGGCCGCGCGCAGCGCGCTCTTGACCTCGCCGACCGTGAGCTCTCGGAAGTGGAAGACGCTCGCGGCGAGCACCGCGTCGGCGCCGGCCTCGACGGCCGGGACGAAGTGCTCGACGCGGCCCGCGCCACCGCTCGCGATGACCGGGACCGACACGGCCGCCCGCACGCGGCGGATGAGCTCGAGGTCGAAGCCGTCCTTCGTCCCGTCGGCGTCCATCGAGTTGAGCAGGATCTCGCCCGCTCCCAGCTCGGCGGCCCGCGCGCACCACTCGACGGCATCGAGCTCGACCGGCGTGCGGCCACCGTGCGTCGTCATGACGAAGTCGTCGGTGGGCCGTCCGTCGTCGCCGAGACGGCGACGCACGTCCGCAGACAGCACGAGCACCTGGGCGCCGAAACGTGCTGCGATCTCGGCGATCAGCTCGGGCCGCGCGATCGCGGCCGTGTTGACCCCGACCTTGTCGGCGCCGGCGCGCAGGAGCCGGTCGACGTCGTCGACGGTGCGCACGCCGCCGCCGACCGTGAGCGGGATGAACACCTGCTCGGCGGTGCGGCGGACGACGTCGTAGGTCGTCTCGCGGTTGCCGCTGCTCGCCGTCACGTCGAGAAAGGTCAGCTCGTCGACGCCCTGTTCGTCGTAGACCTTTGCGAGCTCGACGGGGTCGCCGGCGTCGCGGAGGTTCTCGAAGTTGACGCCCTTGACGACGCGACCGGCGTCGACGTCGAGGCAGGCGATGACTCTGGTGGCGACGGGCATGGCGTCAAATCTAGGGCAGAGCGCGCGGGTGGGTAGGGTCGCGCCCATGTGGGACGACGTGACCCGGGCACCGCGCCAGGAGGACGTCGACGCCGTCGTCCTTCGCGCGCTGGCGGCGCAGCCTCGGTGCGGTGAGGTCGTCGTCGTCGCCATCGACGGGCGAAGCGGTGCCGGCAAGACGACCCTCGCTCATGGTGTCGCCCACGCCCTCGCAGCGGCCGACACGGTCGCCGTGCTCCACCTGGACCACCTCTACCCGGGCTGGGACGGCCTCGCAGAGGCCCCGGGGCTGCTCACCCGGCAGGTGCTCGAGCCGCTGTCCAGAGGTGAGCCCGCGGCATACCGGGAGTGGAGCTGGGTGCGCGACCGGTGGGCAGGCACCCGCGACGTGCCGTCCTGCCGGTTCCTCGTCGTCGACGGGTGCGGCGCGAGCGTCGACCCAGCCAGGGCGTATGCCGCCGTCACCGTCTTCGTCGACGCCGACCTCGCCCTGCGGCAGCGCCGCGGGATCGCCCGCGACGGCGAGACCTACCGACCGCACTGGCAGCGCTGGGCGGACCAGGAGGACGCGCTCTTCGACGCCGACCGGACCAGGCGGCGCGCCGACCTCGTCATCGACACATCTAGTCTCTGAGGGTGCTTCGACGAGACCGCGCCATCCGGCCCCTGCCGCCCGTCTGGGTGATGGCGGTGGCGCTCGTGGCGGTCGCGGCGAACCTGCGCGTCGCGATCACGAGCGTCCCGCCCCTGCTCGACGCGATCGGGTCCGACCTCGGGCTGAGCCACGCCGCTGCCGGTGCCCTGACGACGCTCCCGGTGCTGTGCATGGGCCTCTTCGCACCGGTCGCGAGCCGGATCGCCCACCGAACCGGTGCGTCCGCCGCCGTGCTCGCCGCCGTCGTCAGCATCCTCGGCGGCACCTTGAGCCGCTTCGCAGGCGACAGCAGGGTCGTGCTCTACGGGGGCACGTTCGCCTGTGGCGTCGGCATCGCCGTGGCGGGCACGCTGCTCCCCCGGCTCGTCAAGACGTACTTCCCGCCCGAGCGCACCGGTCTCGTCACCGGGCTCTACATGCTCGCGATGATGGGCGGGGCCTCGGCCAGCTACGCGCTGGCGGTGCCCCTGGCGGACCGCTTCGGCAGCTGGCAGGCCTCCCTCGGCTCATGGTCGGTCGTCGCGGTCGTCGGCCTCGTCGCGTGGGCGCCGTTCACCGTGCGAGCCAACCCGCACCACACGCCGGACGAGGAGGGTCCGGGCCGGCTGCCGTGGCGTCACCGCACAGCCTGGCTCGTCGCGGGCTACCTCGCGCTCCAGTCGTGGTGCTTCTACTCCGCCGTCACCTGGCTCGCCCCGACCTACGTCGAGCACGGCTGGTCGCGAGCGTCAGCGGGTTACCTCGCGGCCGCGTTCAGCGGCGCGCAGATCGTGTCGGGCCTCCTCGGCCCGGTCCTCAGTGACCGTGAGGCGGACATGCGACGGCTCCTGCTGCCGGCGGCGGCGCTCGGCGTCGCGGGGTGCGTCGGCATCTGGCTCGCCCCGATGACCGCCCCGTGGCTGTGGGCCGTCGTGACCGGCCTCGGGCAGGGTGCTGCATTCTCCCTCGCGCTCGTGCTGCTGGTGCGTTGCGCGCAGACGCCCGAGGCGAGCGGGCGCCTCACCGGGATGGGGTTCCTCGTCTCCTACGGCGTCGCCTCCATCGGGCCGCTCGCCATGGGTCTCGTCCGTGACGTCACGGGTGGCCTGTCGCTCGTGTGGGCGATCCTCGCCCTCGTCGGGGTCGCCCAGGGCGTGGCGGTCGTGCGCCTGCGGCCCGACCTGCCCCGCGTCGACTAGCCCGGGTCGACCCCCGCATCGCCCGCGTCGGCTTGAGCCGGCCGTCGGCGACGACGGCCTGGACCACTACATCTGGTGCTGGTGGGACCGATGGGGCGACCCAATTAGGGCGAAACGCCGTACAAGGGACGATTCGCCTGTGCAGAATGCTCGCCGGACGTGCTGACTGCAAGGAGACCGGCGAATGCTGCCCCACCCCACCCCGCTGACCGAACACCCACGCGGTGCCGACCGACGGACCATTCGGCGTCTGCTGTCGGCCCTGCTCGCCCTCGCCGTCGTCGCCGGCGTGCCCGGGCTCACCGGGGCCTCCTCGGCCGTCGCGGCCGAGGCGCCTGTAGCCGTGGCCCTCTCGGTCGTCGCCGGCCCCGTGGCGGGCGGCACTACTGTCGACGTCTCGGGCACGGCTGCCGGCAGCGCGACGACGGTCTGGTTCGGATCGACCGCCGTCACCCGGATCACCCAGGTGTCGAGCACCCGCGTCCGCGTCGTCACACCCGCCCACGCCGCCGGTCTCGTCGACGTCAGGATCAGCACACCGTCCGGCACGTCGCCGGTCTCGAACCGCTCCACGTTCGCGTTCGACCCGGTGCCCACCGTCACTGCGCTGTCGGCCCGCTCGGCCACGACGGCGGGTGGGACGTCCGTCGTCCTCACCGGCACCGGTCTCTACCGTGCGAGCGCCGTGCGCTTCGGCAGCACCCTCGCGACCGGCCTGACGCGCCTGTCGGCCCAGCAGGTCCGGGTCACGGTCCCCGCAGCTCGTGTGGCCGGACCGGTGGACGTGCGGGTCACGACGCCCGGCGGCACGTCGGCCGCGACGGCCGCGACGCGCTTCAGCTACACCTCGACCACCACGCCGACCACCACGCCGACCACCACGCCCGTCACGAAGCCGTCCGTCTCGTCGCTGTCGGTGACCGCAGGACCGGTCCGCGGCGGCACCGTCGTCACGCTCACCGGCCAGCGGTTCACGGGCGCACGCTCCGTGTGGTTCGGCGGCGCCGCGGCCACGCGCTTCACGGTGCTCTCGAGCACGAGCCTGCGCGTCACCGCCCCGGCGGTCGCACACCCGGGACTCGTCAACGTCAAGGTGACCACCGCGGCGGGCACGTCGGCCCCGTGGTCGGCGAACGCGTACGCGTACGAGGCAGTTCCGACGATCACGGCCGTGAGGCCGGCGGCCGGTGGGACGGGCGGCGGCACCGTCGTCACGCTGAGCGGGACGAGCCTCACCCGGGCGACGTCGGTCCGGTTCGGCACCACGACGACGACCAAGGTCGTGCGCGTGTCAGCCACGACCCTGCGTGTCACGGCCCCGGCGCACGCCGCCGGCACCGTCGACGTGCGCGTGACGACGCCAGGCGGCACGAGCGCCGTCACATCGCGCGCCCGCTACGCGTACGCGCCTCCCCCGAGCGTCGGCTCGCTCTCCGTCACCGCGGGACCGGTCAGCGGTGGCACGGTCGTCACGCTGACCGGTGCCCGGTTCGGCGGCGCGACGAAGGTGACCTTCGGGACGACCGCGGCGCGCTTCACCGTCCTGTCGAGCACGAGCCTGCGCGTCACGTCCCCGGCCCACGCCGCCGGCCTCGTGAGCGTCCGCGTCTCGACGGCGTACGGCACCTCCGCAGCGACGTCGGCCAGCACCTTCGCGTACGAGGCCGTCCCGACCATCACCTCGCTCAGCCCACAGACGGGCCCGCCGCGCGGCGGCACGGTCGTCACGCTGACCGGCACCGGACTGACCCGCGCCACCGCGGTGCGCTTCGGCACGACGGTGACGACGGCGATCGTGCGAGTGTCCCCCACGACGCTGCGCGTCACGACCCCGGCGCACGCGTCCGGCCCGGTCGACGTCCGCGTGACCACACCCGGCGGAACGTCGCCGGTCTCAGCGGGAGCGCGGTACGCGTACGGCTCGCCGCCCACCGTGACCGGCCTCTCGGTGACGGCCGGTCCCCTGCAGGGCGGAGTCGTCGTGACGATCACGGGCACGCATCTCGGTGACGCCCGCGAGGTGCGCTTCGGCGGCGTCGCCGCGACCGGCCTCGTCCGCGTGTCCGAGACGACCCTGCGCGTCACCGCTCCTGCGCACGCTGCGGGCACCGTCGCCGTACGCGTGACCAACCCCAACGGGACGAGCCCGGAGAACGCGCGCGCCACCTTCACCTACGTCGGCGTCCCGACCGTCACCGCGCTGTCCGCCCCCGCCGGACCGCTGCTCGGCGGCACCGTCCTGACGCTCACCGGCACCAACCTGTCCCTCGCCTCAGCGGTCGACGTCGGTGGCCGGCCGGCCACCGGCCTCGTGCGGGTGTCAGACACGCAGCTGCGGTTCACCACGCCTGCAGCCACCGCGGGCACGCTGCTCGTCCGCGTCACGACGCCCGGTGGCGTCTCGGCCGCGTCCGCAGCGGCGATGTTCACCTACCAGCCCGTGCCGACCGTCACGTCGGTGTCGCCCACCCTCGCACCGACGCGCGGCGGCGGGGTCGTCACGCTGACCGGCACGGGGTTCGACCGGGTCTCGGCAGTCGTCTTCGGCTCGACGCCGGCCACGGCGGTCACGCGCGTCTCCGCGACCCAGCTGCGAGTCACGCTGCCGCCGCATGCCGAGTCCGTCGTCGACGTGCGCGTCACGACGCCCGGCGGCACGTCGCCCGTCGTGGCCGCCGGCCGCTTCACCTTCCAGGACCCGCCCGTGGTCGCCTCGGTCACCCCGTCGGCGGGCCCCCTGCGGGGTGGCACGGTCGTCACCCTCCGAGGAACGTCCTTCACCAACGTCAGCGGCGTGTGGTTCAACGGCGTCGCAGCGACCTCGTTCACCCGGATCTCCGCCACGCAGATCACGGCTGTCGTGCCTGCGCGGATCGCGACCGGGGCCGTGCCCCTGCGCGTGACCACGCCGGCCGGCACCGTCGTCAGGGACCGTGCGTTCACCTACGTCGCGGGAGCGACGCTCCAGAACGGACAGGTCCTGTCGTCCGGCACCGCGCTGCGCTCCTCGACGGGCAGCTACTTCGCGACGATGCAGGCGGACGGGAACCTCGTGATCACGACCGCCACCGGCGTACGGCGCTGGGCGAGCGGCACGATCGGGGCCGGCAACCGGCTCCAGGTCCGGCCCGACGGCAACCTCGTCATGTGGCGTGCCAACGGCACCGTCGCGTGGTCCAGCGGCACCAACGGCTGGACGGGTTCGCTGCTGACCCTGACGAACGACGGCCTGCTCCAGGTGCGTCAGGGCACGACGACCGTCTGGGACCACCGCGGCATCCGCTACGACCGGATGCTTCCCGGCCAGGTGCTCCGGTCTGGCGAGCAGATCATGTCCGCCAACCGGGCGTGGTTCCTCAAGATGGGCACCGACGGCAACCTCGTGCTCAGCTCGGCCGCGGGCGTGCGCCAGTGGGCCACGTTCACGACCGGCACCGGCAGCACGGCCTCGATGCAGGCCGATGGCAACTTCGTCGTGCGCAACCGGAGCGGCGTGTCGCTCTGGTCGACGAAGACGAGCGGCGCCGGCTCCGTCGTGCGCGTGCTCGGCAACGCCAACGTCGCGGTGTACGGCACCTCGTCGGTCCTCTGGGCGATCACCGGCGGTCCGGCACCGGCGAACTGGAGCTGCTACTCGCGCGCCACGCAGAACTGCATCGAACGCTTCGGCTACTACGGTCAGCGCGCGTGGAACTACCCCGTCGACGCATGGGGCAACAACTGCACCAACTTCGCCGCCTACCGGCTCGCGCGCGACGGCGTGCGGAACCCGGGCAACCTCGGCAACGCCGCCACGTGGGACAACTACGCTCGCGACAAGGGCTTCGTCGTCGACCAGAGGCCCCGTGTCGGTGACATCGCGCAGTGGAACTCGAACCACGTCGCCTACGTGGACTGGGTCAGCGCCGACGGTGACACGATCGCGATCTCCGAGAGCGGATACGGCGGAACGGTCCTCGGCAGGACCTACACGTCGATGAGCGGTCGCCGGATCATGGCGCGCGGCAGCTACTCCTGGCCGTCGAACTTCATCCACTTCCGCTGACCGACACGGCCCGGGACCACACCGCCGCGGGTCCCGGGCCTTGTCGGCCGCCCGTGAGGTGGGAGCCTGCGTCGATGCCCCCAGCATCTGCGACGCCGTCGGCGACATGCCCGCCGTCCTCCAGCCGTCTCAGCCCCAGTAGTCGTCCATCGGCGGGGCGCCGTCGTCGGCGCCGGCCGGCGCACGCCGCTCGGTCACCGTGAAGCGGCCGCGGTAGAAGAGCATCGGCCGGCCGGACTCGCCGTCCTCGAGGTCGCGGACGCGGCCGATGACGACGTCGTGGTCGCCGGCGACGTGGACCTGCTCGACCATGCAGTGCACCCGCATGAGTACGCCGGGAAGGCTCGGGCCGCCGTGGGCCGACGGCGTCCAGTCGAGGCCCTCGAAGCGGGCGCCCGAGGTCGATCCGAAGCGACCGATGAGGTCGCGCTGGTCATGGCCCAGGACGTTGACGGTGAAGCGACCCTGTTCGCGCATCCGCGGCCACGACCGTCCCCGGTGGTCGGCGCAGAAGAGGACGAGGGGCGGGTGGAGCGAGACGGACGCGAACGACTGGCATGCGAACCCGACCGGCTCCCCGCGGTCGGCGAAGCCGGTGACGATCGTGACACCGGTCGCGAAGTGCCCCAGGGCGTGACGCATCCGGTCCGGCGTGGGGGCGGGCCGGTCGGTGGGGTCGCTGGCGTCGGTGGGGTCTGTGGCGTCGGTCGTCACGTCAGGTCCCCGGGCCGGCGCGGCTCGGCCGCCTCGCCGAAGGCCTGGACGAGCGCGGCGAGTCGGGAGGCCTCCCGCCCCGCGACCGGACCGTCAGCCTTCTGGATGGCCATGACGGCGACGGTGTCGCCCTCCTCGAGGTCGAGCGTCACCCACGGCTCGCCACCGCCGAACTGGATCGCCACGATCTCGGGCCACTCGAGCGAGCGGGTCAGGACGAGGTTGCGCACGACGAGTCCCTCACGGCTCGGCACCGCGACGATCGAGGCGTAGCGCCAGGCGATGAAGGCGATCGCCACCCCGAGCCCGAAGAACATGAGCCGGTCACCGAGGCCCCAGCGGCCGCCGGCCTGCGCCGGCATGACCACGGCGATGACGCCGAAGACGGCGAGCGAGGCCCAGACGACGCCGATGGCCACCGCACGCCCACGCCTGGGCCGGAACGGAGCCAGCGCGTCGGTGGAGGACGACCCGGTCTGCTCGGTCACCTGCTCACGTCCGTCCTCCCGCCGTGCCGGGTCAGAGCCGGCAGGCGGCGATGTCGGTGACGAGGATGGCGCGGGCGCCGAGGTCGTACAGCTCGTCCATGAGGCGGTTTCGCCCGATGCGGGGCACCATCGCACGCACGGCGACCCAGGCCTCGTCCTGCATCGGCGAGACCGTCGGCGACTCGAGCCCGGGTGTCAGCTCGCACGCGCGGTCGACGAGCTCCTTCGGGCAGTCGTAGTCGAGCATGACGTAGGTGCGGGCGGTGATGACCCCGGCCACGCGGCGTTGGAGCACCTCGATGGCCTGGGCCTCGCCGGGACGGTCGCCGCGGATGAGGACGGCCTCCGAGCGCAGGATCGGGTCACCGAAGACCTCGAGCCCCTGCTGCCGCAGGGTCGTCCCGGTCTCGACGACGTCGGCGATGCAGTCGGCGACCCCGAGGGTGATGGCCGTCTCGACCGCGCCGTCGAGGCGGACCACCTCGGCCGTCAGCCCCCGGGAGGCGAGGTCGGCGCGGACGAGACCGGCATACGACGTGGCGACGCGCTTGCCCGCGATGTCGTCGACGGTGCCCACGTGACCGGGCTTGCCGGCATACCGGAAGGTCGAGGCGCCGAAGCCGAGCTCCATGACCTCGACGGCCGACGAGCCGGAGTCGAGGAGGAGGTCGCGGCCCGTCACACCGGCGTCGACGGTGCCGGACCCGACGTAGACGGCGATGTCGCGGGGACGGAGGTAGAAGAACTCGACGTCGTTCTCGACGTCGGTGACGACGAGCTCCTTCGTGTCGCGGCGCGTGCGGTAGCCCGCCTCGCGCAGCAGCTCCACGGTGGCCTCGGACAGGGCGCCCTTGTTGGGCAAGGCGATTCGCAGCATGGGAGTGGGGATCCTCAGAGGTGGGTGTAGACGTCGTCGAGCGAGATGCCCTTGGCGATCATGAGGACCTGCAGATGGTAGAGCAGCTGGCTGATCTCCTCGGCCGCCGCGTCGGTCGACTGGTACTCCGCGGCCATCCAGACCTCGGCCGCCTCTTCGACGATCTTCTTGCCGATGGCGTGCACGCCGGCGTCGAGCTGCGCCACGGTCCCCGAACCCTCGGGTCGCGTCTGCGCCTTCTCGGCCAGCTCGGCATACAGCTGCTCAAAGCTCTTCACGGTGGACCACCCTACGGGCCGCCCGGCGACGGTCTCACCGGCGCTCAACTGGTGGCGACGCGCCGGTCGACCGCACGGAGCGCGACGACGGTGGCGACGGCTGCAGTGGCGGCCTCGTGACCCTTGTCCTCGTCCGAGCCCGGCAGCCCCGCCCGGGCGATGGCCTGCTGCTCGTCGTCACAGGTGAGGACGCCGAAGCCGACGGGCGTCGCCGTGCGCACCGACACGTCGGTGAGTCCGACCGTGGCCGCCTGGCAGACGTACTCGAAGTGGGGTGTGCCGCCGCGGATCACCACCCCGAGCGCGACGAGCGCGTCGTAGCGTTCGGCAAGGGCCGCGCAGGCCACGGGCAGCTCGAACGTGCCCGGGACCCGGACGACGTCGACCTCGGTCACGCCGGCGTCGGCGAGACCGCGACGCGCACCGTCGAGCAGGCCACCCATGACCTGCTCGTGCCAGCTCGCGGCGACGACGGCAACGCGCAGTCCGCTGCCGTCCGTCGTGATGGTGGGGGCGCCGTCCTTCATGCCGTCTCCTTGCCGTGCCGGCCGCTCGCGACCGGGATGTCGTGGCCCAGGCGCTCGCGCTTGGTGATGAGGTACTGCTCGTTCTCCTCGCCCATCGGCCCGTGCAGCCGCTCGACCGCGACGACGTCGAGGCCGAGGTGCCGCAGCGCGGCGACCTTGCTGGGGTTGTTCGTCAGGAGCACGATCTGCGTGGCGCCGAGGTCGTGCAGGATGGCCGCGCCCGCGGCGTACTCCCGTGCGTCGACGGGAAGCCCGAGTGCCGTCTGGGCGTCGACCGTGTCGGCCCCGCGGTCCTGCTGGGCGTACGCGCGCAGCTTGTCGACCAGACCGACGCCGCGTCCCTCGTGCCCGCCGAGGTAGACGACGACGCCACCCTCGCGCCCGACCCGCGCCAGGGCCGACTGGAGCTGCGGGCCGCAGTCGCAGCGCAGCGACCCGAAGGCGTCACCCGTGAGGCACTCGGAGTGCAGCCGGGTCAGGACCGGGCCAGAGCGGCTCAGGCCCTGCAGGCCACGCGGGCTGACGAGTGCGACGTGCTCGTCGCCGGTCAGCGTGTCGCGGTAACCGTGCGCGGTGAACGTGCCGTGGACGGTCGGGATACGCGTCGTGGCGAGCCGCTCGACGCGGTCGAGGCGTTGGCGGTGGTCGATCAGCTGCTCGATGGTGATGACCGGCAGGCCGGACTCGTGTGCGAGCTCGACGACGGCGTCGAAGCGCATCATCGTGCCGTCGTCGTGGACGAGCTCGCCGATGACACCGACGGGCGACAGACCCGCGAGGCGCGTGAGGTCGACAGCCGCCTCCGTGTGCCCGGGACGCGTCAGGACCCCACCGTGACGGGCTCGCAGGGGCAGGATGTGGCCGGGGCGGATGAGGTCGGCAGGAGTCGAGTCGACGTCGGCGAGCACCTGCACCGTGCGCAGGCGGTCGGCCGCGCTGATGCCCGTCGTCACGCCCGAGGCTGCGTCGACCGAGATCGTGTAGGCCGTGCGGAGCGGGTCACGGTTGTCGGCGACCATGAGCGGCAGCTCGAGCCGGTCGGCGACCTCGTCGGGCATCGGCGCGCACAGGTAGCCGGACGAGTGCCGGATGGTCCACGCCATCCACTCCTCTGTGGCTGTCTCTGCCGCGAGGACGAGGTCTCCTTCGTTCTCGCGGTCCTCGTCGTCGAGGACGAGGACGGGACGACCGGCCTGTAGTGCCTCCAGGGCGGCCTCGATGGTCGAGAGCGTGGTCATGGCGCGACCTCCTGTCGGTGGGTGAGCAGTCGTTCGACGTACTTGGCAATGACGTCGACCTCGAGGTTGACGACGTCGCCGACCCCCTTGTGCCCCAGCGTCGTCAGGGCGAGCGTCGTGGGGATGAGCGAGACTCCGAAGGCGTCGTCACCCACCTGGGCCACGGTGAGCGAGACCCCGTCGACCGTGATCGAGCCCTTCTCGACGACGTATGCCGCGAGGCCCGCTGGGAGCGTGAAGTCGACCGTCTCCCAACGGTCCCCGGGCGTTCGCGCCGTGATGGTTGCGGTGCCGTCGACGTGCCCCTGGACGACATGGCCGCCGAACCGGCCGTCGGCCGGCATCGCGCGCTCGAGGTTGACGCGGTCGCCGGGAGCCAGGGAACCGAGGCTGCTGCGCTCGAGCGTCTCGGCCATGACGTCCACGGTGAAGCTCGTCGCGTCGTGCTCGGTGACGGTGAGACAGACGCCGTTGACGGCGATCGAGGCGCCGTGCGTGGCGTCGCTCACGACGACGGGCCCGTCGATGCGCAGCACGGCGGACTCGGCGCCGCGCTCGATGGCCGAGACCGTGCCGAGCTCCTCGACGATTCCGGTGAACATGACTGTCTCCTCAGGGTTCTCGCGTCAGTGGCTGACGGCTGGCTCGTGCTCGCCGCCACGCTGCGTGGTGTGGCGGGTGGTCTGGTCGGGAGTGTGGAACGTGGTGTGCTGGGTCGTGTGCCCGGTGGGTGTCGCTCGGCCGCTCGGCACCTCGGCATGGATGCGCACGTCGCCCCCGACGACGTCGACGTCGACGAGCTCGAGACGCTGCAGCCCGTCGATGGACCCGATGCCGAGGTCACCCACGGCGGAGCTGCCGGCGCCGAGCAGGGCCGGCGCGACGTACGCGTACACGTCGTCGACGAGCCCGGCGCGGAGGAACGCTGCGGCGACCGTCGGTCCGCCCTCGAGCCACACGTCACGGATCCCCTTCTCCCACAGGACGCCGAGGGCCTCCCGCGGGTCGCGCGTCGCGAGGTGGACGACCTCGCCGGAGGCCTCGCGCAGGCGCGCCGCGGGAGGGATGTCACGCAGACCCATGACGACGCGTACCGGCTGTCTCTCGGTGAGCGAGCCGTCCGGCATGCGCACGGTGAGGCGCGGGTCGTCGGCCAGGGCGGTGCCGGTGCCGACCAGGACGGCGTCGCGGGTCGCACGGAGCACGTGGACGTCGGCGCGCGCGGCCTCGCCGGTGATCCACTGGCTGCTGCCGTCGGCGGCGGCGCTGCGTCCGTCGAGGGTCGTCGCGAGCTTCCACGTCACGAGCGGACGTCCGAGCGCCACCGTGCGCGCCCAGCGGTCGTTGAGCGCGGCCGCCTCGTCGGCGAGGACACCCCCGGTGACCTGGACCCCCGCCGCATGGAGCAGCTCGGCTCCCCCGGCAGCATCCACGTTCGGGTCCGACTGCGCGAAGACCACGCGTACGACGCCCGCCCGCAGCAGAGCCTCCGAGCAGGGACCGGTGCGACCCGTGTGCGAGCAGGGCTCGAGCGTCACGTACGCCGTGGCGCCCCGGGCCGCGTCACCTGCCGACCGCAGCGCCTCGACCTCCGCATGAGGTGTGCCCGCGCCGTGGTGGAAGCCCTCACCGACGACGGTCCCGTCGGGCGCGACGAGCACGCAGCCGACGCGTGGGTTGGCGTCAGGCCACGGTCCCGCCGCGGCGAGCTGGAGCGCTCGCCGCATCCAGGCCGGTGCTGCCGTGTCTCCCATGGGTCAGCTCGTCGCCGTCCCGGCGAGCTGGGGCTCGGTGTCGGGCTTCTCGAGCCGCGACGCCTTGACCCACTGCGTGAAGCCGTAGATGACGAACAGGCCGTAGAAGGAGTAGAGCACCGCGGTGGGGACGTAGTTCGTCGCGAAGCCGAACGGGACCCCGACGAGGTCGACGCCGATCCACGCGAGCCAGAACTCGTTCCAGCCGCGCGCCATGGCGTAGGTGGCGACGATCGAACCGACGAAGATCCAGGCGTCGCACCAGTAGAACCACCACTCCGGCGTGAAGAACGGGTTGGGGGCCAGGTTCCACAGCCAGACGAAGACCTGGTGGACCACCACCGTCCCGACGAGCCAGAAGACGAGGACGGCCGTGCGCTCACGGACCGTGGCCCACCGGGGGGTGATGGCGGCCCCACTCACGTCGTCCGCGTGGTTGAGCCTGCGCACCTGCGACCAGCGCCACCAGCCGTAGAGGCTCGTGAGGATGAAGAAGACCTGGCGTCCGGCCTGCCCGAAGAGCGGGACCCGCTCGTCGGCGCCGAAGAGGGCGCCGAGGTAGACGAAGAAGAGCATGACGTTGGCGATGATGCCGACCGGCCAGGCCCACACCCACCGGCGCATGCCGAGGTAGGCCGAGGCGAGGCCGATGAGGACGCCGACCAGCTCGGTCCAGTGCAGCTGGTACGGGCCGATCGGAATGGACGCGTCGAGGGTCTGCTGGAAGACGTTCTTCGCGTCGTCCGCGAGAGCAAGAGCCTGCATGAGGGTGTTCGTCCTTGGTCGTTCGTCGGGTGCACGGACGAACTCCGGGGAACACTCTGCGCGGACCGGTGCCCCGACGCGGGCGGCACGAGCCGGACGGATCCATCGCTCGTGTCGCGAGGTCGGCGCGGCTCGCGAGCGAGCCTGGCCTGCCTCGTGCTGCCTCCCATCCGGACTTTCACCGTCGGTCCTGGAGTTTCACCAGGTCAACCGGCCGCTGGATGCGGTCGGGTCGCGGACTGTAACCGCCGGCTCGGAATTACACCGACCCCGGAGCACGTAGAGCCAGTATGCACCCGCCGCAACCGGCCGCGCACACCGCGCCCACGTGACGGCCGCCACGACGGATGGGCACCGTCGGCGTACGACGGTGGTGACGGGGACGGGTCGAGTCAGTGGTGGTGAGAGGCGGCAAGGACGCGCAGGTCCTCGACGGCGGCCGCCGCATCCTCGGCGCCGTAGACCGCCGAGCCCGCGACGAAGACGTCGGCGCCGGCATCCGCGCACTGCTCGATCGTGTCCGCGCTGACGCCGCCGTCGACCTGGATCCAGATCTCGCCGCCGTGCCGGCGAACCGCCTCGCGCACCTGGCGTACCTTCGGCATCTGGTCGGCCATGAACGACTGGCCGCCGAACCCCGGCTCGACCGTCATGACGAGCACCATGTCGACCTCGGGGAGCAGCTCCTCGTACGGCCCGAAGTCGGTGCCCGGCTTGAGGGCCATCGAGGCCCGCGCGCCGGCCGCGCGCAGCGTCCGCGCGAGCCTCCTCGGGTCACGGGCGGCCTCGACGTGGAAGGTCACCGACTGGCACCCGGCCTCGGCGTAGCCGGGCGCCCACCGGTCGGGGTCCTCGATCATGAGGTGCGCGTCGATCGGGACGGGGCTCACCTTGAGCAGGGCCTCGACGACAGGCAGCCCGAGGGTGAGGTTCGGCACGAAGTGGGCGTCCATGACGTCGACGTGCGCCCAGTCGGCGTTCGCGATGCGCCCGAGCTCGGCCTCGAGGTTGGCGAAGTCGGCGGAGAGGATGCTCGGTGAGATCTGCACGCGCACAGCCTAGAGGCGGTCACGCGGTGGGCTTCGACCAGACCGACACGTGCGACTCCGACTCCGCCGTGAACGGAGCCTTCGTCCAGTCGGCCCACCGGTCGCGCAGGGTCAGGCCGGCGATCCGCGCCATGAGGTCGAGCTCCGAGGGCCACACGTAGCGGTGCGCCGACGCTTCGTAGGTCGCCAGCGGACGCCCCTGCGCATCCTGCCCATCCTGCCCATCATGTCCGGTCCGGACGTAGTGGTGCGACACCGAGCGCTGCGAGACGACGTCGATGGTGTCGAAGCCGACGTGCCGCTCCCCCACGTGGAACGGCACCGCCTTCTGCCCGGGTGGCAGCCGACGCAGCTGCGGGACGAAGACCCTCGACGACGAACGACCCTCCGGGAGCGAGCTGCTCGGCAACGGTCCGGAAGCACTCGACCTGGTCGTCCTGCGTCAGCAGGTTGGTGATCGTGTTGTAGACGAGGTACGCCACCCGGTAGCCGCTGCCGACCCGCGTCGTCGTCATGTCGCCGACCACCACCTGCAGGCGGTCGCCGCCGGGCTTGCTCCGCAGCTCGGCGACCATGGCCTCCGAGAAGTCGATCCCGTGGACCTCCACCCCACGTTCGTGCAGCGGCAGCGCCACCCGACCGGTGCCGATGGCGAGCTCCAGCGCCGGGCCTGACCCTGCGAGCTCGTGCAGCACGTCGACCGTCGGCCCCAGCACGGCCGGGTCGAACATGTGGGCCGAGCCCGCGTCGTACGTCGGCGCCACCTTCTCGTCGAACGGGCTGGGCACGAGGTCGTCCGTCGGGTATGCCGTCATGCCCCCACCCTGCCCACCGGAGCGCCGTCGGGGCGAGCGAGTTTCGGTCCGCTCAGCGCTTGCGCAGCAGGGCGAAGAACATGGCGTCCGTGCCGTGGACGTGGGGCCACAGCTGCACGAACGGACCCTCCCCGAGACCCGGCAGCTCGCGGCCTGTGGCGTCGATGAACAGCTCCCGTGCGTCGACCAGCTCGACGTCATCACGTCGCTTGAGGACGTCGAGCACCACGAACCGCGTCTCGTTGAGGTGCGGGCTGCACGTCGCGTAGCCGACGAGCCCTCCCGGGGCCGTCGCGTCGATCCCGGACGACAGGAGCTCGCGCTGGAGCCCGGCGAGGACTGCCACGTCGTCAGGGGTGCGCCGCCACCGCGCCTCGGGACGCCGCCGCAGCGCGCCCAGCCCGGTGCACGGTGCGTCGATGAGCACCCGGCTGAAGCCTGCGGGCTCCGTCTCACCGAGGTCGCGTCCGTCGCCGTGCCGAACCTTGAGACTCACGTCCGCATCCCGGGCGGCAACGCGCGCTGCCGCCAGGGTCTGCCACACGAGGTCCGCGCGGTGCTCACTGATCTCGTTGGCCACAAAGGGAACTCGCCGCTCGATGGCAAGGGCTGCGAGCAGGCCCGCCTTGCCGCCGGGACCGGCGCAGAGATCGAGCCATCGCTCCGTCGCGGCCGCTTCGCCATGGACCTCGGCGGACGCCAGGGCGAGGACGAGCAGCTGCGAGCCCTCGTCCTGCACGGCGGCGCGCCCGTCACGAACCGCGGGGATGGCGCCGGGGTCACCCTCTGGCAGCGTGGCACCGACCGGGCTGAGCCCGGAACGTTCGGCACCGTCGTGCTCGAGCTCGTCGAGCGAGGCCAGCCCGGGCCGCGCGACGAGCGACACCTTCGCCGGAGCGTTGTCGCTCTCGAGCAGGGTCGCGAGCGAGGCCTCGACATCGGCGGCCGACGCGACGCCGTGGCCGATGAGCGCCGCGCGCAGCGCCTTGGCGACCCAGACCGGGTGCGACGTACGCAGCGCCAGGCGCTCGACGGGGTCGGTGACGCCCTCGGTGACGACGTCCAGCCACTCGTCAGGGTCACGTTCGCTGATCCGGCGCATGACGGCGTTGACGAAGCCGGACGCACCGGCCCCGTTGACCTGCCGCGCCAGGGCCACGGTCTCGTCGACCGCGGCGTGCGTCGGGACACGCATGCCGAGCAGCTGGTGGGCGCCGAGGCGCAGCGTGTCGAGCACGTTGGCGTCGATCGTGTCGAGGGAACGCGCGGCTGCCGCGGCGATGACCGCGTCGTAGAGCCCGGACAGGCGCGTCGCACCGTAGACGAGCTCGGTGGCGAACCGGGCGTCGCGTCCGCGGATCTGCTTGTCGCGCAAGAGCTTCGGTAGGACGAGGTTGGCGTAGCCGCCGGCCGCGACGTCCCGCATCGCCGTGTATGCCGCGACGCGTGTCGCGTCGGTGCGCCGCGCCCGCTCGGACGGGCGCTGCTCCGACCGGTGCCCGGCCGACCGCTCACGCGCCTGAGGACGCTGGCGCTCTCCCCGACGGCCGTCCTGACGACCACTGCCGTCGCGGCCGCGGTCGCGTCCTCCCTGACGCCCGGCCGAACCTCGCTCGTCACTCATCTCCGACTCGCTCCCCCACCTCGATGCGCGTGCCGCGCGCCCAGTCGGCCGCGGCCATCGGCTTCTTGCCGTGCGCCTGCACGGTGCCGAGGCGGACCGGCAGCGTGCCGGTGCCGACGAAGACGGCCTTCTTCGTCACGAGCAGCGCACCGGGGACGAGGGTGATGTCTCCCGGCACCTCGTCGGCGGCCACCACCGTCACGGGCGAGACCTTGAGCCGCTCGCCGCGGAACGTCGTCCAGGCGCCGGGGGCGGGCGTGCAGCCGCGGACGAGCCGGTCGACCGCGAGAGCCGGCCGCTCCCAGGCGATGCGTGCGTCGTCGACCTCGATCTTCGGCGCCAGCGAGACGCCCTCGGCGGGCTGGGGCTTCGCGACGAGCTGCCCCGACTCCAGCCCGTCGAGCGTCGCGACGAGCAGGCCGGCCCCAGCCGTCGAGAGCCGCGCGAGCAGGTCGCCTGCCGTGTCGCGAGGACGGATCGTCTCCGTCATGACGCCGAGCACGGGGCCGGTGTCGAGACCCTTCTCGATGACGAACGTGGACGCGCCGGTCACCTCGTCACCGGCCATGAGGGCGTGCTGCACCGGAGCCGCACCGCGCCAGGCGGGCAACAGCGAGAAGTGCAGGTTGACCCACCCGAGTCTCGGAATCGCGAGAGCGTCCGCCGGGATGAGGTTGCCGTACGCCACGACGGGGCATGCGTCGGGTGCGAGCTCTCGCAGGTCGTCGAGGAAGTCGGGATCCTTGACCCGGCCCGGGGTCAGCACCGGGACGCCCAGCTCCTCGGCACGGCGCCGCACGGGAGAGGCCTCAAGACGCCGCCCACGACCGGCGGGAGCCTCGGGGCGGCTGACGACGGCGACGAGCTCGTGACTCGATGACGCGACCGCATCGAGGCTCGGCACCGCCGCGTCGGGGGTGCCGGCGAAGACGACCCTCATGTCACATCGCCCGGCCGAAGGTCGAGTGCGGGCTGATGCGCACCTCGGGTTGGTTCTCGGCGAACCACTCGGCCTCACGGATCGCCCGCATCGCCTCACGGCGCGCCTGGGGGTCGAGGCGGTCGAGGAACAGGATGCCGTCGAGGTGGTCGGTCTCGTGCTGGACGCACCGGGCCAGCAGCTCGGTGCCCTCGAGCACGACCGGTTCGCCGTGCATGTTCTGGCCCTTGGCGACCACCGAGAGGGCCCGCTTCGTGTCGAAGGCGAGCCCCGGGATCGACAGGCAGCCCTCGGGCCCGTCCTGCTCCTCGCTCGACAGGTCGAGGACCGGGTTGACGAGGTGCCCGAGCACGCCGTCGACCCAGTACGTGAACACCCGCAGCCCGACACCGATCTGCGGGGCGGCCAGGCCGGCGCCAGGGGCGTCCAGCATGGTGTCCTCGAGGTCCTTGACGAGCACCCGGAGCTGCTTGTCGAAGTCGACGACGTCGACAGCTGGCGTGCGCAGCACCGGATCACCGAAGAGTCGGATGTCCTTGATCGACACGGTGTCGTCCTCAGTCTGGGCCGGTGGGCAGGGCCAATCCTAGGTGGCCGCGTCACCCGTAGGACAGCGGGGCGCCAGCGAGACGCCCGCGGTCGGACGCCGGCGCGAGCCGTGAGACGGCCCCGCGAAGTGTGGCGAAAACGCCCTAGACTGCCCACGCATCAGGGACATTAGGGGATCATTCACCCCCTTCTCCGAGGCTGCACAGTCTCTACGCAACCAGAGAGCGAGTCACGATGCACCACAGCAACCCCCGTCCGGAAGCCTCCCCTCAACCGCGAGCCGGGCGAGACCGCTGCCCGTTCCACGCCGGAGCGGAGGGTGCCGTTCGATGAAGCGTCTCCTCCTCACCATCGCCGCGGTAGTCGCCCTCCTCGTCACGAGCGCACCGCAGACCGGCCAGGCCGTCTCCCGGACGACCAAGCACTTCATCACCAACCTGAAGGGGTCCACGGCACCCGCCGGCCTCGGGTTCAACGTCTTCGACACCGGCGTCTCGGGTGTCGCGACGCTGCCGACCGGGGTCAAGGGTCTGGTCTGGCTGGGCCAGAAGTGCCCGACACCGGCAGACGCGACCTTCCGCGCCACGATCGACAAGCTGGCGTCCAACACCCGGGTCTTCGGCTACTACCTGTCGGACGAGCCTCACATCGCCGACTGCCCGGGTGGCGCCGCAGCTCTGGCGAGCCGCGCCGACTACATCCGGTCCCGCACCGGGGGCGTCCAGAAGTCGTTCATCGTCCTGTCGAAGATCGCCGACTACGGTGCCTTCAAGCCTGCGAGCAGTCACGTCGACCTGGTCGGGCTGGACCCCTACCCGTGTTCGACGGCCTCGCCGACCTGCCCGGTGCGCAAGATCACCGACAAGGTCAATGCCGCCCTCGCCGCGGGGATCCCGCGCGCCGCCATCGTCCCCGTCTACCAGGCCTTCGGCCAGGAGGGGATCTCGGGCGGCTACTACCGCCTGCCCACGGCTGACCAGATGCGCGCGATGCACGCCGAGTGGGACCGCCTGGTTCCGTCTCCTGTCATGGACTACGCCTACGGGTGGAGCCACCAGTCGTCGTCGAACCCGACGCTGGTCGACTCGCGGGCCCTGCAGAAGGTCATCGCGGCCCACAACGGGGTCGTCGTCGGCTGACGCTGGTGCTGTCGGCCCCCTCAGGATCCGGGGCCGACAGCCACCGGCCCCTCGGGACCGGGTGCGCCGCGGGCGGGGCCACGGCGAGCCGTGGGCTCGTCGGGCTCCTCCGTGGCACGGCCGAGGTCGCGGACCGAGCGCGAGAGCAGGGCGGACAGCGAGATGACGACGTAGACGACCGCGCTGACGACCATGAGCGTCTCGAGGTCTGCGATGGTGGCGAGCCAGCCGTAGAGGAAGGTGCCGATGGGGATCGCGACGAACGAGCCCAGCGCGTCGTAGCTCGAGACGCGCGAGAGCACCGAGACCGGGACGTGCTCGTGCAGGGCGGTGTTCCAGCCGACACCGAACACCTCGCCGGCGGCGCCGGCCAGGAGGAAGCCGACGGCGACCGGGACGATCGCCGGGGCCACGCCGAGCAGGGCCATCGGCACCGCGAGCACACAGACCGCGACCATGCCGGCGCGCAACGGGTGCGCCAGGCTCAGCCGCAGCATGACGAGGGTCATGAGCACCGTGCCGACCGCCTCGGCGCTGAGCACGAGGCCCCAGCCGGCCTCACCGATCGCCTCGGTGGACTTCGCGACGAGCGGCCCCAGCACGCCGATGACACCGGCGTGGATGGCGTTCGTCAACCCGAACGCGAGCACGACGACCCAGAGCCACTCACGTCTGGTGAACTCGCTCCACCCCTCCCGCAGCTCGCGGACCATGGACTGGCGGCGCGACCGTGTGTCATCGGAGGGACGCGGCAGTCCGACGCGGGTGAGGCAGACGATGGCGACGGCATACGTCAGGGCATCGACCGCGAGCGCCCACCCCGGGCCGACGCCCACGACGAGCAGCCCCGCGACGGCGGGGCCGATGATGGCCAGCCCGCTGCGGCTGAACGAGAGCAGCGCGTTGGCCTGCTGGAGCCGGGCGCGGTCGACGACGAGAGGGACGATGCCCATCATGGCGGGCATCGTGAAGGCCGCGACGGCGCCGTTGACGCCCTCGATGACGGTCAGCTGCGTCAGGGTGGCGTGCCCGCTGATGATGAGCGTGGCGGCGAGCGCCTGGGTGACGAACGTCAGGACGTGCGAGACCTGAAGCACGACGATCCGCGAGAACCGGTCGGCGACCACTCCCCCGACGAGGAGGAAGACGACCATCGTCAGGGTGCGCACTCCGAGCACCTGAGCGAGAGCAGCGGCGGACTGGTCGATGTGCAGCACGGCGAAGGCGAGCGCGACGGGCACCATGACGTGCCCGGCCGTCGAGACCGTGCGGGCGGTGAAGTACCACGCGAAGCGCCGGTCTGTCAGGGCGCCGAACGACTCCTGCACCTTCATGACGACACCGGCCCGGGCAGGTCGGCCCTGGCCTTGTCCCCGCGCAGCCGGAAGGCCGCGACGGAGAGCGCCGCTCGCACCGTCCCGCGGGTCCGCGGAGGGCGCGCGGAGGCGTGCATGAGCCCGCTCGCCTCCTCGACGAGGGCGACGACCCGGTCCCACACCTCGGGCTCGACCCAGAGGTCGGCGTCGGTGAACCGGCTCGGGATGCCGGGCTCGCGTTCGACGAACCGTCTCGGGATCATGTCGGCGAGCACTCGAACGTAGGCGAGCCGGTCCTCGTCGCGGTTCGCCTGCGAGCGGACGACCGGTGCGTCCCACCGGTGGCGGTACTTCTTGGCCTTCCCTCCGCGGACCGTCTCCTCGCCGGCGACCTCGAGCAGGCCGGCCGACTGGAGCAGCCGGAGGTGGTAGCTCGCGTTCGCCTGCGTGATGTCGAGCTCGCGAGCGACCTCGGCGGCGCTCAGCTCGGCGCCCGTCAGCAGCGAGAGCATCTGCAGCCGCAGGGGGTGCGCCGTGGCGCGGAGCTCGCTGATCCGCTCTTCCTCCAAAGACACGTTTGGGAGTATGCCGGGTGGCGCGCACGACCGTCAAGCATCTCTTTGGAGGTGGCGGGTCACCCGAGTCCGTGCCCCCGCTCAGCCCGTGACGGGTCCGCCCGAATCGTCGCGCTCGACCTCGAAGGTGAAGTCCTGGGCGCGGAGCCGGTCGACGAGCACCTCGCCAAGGGCGGTCGCGGGCGTGGCCACGCCGACCCGCTGCGGCACGTCGGCGTCCAGGGCGAGCGACAGGATCGTCTCGCCGAACATCACCGCGGTGCCGCCGTAGCCCGGGTCGCGGTCGGCGCCGACCCGCGTGCGGTAACGGGCGCCGGTCGTCGTCGTGGCGCGGATGTCGAAGCGGAAGCGGCCCGCCGCGCGAGCCTCGGGGTCCGGCCCCTCGCCGGGCCTCGGGAGGAAGCGGTCGAGGACGGCGCGCGTCGGCGTCCACGACAGACCTGTGACGAGGCCACCGAGCCCGACGGCCATCCCGCCGGCCATGACCGGGGACATGGGGCCCGAGCCGAAGTCGGTGACCTCGCGGTACCGGAGGTCGCGGCCGTACGACCAGTCGGACAGGGTGTTGGAGAGCCGCACGATGCGCGTGTTGAACGACGCCATGACGAAGGGACCGGTCCAGCGTCCGGTGCCCGGGTCACGGTCGATCGGCACGAGCCGACGCAGCCGGCCGCGGAGACCGGAGCTGCGTCGCCGTCCCGACGACGGTTCGTCGGCGCGGCGCGGGCTCAACGCGTACGGGTCACCGAGGACGCGCCGGGCGCCGGGCGTGGACCGCGCCGTGATGGCCTGCCGCCGCATCGAGTCGATGGTGCCGCCGGAGAGCCCGCCCTTGAGCGACCGCACGAGCAGGGTGGTCGCGGCGAGGGTGCCCTCGCCGTCCGCGGCGACCCGCTGCGCGGTGGTCAGGACACCGAGGTCCGACGGGATGGAGTCGAAGCCACACGCGTGGACGATCGCTGCCCCGGTCTCGCGCGCCGTCACGTCGAGCTCGTCGAGCGACCAACGGACGAAGAGCAGCTCACCGGTCAGGTCGGCGTAGTGCGTGCCCTCCTCGGCGCACGCTCGGGCGACCTCCTTGCCGTAGGCCACGTAGGGGCCGACCGTGGAGGCGAGCACCCGCGTCCGCGCCGCGAGGACGCGCAGGCCGGGCCCGTCGGACGCGTCGACGGTGACGAGCTCCCACTGTGCGGCATCCTGGCCCAGCTCGGCCCGGAGAGCCTCGAGCTTGGGCCGTGAGCGGCCCGCGAGCGCCACGCGCACGTCCGGGCCGGTGTGCCGGGCGAGGTGTACGGCGGTCAGGGGCCCGACGAAGCCGGTCGCGCCGTACAGGACGATGTCGAGCTCGCGTGCGGGCATGGCCGCCATGCTGCCACGGCCGCCGGTCGGACGCCCTGTGCGCGTGTGCCCGGTCACTCAGAACGTGTCGAGCGGGTCGACCCGTACGGTGACGACGTCCGTCTCCTTGCGCGCCGAACGGAACGCCTTGACCGCGAGCAGTGATCGGGCGAGCGCAGCGGTGTCGACGGCGGGCACCCGGACGAGCACGTGGTGGTCTGCAGGCGTCCGCGAGACCTCGCCGTCGGAGGGCGGTCGGCGCGGGGCCGCGCCCCCGACGAGCGGCACCGGCCCCAGCACCTGTGCGCTGGCCGGCAGATCGGCCTGTTCCAGGGCCTCCTCGAGCGCTCGGCGAGCGCCGGTGAGCTGCGCGACACGCGCCGCCGGCGGCAGGCCGAGCTCGCGTCGTTCCGCCAGCTCTCGGGCCGCGAGCCAGGTGGGGTCCCAGCGGACGAGCGCCTCGACGGCGGGCAGCGCGACCGCCTCGGGTGCACCGCAGAGCACGACGGCTCGCCCCTCCCGCGCGAGCGCGGCCGCCGCCATCCAGCGACGCACCGCCTCGAGTGGCGCGTCGAGGACCGGGAGGTCGAGGCTCGCCCAGGCATCGAGGAGCAGCACGCCGGTGTAACCGCCCTCGGCGACCGGCTCGGCGCCGGGTGTCGCGATGACGAGCGACGGCTCACGTGACACGGTCGCGAGCACCTCCCCCGAGCCGGACGTGTGCACCGTGACGCCGGGAAAGGCCCGCCCGATCTCCTCCGCGGTGCGCTTGGCACCGGTGACGGACGAGCGGAGCCGCCGCGAGCCGCAGTGACCGCACTCGAAGCCCTGCGGCGCCAGCTGCAGCCCGCACCACCGGCATGCCGGGGCGGCTCCCGAGGCGCCGAGCGCAACGGGTCCGCGACAGCGTGCGCAACGCACCGGAGTGCGGCACTCGGCGCAGCTGAGCGACGGCAGGTAGCCCCGACGTGGCACCTGGACGAGCACCGGCCCGTCGACGAGCGCGTCCTTGGCGACGCGCCAGGCTCGCGACGGGAGGTGGGCGCGGGAAGCGGGCCCGTCACGCTCCTCGTCGACGCCCTCGCCCGCGACCGTGACGCGGGGCGCAGCGGCTCGCAGCGTCGCCGCGTCGGCGTCGACGGGCGCGACCGCGCCTGCCTCGACGGCGACCTGGACGCGCAGGCTACGGGTGAAGCCTCCGGTGAGCAGGGCAGCCCCGGTGGCCGCTGCTCGCAGGCCCAGCACGACCCCGGCGTGGTGGTACGGCGCCCGCGGCTCGGCGAGCAGGTCGTCGCCGTCGTCCCACCACGCGACGAGGCCGAGGTCGTGCACGGGCGCGAACGCGGCAGCCCGGGTGCCGATGACGACCTTGACGTGCCCGCGCAGGACCTTGAGCCACGCGGTGTAGCGCGCCTGGGGCCCCTGGTCGGCCGTGAGGCGCACGTGCCGGCCCTTGCCGAGCAGGCCGGTCAGGGCCGCGTCGAGGCGCTCGAGGTCACGGTGGTCGGGCACGACGAGGACCGCGCCGCGTCCCGCTGCGAGCGCGGTTGCGGCCGCGACCGCCAGGGCCGCGGGCCAGTCCGCGTCCCCCGAGCGTCCTGGAAGGGCAGCCCACGCAGCCGCCGGGCCCTCGCCGGCGGCAACGCGTCGCAGCCAGGCCGTCCCGGCCGGATAGGCCGTCCACGGACCCGCGTCGGGCACCGTGACGGGCTCCTGCGGCGGGCACTCGGCCGAGAGTGCCTTCTCGGCCGTGGCGTGGCGCTTGGGGACGGCGAGCCGCAGCACGTCGCTCAGCGTGCCGGCATACCGGTCGGCGACGGCACGGCACAGCGCGAGCACCTCGGGCGTCAGCACGGGCTCGGGGCTCACGACGCGGCGCAGTGGTGTCAGCCGGCCCTCGTGGGTCGGGCGCTCCCGACGCTCGACGACGAAGCCGTCGAGCTCGCGGCCCGAGAAGCGCACCCGCACCCTGGCCCCCGGGACGGCGTCGGCATCGAGCTCCTCGGGGACGGCGTACTCGAAGACCCGGTCGAGGTGCGCAAGGGCGGTCTCCACGACGACGGCAGCGACCGGCCGCCCGGCCGGTCGCTGCTCGATGTCGTCGGTCTCGCCCACGGGGGCGAATCTAGTCTCAGGCGGAGACGGCGGACC
This sequence comes from Terrabacter sp. GCM10028922, assembly GCF_042666095.1. NCBI lineage: Bacteria > Bacillati > Actinomycetota > Actinomycetes > Micrococcales > Intrasporangiaceae > Terrabacter > Terrabacter sp. GCM10028922. Next base: position 67,497 of record NZ_JBHTFG010000015.1, on the reverse strand, counting down.
TCAGGGCATCCACACGGTCGGTGCGCTCCCACGTGAAGCCATTGTCGACGCCGTCGGCCTTGGTGCGGCCGAAGTGGCCGTAGGCAGCGGTCGGCTTGTAGATCGGGCGGAGCAGGTCGAGCGCGTCGACGATGGCCGCGGGGCGCAGGTCGAAGACCGACGTGATCGCGTCCTGGATCTTGTCGACCGGGACGGTCTCGGTGCCGAACGTCTCGACGTAGAGCCCGACGGGCTGTGCCTTGCCGATCGCGTACGCCACCTGCACCTCGCAGCGGCTGGCGAGACCCGCGGCGACGATGTTCTTGGCGACCCAGCGCATCGCGTAGGCACCCGAGCGGTCCACCTTGCTCGGGTCCTTCCCGGAGAAGGCGCCGCCGCCGTGGCGGGCCATGCCGCCGTACGTGTCGACGATGATCTTGCGGCCGGTCAGCCCGGCGTCGCCCATCGGGCCACCGATCTCGAAACGGCCCGTGGGGTTGATGAGCGCGCGGAAGTCGGACGTGTCGAGGTCGGTGCCGTTGTCGGCGAGCTCGGCCAGGACGGGCGCGAAGACATGGGCCTTGATGTCCGGCTCGAGCATGCCCTCGAGGGACACGTCGGGTGCGTGCTGCGTCGAGAGGACGACGGTGTCGAGCCTGACGGCCCGGTCGCCGTCGTAGGCGATGGTGACCTGGGTCTTGCCGTCGGGACGCAGGTAGGCGAGCTCGCCGTTCTTGCGGACCTGGGTCAGGCGCTCGGCCAGCCGGTGCGCGAGGAAGATCGGGAGCGGGAGCAGCTCGGCGGTGTCGTCGCACGCGTAGCCGAACATCAGGCCCTGGTCGCCGGCGCCCTGCTTGTCGAGCGGGTCGACGCCACCGTGACGGTTCTCGTGGGCGGTGTCGACGCCCTGCGCGATGTCGGGCGACTGGGCACCGATCGAGATGGACACGCCGCACGTGCGACCGTCGAAGCCCTTCTGCGAACCGTCGTAGCCCACCTCGAGGATGGTGTCGCGCACGATCTTCGGGATCTCGACGTAGCCGGTCGTCGACACCTCGCCGGCGACGTGGACGAGCCCGGTCGTCACCATCGTCTCGACAGCGACGCGAGCGTTCTTGTCCTCCGTCAGCAGCGCGTCGAGGATCGAGTCGCTGATCTGGTCGCAGATCTTGTCCGGGTGGCCCTCGGTGACGGACTCGGACGTGAACAGACGTGCGGACACTTGCTCTCCCTAGGTCGGGTGCGTGGCGGTGTGCGGGGCGTGCGCGGGTGGCGCGGGCGCGTTGGGGCGAGAGTCTAGTGCTCAGCCGAGCAGGGGTGACACGGCGTCCCAGAGGGCGTCGGCGACGGCGTCCTTGGTGGCCGGCCCGACCGTGACGACGTCGTCGGTGCCGCGGCGCAGGATGTGGACGGTGGTGTCGTCCTTGCCGAACGTGAGGTCGGTGCCGACCTCGTTGACGACCTGCACGTCGCTGCCCTTGCGGGCGAACTTCGCGCGGGCGTGGTCCATGACGCTGCCGACGCTGTCGCCGGTCTCGGCCGCGAAGCTGACGACGAACGGCGTGCTCGACCCGCGCGCGTCACGGGCGGACACGAGGCCTCGGACGATGTCGGGGTTCTCGACGAGGTCGAGGCGAAGACCGGCGTCGGGAGCGGACGACTTCTTGATCTTGCTGTGGCTGACCGTGGCGGGTCGGAAGTCGGCCGGCGCGGCCGCCATGACGACGACGTCTGCCGCGGCGGCGGCCTCCTCGACCGCGCGCTGCAGCTCGAGCGTCGTCTCGACGGGCACGACGTCGATTCCGTCGGGCACGGCCAGCGAGACGTTGGCGGCGACGAGCGTCACCTTCGCACCGCGGTCGGCAGCGGCCCGCGCGATGGCCAGCCCCTGCTTGCCCGACGAGCGGTTGCCGAGGTAGCGCACCGGGTCGAGCGGTTCGCGGGTGCCACCCGCGGACACGACCACGCGCCGCCCCTCGAGGTCGCGGGTAGCCTCGTCGGCCACGCCCGGCGCCCGGCCCTCGACGATCGCGAGGCAGGCGGCATACAGCTGCTCGGGCTCGGGCAGGCGGCCCGCTCCGGAGTCCTTGCCGGTGAGGCGCCCCACTGCGGGGTCGATGACGTGAGCGCCGCGTGATCGCAGCAGCGCGACGTTGGCCTGCGTGGCCGGGTGCTCCCACATCTCGGTGTGCATCGCCGGAGCGAAGGCGACGGGGCACCGGGCGGTGAGCAGGGTGTTCGTCAGCAGGTCGTCGGCGAGGCCGTGCGCGGCCTTGGCGAGCAGGTCGGCCGTGGCCGGTGCGACGACGACGAGGTCGGCCGACTGGCCGATGCGTACGTGCGGCACCTCGTGCACCGACGTCCAGACCTCGGTGCTGACCGGCTTGCCCGACAGGGCGGACCACGTCGGTGCCCCGACGAACCGGAGCGCCGCCGCGGTCGGCACGACCGTGACGTCGTGGCCGTGCTCGGTGAGAAGGCGCAGCAGGGACGCCGCCTTGTAGGCAGCGATCCCACCGCTCACGCCGAGGACGACACGCATCTGCGGCACCGGCCGGCCCGGGAGGGCTCAGGCCTCGGTCGGCGTGGAGGTCAGCAGGCCCTCGTTGATCTCGCGCAGGGCGATCGACATGGGCTTCTCGTGGACCTCGGTCTCGACGAGGGGCCCGACGTAGTCGAGCAGCCCCTCCTGGAGCTGGGAGTAGTACGCGTTGATCTGACGGGCGCGCTTGGCGGAGTAGATGACGAGCGCGTACTTCGAGTCGGCGGCGGTCAGGAGGTCGTCGATCGGCGGGTTGGTGATGCCGATGGGAGCAGCCTGGGTACCGGACACAGTGATCTCGTTTCGTTGGTTTCAGCGGGTTCGAGGTGTGCGCTGGGACGTCGGCCGGGTGCGGATCGCGCCGCTCAGCGTGCACACATCAGGTCGGGACTCACCGTTCGGCGCGTCCCGACCTCATCAATGATACGAGTTCTTCGCTCGCACGACGAACATCGTCGTTGACGACGACCTCGTCGAACTCGCTCCTCGCGGCCAGCTCGGCCCGCGCGGTCGAGAGGCGCCGCTCCCGCTCGGCCTCCCCCTCGGTGCCGCGGCCGACGAGACGGCGCACGAGCTCGTCCCAGCTCGGGGGCTCGAGGAAGACGAAGAGCGCGTCGGGCCACGTCTCACGCACCTGGCGCGCGCCCTGCAGGTCGATCTCGAGGAGCGCGTCACGACCCTCCCGGATGACCCGCTCGACGGGACCGCGTGGCGTGCCGTACTTCGCCGCGCCGTGCACGACGGCGTACTCGAGGAACTCCCCCGCCTCGACGAGGCGGTCGAACTCGTGGTCGTCGACGAAGTGGTAGTGCACGCCGTCGACCTCGCCCGGGCGCGGGTGACGCGTCGTCATCGAGACGGAGAACCAGACGCCGGGGAAGTGCGTGCGCACGTACGCGGCGATGGTCCCCTTGCCGACCGCGGTCGGACCGGCCAGCACGGTCAGGCGGCCGCGCGGTCTCTCGGGTGCGTCGTGCTGGGTCGTCTCCGCGGTCTGCTCAGCCGACATCACGGCTTCTCGAAGCGGCGCAGCAGCGCAGCAACCTGGTTGGCGCCGAGCCCGCGGACACGGCGAGACTCCGCGATGCCGACCTCGGTCATGATCGCCCTGGCCCGAACGCGCCCGACGCCGGGCATCGACTCGAGCAGCTCGGTGACCTTCATCTTGCCGATGACGGGGTCGGCCTTGCCGTCCTCGAGGACCTCGGCGAGCGAGCCGCTTGAGTACTTGAGCCGGTTCTTGACCGCGGCTCGCTCCCGCCGTGCGGCTGCAGCCTTCTCGAGTGCTGCGGCCCGTTGCTCGGGGGTGAGCGGTGGAAGCGCCACGGTCTTCGGTCTCCTCGCTGCCTGCGGAAACGCCCGTGCGCCCCGCCGTCGTTCACGTCTGGCGTGTTGTCTCCGCCGAACCTAGCCAGTCGTCCGTCCGCGCCGCAACGCGGGGTGCCAGCATGGCGCGCGAGACGTGCTCCCGTCGCGGTGTCAGCGACCGAGGTCGACGCCGCAGGTCTCCTTCGCGTGCGTCTCGACCCGCTTCGCCGCGCTCTCGAGCTCTGCCATCTGCTTCGTGAGCGAGCTGAGGTCGGGGTTGTCGACGGTGAACCGTTCGAACAGGTCGAGCAGCTTCCTCCAGTCGGCCCTGACCTCCTCCGGCGCGCTCGCCTCGATGCGTCTCACGGTCGTCACGAAGCGGGCCGCGGCGGCGGGGTCGCGCAGGCTCGCGCCCGCCTCGCTCCACTCCTGCTCGGCGGCCGTGACCGCGTCGCAGTACGACGGGGACCCGTTGGAGCAGGCCGCCAGGGACAGTGCCGTCGCCAGCAGCAGGAGGGCCACCCACGGGACCGACCGACTCGACCGGCTCGACCTGCTCACGCGCAGTGCGGTCGTTCGCATGGGGACACCGTATGCCGTGCGCCCCGGCCCGGCCCGGGGTGTCCGACCGCGGGTGGGCTCAGGACCGCGTCAGGACATGTCGAGGTTGCACGTCGCCTTCGCGTGGGCCTCGATCGTCGTCCCGGCCGCCTGCATCTTCTCCATGGCACCCACGAGGGCGCTGGTGTTGCCGGCCGCTGCCGCCTCGACGAACGCGATGAAGTCACCCCAGGCCTGCTCGACCTCGGCCGGCGCGGAGTCCCTGATCTTCTGCAGCACGGCGAGGCCCTGCTTGAGCGCGGCCTGGTCGGTGATGTTGCTCCAGATCGACTCGAGCTGCTTCTGGCCGTCCTTGAGCGCGTCGCAGTACGCCTCGTCGCCCGCGGCGGGCGTCGTCTCGCTCGACGTCGTCGAGGCAGCCGAGCTGGAGACGACCGAGCTCGAGGCAACCGGGCGCGAGTCCGTCGTGGGCGGCGGCGTGCCCGACCCGCACGCCGCGGTGAAAGGCAGGGCCAGCGCGAGCGCGGCCACGGCGAGCAGTCGGCGGGCGGACACGGTGTGGGTCATACCGTGAGTCATACCCTGAGTCAGGCTCCGAGTCATGCCTCGAGTCATGCGGCAGGTCATACCCTGCACCCGAGCCGGGGGCCCTCAGCGGCGAAGCGAGTCCGAGACGCGCCCGAGCTGCCCGACGAGGCGGCTCGGCTCGGGGCCGGCGGCCAGGATCTCGCGGCTCGAGGCGACCAGGACCTGGTCGCGCGCGCTCCCGAACGTCTCGGAGATGGAATCGACGGTGCCGCCCTGCGCACCGAAGCCCGGGGCGAGCACCGGGGTCGCCGCCCCGACGAGGTCGAGACCGAGGTCGTGCACCGCGGTGCCGACGGTGGCGCCGATGACGAGCCCGATGCTGCCCAGCTCGCCGCGGCTGCGGGCGCCGGCGTTGTCGGCGCCCGCTCCACGCACCATCGATCCCGCGACGTACTCGCCGTCGCGAGTCGCGTGCTGGACGCTCGCGCCCTCGGGGTTCGAGGTCAGGGCGAGGACGAACAGGCCTCGACCGGTCTGCTCGGCGAGGTCGATCGCCGGACGCAGCGACTCGTAGCCGAGGTACGGGCTCACCGTGAGGGCGTCCGGCGGTGCGACGGCGTCCTTGCCGAGGTACGCCTCCGCGTAGGCCGTCATGGTCGAGCCGATGTCACCGCGCTTGGCGTCGAGGATCGTCAGCGTGCCCGCCTCGCGCAGCTCGGTGAGCACACGCTCGAGGACGGCGATGCCCCTGCTGCCGAAGACCTCGAAGAACGCCGCCTGCGGTTTCACGGCGGCGACCCGGCCGGCGAACGCCTCGACGCACGTCAGGGCGAAGCGCTCGAGGCCGGCGACGTCGTAGGTCAGCCCCCACGACTCGACGAGCCGGCGGTGCGGGTCGATGCCGGCGCACAGCGGGGCGTGCTCGCGCATGGCGTGCTGGAGCCGGGCTCCGAAGGGTTGCGTCACGTCGGCCGCCGTTCTCTGGTCGCTCGCGGTCACCGGCCGTGGGCCACGGCGACGGCGTCGGTGAAGTGGGCGTAGCCCTTGGACTCGAGCAGCTCGCACAGCTCCCGCAGTACCCGGACCGGGGCCGACGGGTCGTTGAAGACGACGGTGCCGACCTGGACCGCGCTGGCACCGGCGGCGACGAGCTCGAGGGCGTCGCGGCCCGTGCGGACTCCCCCGACGCCGATGATCGGCACCGTCGGGATGCGTCCCTCGAACATCGCCTGACGCACCTGCCAGATGGCTCGCACGGCGACGGGCCGGATGCCGGGACCGGACAGGCCACCCGTGACGCCCCCGAGCTGCGGTCGCATCCGGTCGGTGTCGATGACCATGCCGAGGAGGGTGTTGATCATCGTCAGCCCGTCGGCGCCGGCCTTGACGCACGCGGCCGCGATCGCCGTGATGTCGGTGACGTCGGGGCTCAGCTTGGCGAAGACCGGGATGTCGCGCGGCAGCTGCTCACGCACCAGCGCGATGACCTTGGCCGACGCCATCGGGTCGCACGCGAAGACGAGGCCGCGGTTGGCGACGTTGGGGCAGGAGATGTTGACCTCGACGCCGACGACGGCGTCGAAGGCGCGGCTCGCGCGCAGGGTCGCCGCGACGTGGGCGTACTCCGTGCTCGAGCTGCCGGCGATGGACGGGAGCACGCGCGCACCGACCGATTGGAGCCAGGGCAGGTCCTCGTCGACGAAGACGTCGATCCCCGGACCCTGCAGGCCGATCGAGTTGAGCATGCCCGACGGGGTCTCGGCCATGCGCGGCGTGCCGCGGCCGGAGCGGGGGTCGGCCATGACGGACTTCGTGACGAAGGCCCCGAGCTCGGCCACGTCGAAGAAGCGGTGCAGCTCGCGACCGTTGGCCGCGCAGCCGGATGCCGTCATGAGCGGGTTCGGCAGGCGGCGTCCGACCCCGAGGTCGACGGAGAGGTCCACCATCAGTGACCACCCACCTTCGGGGCGCCAACGGCGTCGTCGGGGACGTGGGCGTGTCCTCCGTCGAAGGCGTCCCACCGGACGCGGTCACCGCGGAAGACCGGGCCTTCGACGCACGAGCGGACCATGCGCGTCCGGCCGTCGGCGCCGACGACGGGCATGACGCAGGTCATGCAGACGCCGACGCCGCACGCCATCGACTCCTCGACCGCGACCTGGGCCACGGCGCCGTGCGCCTCGGCCACCTGCGTGATCGAGTGCAGCATGCCCATCGGCCCGCAGCCGTAGACGACGCCGGCCTTCGTGCGGGTGATGATCTCGGGCAGCACGTCGCTCACCCACCCCTGCTGGCCGGCCGATCCGTCGTCGGTGGTGACCGTGACGCCGTCGCTGCTCCGTCGCGCCTCGACGACGCCGAAGAGCCGGTCCTCGCTCGCGGCACCGAGCACCATCTCGACGTGGCAGCCGCGCTCGCGCAGGTCGCGGGCGAGCCAGAAGAGCGGGGCGCTGCCGTAGCCGCCGCCGACGAGCACGCACGCAACCGGGTCGGTCGGCAGCGGGAACGCCTTGCCGAGCGGGCCGACGACGTCGATCGTGTCGTGCGGGGCGCGGTCGACGATCCACTGCGTACCGCTGCCGACCGCCGAGACGACGATCTCGACGGTGCCGCCGTAGGTGCCGGAGGGGCTGACCTTGTGGATCGAGAACGAGCGCCGGAGCAGCGTGCCCGACGTCTCGCCGCCGACCGCGAGGGCGACGAACTGGCCCGGTCGGGCGAGCTCGGCCACACCGGGCGCCACGAGGGTCAGGTGCTGGTACGCGCCGACCCGGCGGGTCGCGATGACCTCGGCGACCTCCTGGGCGACGCGGGCGCGCAGGGTGGCCTCGCTCATGCGCGGGCTCCGGCCCCGGCGAGCGACTCCCGCCGGCCGTAGAGGTCGAGGTCGCGGGCGTGGTCCTGGAGGGACTTGACCCGCACCTCCTCGGTCAGCTGCGCCTCGATGCCGAGGACGGCCGCCGCGAGGGTCGCGATCGTCGTGATGATCGGCTTGTCGGCGCTCGTCGTCGCCGCGCGGATGGCGTAGCCGTCGGCGCGGGCATCCTGGCCAGAGGGCGTGTTGACGACCATCTGCACGGTGCCGTCGAGGATGAGGTCGACGATGGACTTCTCGGCGGTCGCGTCCGTGTCGCGCTCGGTGATCTTGCGGACCACCGTGGCCTCGATGCCGTTGCGCTTGAGCACGGCTGCGGTGCCGCTCGTCGCGAGGATCGTGAAGCCCAGGTCGACGAGGCGCTTGACCGGGAAGAGCATCGCGCGCTTGTCGCGGTTGGCGACCGACACGAAGACCGCTCCGGAGCGCGGCAGTGCCGACCCGCTGCCCTGCTGGGCCTTGGAGAAGGCGGAGCCGAAGTCGACGTCGATCCCCATGACCTCACCCGTCGAGCGCATCTCCGGCCCGAGGAGCGAGTCGACGGCGACACCCTCCTTGGTGCGGAACCGCTTGAACGGCAGCACTGCCTCCTTGCACGAGACCGGCGCGTGCGCGGGCATCGTGCCGCCGTCGCCGGTCGGGGGCAGCATGCCCTCCTCGCGCAGCTCCTTGACCGTCGCGCCGAGCATCACGCGGGCGGCCGCGCTCGCGAGCGGCACACCGGTGGCCTTCGCGACGAAGGGCACCGTGCGCGAGGCGCGGGGGTTGGCCTCGATGACGTAGAGGATGTCCTGGGCGAGGGCGAACTGGACGTTCATGAGGCCACGCACGCCGATGCCCTCTGCGAGCTTGCGCGTCGCCTCCCGGACCCGGACCAGCTCGCCGTCGCCGAGCGTCGCCGGCGGCAGCGTGCACGAGCTGTCGCCCGAGTGGATGCCGGCCTCCTCGACGTGCTCCATGATCCCGCCGAGGTACATCTCGTCGCCGTCGAAGAGCGCGTCGACGTCGATCTCGATGGCGTCGTCGAGGAACCGGTCGATGAGGATCGGGTGGTCCGGCGAGGCCTCGGTCGCCTTCTCGACGTACGTCACGAGCGAGTCGTCGTCGTAGACGATGACCATGCCGCGGCCGCCGAGGACGTACGAGGGCCGCACGAGCACCGGGTAGCCGATCTCCCGAGCGATGACGAGGGCCTCGTCCGAGCTGTACGCCGTGCCGTGCTTGGGCGCGATGAGCCCCGCCTTGGCCAGCACCTGGCCGAAGGCCCCCCGGTCCTCGGCGAGGTGAATGGCACTGGGCGACGTGCCGACGATCGGCACGCCCTCGTCCTCGAGCGCCTGCGCCAGGCCGAGCGGCGTCTGCCCGCCCAGCTGGACGATGACCCCGGCGATCGGCCCGGCCTGGCTCTCGGCGTGGATGACCTCGAGGACGTCCTCGAGGGTCAGCGGCTCGAAGTACAGGCGGCTGCTCGTGTCGTAGTCGGTCGACACCGTCTCGGGGTTGCAGTTGACCATGACTGTGTCGAATCCCTTGTCGCGCAAGGAGAACGACGCGTGCACGCAGGAGTAGTCGAACTCGACACCCTGACCGATGCGGTTCGGACCGGAGCCGAGGATGATGACGGCCGGGCGCTCGCGCGGCGCCACCTCGGTCTCCTCGTCGTAGGTCGAGTAGTGGTAGGGGGTCGTGGCCGCGAACTCGGCCGCGCACGTGTCGACGGTCTTGTAGACCGGGCGCACGCCGAGGGCGTGCCGCACCCCGCGGACCACGGCCTCCGGCATACGCCGGATCGAGGCCACCTGGGCGTCACTGAAGCCGTGGCGCTTGACGAGGCGGAGCAGCTCAGGCGTCAGCTGGGCGGCGTCGGCGAGCATCGCCGCCACGTCGTTGATCAGGGCGATCTGGTCGAGGAACCACGGGTCGATCCCCGTGGCCGCGTGGACCTCCTCCACCGTGCACCCGCCGCGCAGCGCCTGCTGCACGAGGACGATCCGACCGTCGGTCGGGACCTTCGCCTCCTCGAGGGCGCGCTCCGCCAGGAGCTTCGTGACCTCGCCGTCCCAGTGGAACGACGCGCCCTTCTTCTCCAGCGAGCGCAGCGCCTTCTGGAGCGCCTCGGTGAAGTTGCGCCCGATCGACATGGCCTCGCCGACCGACTTCATCGTCGTCGTCAGCGTCGGGTCGGCGGCCGGGAACTTCTCGAAGGCGAACCGCGGCACCTTGACCACGACGTAGTCGAGCGTCGGCTCGAAGCTGGCCGGCGTCTCGCGCGTGATGTCGTTGGGCACCTCGTCGAGCGTGTAGCCGATGGCCATCTTCGCGGCGATCTTGGCGATCGGGAAGCCGGTCGCCTTGGACGCCAGGGCGCTCGACCGCGAGACGCGCGGGTTCATCTCGATGACGATGATGCGGCCGTCACGCGGGTTGACGGCGAACTGGATGTTGCAGCCGCCCGTGTCGACGCCGACCTCGCGGATGACGGCGATGCCGATGTCGCGCAGCCGCTGGTACTCGCGGTCCGTCAGCGTCAGCGCCGGCGCGACGGTGATCGAGTCACCGGTGTGCACCCCCATCGGGTCGAGGTTCTCGATCGAGCAGACGACCACGACGTTGTCGGCGTGGTCGCGCATGACCTCGAGCTCGTACTCCTTCCAGCCGAGGATCGACTCCTCGAGGAGCACCTCCGTCGTCGGGGAGTACTGTAGGCCCTGGCCACCGATGCGGCGCAGGTCGGCCTCGTCGTAGGCGAAGCCCGAGCCGAGCCCGCCCATCGTGAAGGACGGGCGCACGACGACCGGGTAGCTCAGCTCGTCCGCCGCAGCGAGCAGCTCGTCCATCGAGTGGCAGATGATCGACCGCGCCGACTCGGCCCCGCAGCGCTCCACGACGCCCTTGAAGGCCTCGCGGTCCTCACCGAGCTGGATGGCCTCGACGTTGGCGCCGATGAGCGGGCAGCCGTACTTCTCGAGGACGCCGTTCTCGTGCAAGGAGATCGCGCAGTTGAGGGCTGTCTGGCCGCCGAGGGTCGCGAGCACCGCGTCGGGGCGCTCCTTGGCGATGATCGCCTCCACGACCTCGGGGGTGATCGGCTCGACGTAGGTGGCGTCGGCGAACTCGGGGTCGGTCATGATCGTCGCCGGGTTGCTGTTGACGAGGATGACGCGGATGCCCTCCTCGCGCAGCACCCGGCACGCCTGCGTGCCGGAGTAGTCGAACTCGCAGGCCTGGCCGATGACGATCGGGCCCGATCCGATGACGAGGACGCTCGTGATGTCGTCGCGCTTGGGCATTATTCGCTCGCTCCGCTCGTGTGTTCGGCGCTTTCCTGCGTAGCGCCTTCCCTCCTCGGCTCGCTCGCTTCGCTCGCCTCGCTCGTCAGTCCAGGCGCGACGCGCGCCGAACGTTCTTGGTGGGTGGTCTGTCTGTTCGTCATCAGCTCCACGAAGCGGTCGAAGAGGTAGGCCGCGTCGTGCGGGCCGGCGGCGGCCTCGGGGTGGTACTGCACCGAGTAGGCGGGACGGTCGAGGCACTCGAGCCCCTCGACGACGTCGTCGTTGAGGCACACGTGCGAGACCCGGACGCGGCCGTATGCCGTGACACTGTCCTCGTCGAGCGGGGCGTCGACGGCGAAGCCGTGGTTGTGGGCGGTCACCTCGACCTTGCCGGTCGTGCGGTCCATGACCGGCTGGTTGATGCCGCGGTGGCCGTACTTCAGCTTGTACGTGCCGAAGCCGAGCGCCCGGCCGAGGAGCTGGTTGCCGAAGCAGATGCCGAAGAACGGCAGCTCGCGGTCGAGCACCTCGCGGAGCAGCGCGACCTCGCGCTCGGCCGTCGCGGGGTCGCCGGGGCCGTTGGAGAAGAAGACGCCGTCGGGGCCGTCCTCCCCGACCGCGAGCACGTCGTCGATGGTCGCGGTCGCCGGCAGGACGTGCACCTCGATGCCGCGCTGCGCCATGAGGTGCGGCGTCATCGCCTTGATGCCGAGGTCGATCGCTGCCACGGTGAAGCGCTTCTCGCCCACGGCGCCGACGGCATACGGCTCGGCGGTCGTGACCTCGGCGGCGAGCGCGGCGCCCGCCATCTGCGGGCTCGTGCGCACGGTGTCGAGCAGCTCGGCCTCGGGTCGGTGGGCGGCCTCGCCGCTGAAGATCCCGACGCGCATGGCGCCGCGCTCGCGCAGGTGGCGGGTCAGGGCGCGGGTGTCGAGCTCACAGATGCCGACGACGCCCTGCTCGTCGAGCTCGTCCTCGAGGTCGCGCGTGGCCCGCCAGTTCGAGGAACGGATCGCGGGGTCACGCACGACGTAGCCGGCGACCCAGATGCGTGTGCTCTCGTCGTCCTCGGTATTGACGCCGGTGTTGCCCACGTGCGGTGCGGTCATGACGATGACCTGCCGGTGGTAGCTCGGGTCGGTGAGCGTCTCCTGGTAGCCGGTCATGCCGGTCGAGAAGACCGCCTCGCCGACGGTCTCGCCGAGGGCTCCGTAGGACGCGCCGCGAAAGGTGCGGCCGTCCTCGAGGACGAGGAGGGCTCCCTCGCGGGTGCGGCCGGTTCGTCCGTCGCGGCTCGGCACGGTGAGCGGTGTCTGGGTGGTCACAGGTTGGCCCCTGAGGTCGTCGCGTTCGTCAGTTCTCGTCGGGTGCCCGCTCCGTCGCGGACGTCGTGCGTGACGCGCCCCGCGAAGACCGTCGCCATGACGGCTCCGCGCAGGGTGCGTCCGTGCCACGGGTTGTTGCGCGAGCGGCTGCGGCTCGCGGCGGCGTCGACCGTGACCTCGCGGTCGGGGTCGACGAGCGTCACGTGGGCCGGGCTGCCCAGAGCCAGGCCCTGCCCCTGGTCGGAGAGCCGGCCGATTCGGGCCGGAGCGGTCGACATGACGCGCGCCACGTCGGACCAGTCGAGCCTGCCCGGCTGCACGAGCACGTCGCTCACGACCGACAGGGCCGTCTCGAGCCCGAGCATGCCGAACGCCGCGTCGACGAAGGCGTGCTCCTTGTCGTGCCGGGCGTGGGGTGCGTGGTCGGTGGCGACGGCGTCGATGGTCCCGTCGACGAGCGCCTCCCGGAGCGCCTCGACGTCCTCGGCCGGGCGCAGCGGCGGGTTGACCTTGTAGACGGGGTCGTAGCCGGCCAGCAGGTCGGTCGTGAGGACCAGGTGGTGAGGCGTGACCTCGGCCGTGACGTCGATGCCCTGCGCCTTGGCCCAGCGGATCACCTCGACCGTGCCGGCGCTCGACACGTGCGCGACGTGGACGCGCGAGCCGGTGTGCCGGGCGAGCATGACGTCGCGGGCGACGATCGACTCCTCGGCGATGCCGGGCCAGCCGGGCAGACCGAGCCGACCGGAGACCTCGCCCTCGTGGCAGCAGGCCTCGCGGCCGGCGAGTCGCGGGTCCTGCGCGTGCTGGCTGACGACGCCGCCGAAGGGCTTGACGTACTCGAGTGCGCGACGCATGATCCGCGCGTCGTGGACGCAGTGGCCGTCGTCGCTGAAGACGCGGACCTTCGCGCGTGAGCGGGCCATGAGGCCGAGCTCGGCGAGCTCGGCGCCCTCGAGGCCCTTCGTCACGGCGCCCACGGGAACCACCTCGGTCAGCCCGCACGCACGCCCGAGGTCGTGCACGCGTTCGGCCGCCTCTGCGGTGTCGGTGACCGGGCTGGTGTTGGCCATCGCGAAGACGGCCGTGAAGCCGCCCGCGGCGGCCGCAGCGGAGCCGGTCGCGATCGTCTCGGCGTCCTCCCGACCGGGCTCGCGAAGGTGCACGTGCAGGTCGACGAGGCCCGGCAGCGCCACGAGCCCGTCGGCGTCGAGGACGTCGGCGTCGCGCGGCACGGAGAGCGAACCGATCTGCGTGATGACGCCGTCCTCGACGAGCAGGTCGGCCGCCTCGGCACCGAGCAGGCGGGCGCCGCGGATCACGAGGCGAGTCATCGGGCGGCTCCTTCGGTGGTGCGGCTGGTTGGGGCCGAGCTCGCGGCCGGGGCGGCGGTGGCCGCCGGTGCGGGCGTGTCGTCGCCCGCGAGCAGGTGGTACAGCACGGCCATGCGGACGGCGACGCCCGCCGAGACCTGGTCGAGGACGACGGACTGCGGCGCGTCGGCCGCCTCCGGCGCGATCTCGAGCCCGCGGTTCATCGGGCCGGGGTGGAGCACGAGGACGTCCTCGTTGCGCGCGACGAGCCGGTCGAGCCGGTCACGGGTCAGGCCGTAGCCGACGGTGTACTCGCGGGCCGTCGGGAAGTACCCGCCGCTCATCCGCTCGCGCTGGACCCGGAGCATCATGACGGCGTCGACGGGGTCGTCGCCGTCGAGGACGGCGTCGAGGTCCCAGCTCGTGGCGAAGCCGTCCGCCTCGCTCCACGCCCCGATGCCGCTCGGCATGAGCGTGGGCGGGGCGACGACAGTGACGCGCGCGCCGAGCGTCTTGAGCGTGATGACGTTGCTCCGGAAGACCCGAGAGTGCGTCAGGTCGCCGACGATGACGACGTGCCTGCCGTCGAGGTCACCGAGTCGCGTGCGCAGGGTGTACGCGTCGAGCAGCGCCTGCGTCGGGTGCTCGTGCGTGCCGTCGCCTGCGTTGATGACGCTGCACCGCACCCACTTCGCGACCTGGTGGCAGGCGCCGGACGCGTTGTGGCGGATGACGAGGGCGTCCACGGCCATGGCGTCGATCGTCATCGCCGTGTCGCGCAGGCTCTCGCCCTTGCTCGTCGAGGAGCCCTTGGCCGAGAGGTTGATCGTGTCGGCCGACATCCACTTGCCCGCGATCTCGAACGAGCTGCGGGTGCGGGTCGAGTCCTCGAAGAAGAAGTTGATGACGGTGCGACCGCGCAGGGTCGGGACCTTCTTGACCTCGCGCCGCTGAAGGTCGTGCATCGAGGCGGCGGTCTCGAGGATGTCCTCGACGTCGCGACGGGTGAGGTCTGCGGACGAGATGAGGTGGCGGGTCATCGCGCCTCACCCCCGCTGATGCGCACGACCTCGAGGCCGTCGACCTCGGCGACCCGGACGTGGACCCGCTCGTCGCGCGACGTCGGGAGGTTCTTGCCGACGTGGTCGGCGCGGATGGGCAGCTCGCGGTGGCCACGGTCGACGAGCACGGCGAGGCGTACGGCGCGGGGCCGCCCGAGCTCCGAGAGCGCGTCGAGCGCGGCCCTGATCGTGCGGCCCGAGTAGAGGACGTCGTCGACGAGGACCACGACCTTGTCGTCGATGCCGCCGTCGGGGATGCGGGAGCGATGGGCCGCACGCACGGGGTTGCGGCGCAGGTCGTCGCGGTGCAGCGTGATGTCGAGCTCGCCCACGGGGACCGCGTGTCCTTCGACGTCCTCGATGCAGGCGGCGAGCCGGCGGGCGAGGGGAACGCCCCTCGAGGGGATGCCGAGCAGGACGAGACCGTCGCTGCCCTTGTTGCGCTCGAGGATCTCGTGACCGATGCGCCGCAGCGCCCGCGAGATGTCCGCTTCGCTCATGACGTCGCGAGCGTCCTCGGGGATGCTCGAGCGGTCGTCGGACGGCTGGGTGAGTGCGCTCAGGTCAGGGCAGGCCATCGCCGCTGGACCTCCTTCCCCGCCTCACAGGACGGTGGTTAAAGGATGTCTTCGCGACGGAGTCTAACGCGGCGCCGCTCCGGTGCTGACACCGGTCCGCGCCTCGGCACGTCGCGGTCGCCCGACCCGACGGCGCCACCCGGACGTGACGGAGCCACCCGGACGTGACGAGGCCACCTGGACGTGACGAAGCCACCCGCGCGCGGGTGGCTTCGTTCCGCGAGGGTGGCTGCGCGGGTCGTGCGTCCTGCGAGGTCAGACGATGGTCGCCTTGACCTCGGCCAGCCGGGCCAGCAGCCCGTTGACGAACCCCGGCGACTCGTCGGTGGACAGCTCGGTCGCGAGCGCCACGGCCTCGGAGATCGCGACGGCGTCCGGGATCTCGTCGTTCCAGAGGACCTCCCACGCGCCGAGGCGCAGCACCGCCCGGTCGACGGCCGGCATCCGGTCGAGGGTCCAACCCTGGCTGTAGTCGGTCAGCGCGGCGTTGATGTCGTTCCACCTGGCGACCACCCCGCGCACGAGGTCCGCGGTGTAGGGGTTGTTCGCGGCCCGCGACTCGCGGTCGAGCAGGCGCTCGTCGAGGAGCGTCTCGGCGTTCATGCCGCGTTGGTCCGCCTCGAACAGGATGTCGAGGGCCCGCGAACGGGCTTTGCTGCGTGCTGCCAAGGGAGTTCGCGTCCGCTCAGTCGTTGACGCGGCCGAGGTACGACCCGTCGCGGGTGTCGACCTTGACGCGCGTGCCGGTCTCGAGGAAGAGCGGCACGTTGATCTGCGCGCCGGTCTCGAGCGTGGCGGGCTTGGTGCCACCGGTCGAGCGGTCGCCCTGCAGGCCCGGCTCGGTGTGGGTGATCTCGAGGACGACGGACGCGGGCAGCTCGACGTAGAGCGGCAGGCCCTCGTTCGTCGCGACGATGGCGTTCTGGTTCTCGAGGAGGTAGTTCGCGGCGTCACCGACGACGGTCTCCGACACGTGGAGCTGGTCGTAGGTGTCGGTGTCCATGAAGACGAAGTCGGTGCCGTCCTTGTAGAGGTACTGCATCGTGCGCTTGTCGACGTTGCTCGTCTCGACCTTGGTGCCGGCGTTGAACGTCTTGTCGACGACCTTGCCGGAGAGGACGGCCTTGAGCTTGGTGCGCACGAAGGCGGGGCCCTTGCCGGGCTTCACGTGCTGGAACTCGACGACGGACCAGAGCTGTCCCTCGATGTTGAGCACCATGCCGTTCTTCAGGTCGTTGGTCGAAGCCATCGTCACAAACCACTTTCGTATGCCGGCCGGTCGGAGCGTGCGGATGGCACGCCGGAGCGCCGGGCGTTCGCTGTCTTGGGGAGTTGCCGCGCAAGTCTATCCGTGGGCGGCGTCGAACGCGGAATCGCCGGCTCCGGCACGGGGTAGGCTGGCCCGTTCCCCCGGTCCCCGCGATCGACCCTCGCGACCGACCCTCGCCAACACCCCGCAACACACCGAGCAACCGACAACACACCCGCGCCCGATCCCGGTGTGTTGTGGGTTGCTCGGTGTGTTGCCCTGCAGGAAAGGCAGCACGTGTCCTCGCTCGACTCCGAACTCGCCCGGGAGCAGGCCTACCTCGACGACGCCCGCGAGCAGCTCGGCCGGATGCGGCGGCTCGCCGAGTCGCTAGACGCGTCGAAGGCGAGCGACGCCGTCTCGGGCGAGGTGCTCGGCTGGGTGCTCGCGCGCCGCATCGCCTCGCTGCAGGACGACCCGCGCACCACGCTGTTCTTCGGTCGCATCGACGTCGACCCGCCGGGCGGACCCGCCGAGCGCTTCCACATCGGCCGCCGTCACGTGTCCGACGAGGCCGGCGACCCGGTCGTCGTCGACTGGCGGGCGCCGATCTCGACCGCCTTCTACCGGGCGTCGCGGCTCGAGCCGATGGACGTCGTGCTCCGGCGGCGGTTCGGCGTCGACCGCGGCCGTCTTACCGCCCTCGAGGACGAGCACCTGCGCGAGCCACAGGCGTCGGGCGACACGACGGCCGGGTCGCTGCTCGCCGCGGAGATCGAACGGCCGCGCACCGGCCCGATGCGTGACATCGTCTCGACCATCCAGCCGGAGCAGGACGAGATCGTGCGCAGCGACGTCGCCGTCAGCGTGTGTGTCCAGGGCGCGCCCGGCACCGGCAAGACCGCGGTCGGCCTGCACCGCGCGGCCTGGTTGCTCTACTCGTTCCGCGAGCGCCTCGACCGCTCGGGCGTGCTCGTCGTCGGGCCGAACCGTGCCTTCCTCGACCACATCGGAGCGGTCCTGCCGTCTCTCGGCGAGGTCCGCGTCGGTCACGCGACGGTCGAGACGCTCCTCGACCACGGGCGCGTGCGCGCCGACGAGCCCGCCGACGTCGCGACCCTCAAGGGTGACCCGCGCCTCGCCGCGGTGCTGCGTCGCGCCGTCTGGTCGCAGGTCGCGCGTCCCACGGAAGCCCTCGTGGTGCCGCGCGGCGTGCGCAGGTGGCGGGTGCCGGCATACGAGGTGCAGGTGATCCTCGACGAGCTCGCGGCCCGCGGCGTTCGCTACTCGGCCGCGCGCGACCTGCTCCCCCAACGCCTCGCCCATCACGTGCTGCTCGAGATGGAGCGCGCCGGTGAGGCGCCGGACGACCGTGTCCAGGACGCCGTCGCGAAGTCGCCGGCGGTGAAGGCGTACGTCAGGTCCGTCTGGCCGGCGCTCGACCCGCAGGCGGTGCTGCACCGCCTCTGGTCCGACCCCGACGCGCTCCGCGCCGCTGCCGGCAACGACCTGAGCGGTGACGAGCAGGCGATGCTCTTGTGGCACAAGCCCGCTCGCACCAAGGGAGCGTCCAGGTGGTCACGAGCAGACATGGCGCTGCTCGACGAGCTCGACGACCTGCTGCGCCGCGTCCCGAGCCTCGGACACGTCGTGCTCGACGAGGCTCAGGACCTCTCCCCCATGCAGCTGCGCGCCGTCGGCCGGCGCGCCTCCACCGGCTCGGTGACAGTGCTCGGCGACATCGCGCAGGGCACGACGCCTTGGGCGACGGCGTCGTGGGAGGAGGCGATGCGCCACCTCGGAAAGGACCGCCACGACCTGGTCGTGCTCGACCGCGGGTTCCGCGTGCCGGCCGTGGTCATCGAGTACGCCGCCCGCCTGCTGCCCGCGATGGCCCCGGGTCTCGGGGCGCCCGTGTCGGTGCGCGACAACCCAGGACGCCTCGAGCTGCGCCCGGCGGACCCCGGCTCGCTGGAGGCCGCGGTGGTCCATGCCGTGCAGGCCGCAGCCGCCACGCCGGGCTCGGTGGGCGTCATCGCGCCGGACGCGATGGTCGAGACGGTCTGCGCCGCACTCACGGTGGCCTCGGTGCCGCACGGCCGGCTGGACGTCGACCACGGTGACGACGAGGACCACCAGGTCGAGGTCGTGCCCGCGACCGTCGCCAAGGGTCTGGAGTTCGACAGGACGGTCGTCGTCGAGCCCGCTGCCATCGCCAGGGCCGAACCCGACGAACGCACCGGCCTGCGCCGCCTCTACGTCGTGCTGACCCGTGCCGTGTCCGAGCTGACGATCGTGCACGCCGAACCCCTGCCTGACGCCCTGACCTGACCTGACCTGACGACGGTGCAAAGTGCCCACTCGACCTCCTCCCCCTGTCGAGTGGGCACTTCCACCCCGTCGAGTGGGCACTTTGCACTCGGGCCCGGGCCCTGGCTCAGACGCCGATCGTCAGGGCAGCGGTGTAGCCGGACGAGACGCTGCCGGACATCGTCGCGAGCTGGTGCACGCCCGCGTCGTCGCCGAAGACGTTGTCGCGCTCGAGGCTCACCTGCGACAGGTTGCCGACGCTCTGCTCGTAGCCGCTCGTCGCGTAGACCGCGTCGCACGCCGCATTGGGCAGCGCGATCTGCGACGTCTTGACGATCGGCCCGCTGGACGTGGCGTCGGCGACCTTCTCGTAGACCTCGAAGTGGATGTGCGGCCAGCGCCCGGAGTAGCAGGCCGGGAAGATCGAGGTGAACGTCGCCGTGCCGGACTCGTCGGTCGCCTGGACACCGCGCAGGTAGTTCTCGTCCTCGGCGCCCTGGCTGTACATCGAGTAGCGGCCGTCACGGTCGCAGTGCCACGCGTAGACGGCGGCCCCGACGAGGGCGGAGCTCGTCGAGAGGTCCTTGACCGTGAGCTTGATCGTCAGCGGGACGCCCTCGGCCGTCGTCGTCGAGGTGCCGAAGCTGCTGCGGATGTCCTGACGCACGATGCCTGAGTCGTCGAGGACGTTCTGCCCGTTCGACCCGTCGCCGGGGTACGGGCCGGCGGTCTCGTCGGGCGCCTCGACGAGGGCGGCGTCCGTGGCACCCGACGTGGCGGCGGACGTCGCGGCGGACGTGGCCGCGCTCGTCGACGCCGTGCCGGCCGAGGTGCTGCCGGTCGACGCCGGGGTCCCGCTGCTGCACGCCGCGAGCGCACCCGCGACCCCGAGCCCCCCGAACAGGCTCAGCGCCCGTCGGCGGTTCACGAGGGTCTGGATGTCGAAGACCAGTCCGCGGTCGTGGTCCTCGATCTCGTTGCCCTGCTCGTCGAGCCACTCGAGCTCGGGTGTGCTGGTTGCCATGGTCTGCCTTCCGTCGCGGGGCCGGGAAGGCCCCTCCTGCGACAGAGTCTGGGCGGCGAGCCCATGGGGCCTCGGTGCGGCTGCTGTGCGTCTCCTGTGCGCCGTCCGGTCAGACGAGGGCGCGCAGGGCGAGCAGGTAGGACTGCAGCCCGAACCCCGCGATGGTCCCGGTCGCGACACCCGCCACGACAGACGTGTGCCGGAACTCCTCGCGCGCGGCGGGGTTGGACAGGTGCACCTCGACGAGGCTGCGACCGCTCGTCGTGACGATCGCACACGCGTCGCGGACGGCATACGAGTAGTGCGTGAACGCGCCCGGGTTGAGCACGACGTCGGCACCCGTGTCGACCGCCTCGTGGAGCCAGTCGACGAGCTCGCCCTCGTGGTTGGTCTGGCGGCAGTCGGCGACGAGGCCGAGGTCACGAGCCTCGCGGACGACGGCGACGTGGATGTCGTCGAGGGTGTCGGAGCCGTAGACCTCGGGCTCACGCGTGCCGAGACGGTTGAGGTTGGGGCCCGACAGGACGAAGACCGTGGGTGCCGTCATGGCCGCGAGTCTAGTGAGCAGGGGCCGTGACGGCCCGCGACACGAGGCCGTATGCCGCCTGGAGCAGCACGTCGTCCGGGCCGGCCAGGCGGGTGGGCCGGGCGAGAGCGTCGAGCACGACGAAGCGCAGGGTCGGGCCTCGCGACTTCTTGTCGCGGCGCATCGCGGTCAGCAGCTCGTCCCAACGGCCCGCCGTGTAGGTCGTCGGCAGGCCGAGCGACTCGAGCACGGCGCGGTGCCGGGCCACGAGCGCGTCGCCCTCGGGGCCGGTGAGGTGCCCGGTGAGTCGGGCCAGCTCGGCCACGTAGACCATGCCGACGCTGACCGCCTCGCCGTGTCGCCACGCGTACTGCTCGACCTGCTCGATCGCGTGAGCGAACGTGTGGCCGTAGTTGAGGATCTCGCGCAGCGAGCTCTCGCGCAGGTCAGCGGCGACGACCTCGGCCTTGACCCGGATCGCGCGCTCGATGAGCTCTCGCAGGTGCGGGTTGTCCGCGCTGCGAGCGGTGTCGGGGTCGGCGGCGACCGACGCCTCGACGAGGTCGAGGATGACCGGGTCGGCGATGAAGCCGCACTTGACGACCTCCGCGAGGCCGGCGACGAGGTCGGCCTGCGGCAGCGTGACGAGGACGTCGACGTCGCACAGCACACCGGCGGGCGGGTGGAAGGCGCCGACGAGGTTCTTGCCCTCGGGGGTGTTGATGCCCGTCTTGCCACCGACCGCGGCATCGACCATGCCGAGAAGCGTCGTCGGCACCTGCACGACCTTGACGCCCCGCAGCCATGACGCGGCGACGAAGCCGGCGAGATCGGTGACGGTGCCTCCTCCGACGCCGACGACCGCGTCGGTGCGGGTGAAGCCGGCGCGGCCGAGGACCCCCCAGAGCTCGGCTGCGACGCCGGCGGTCTTGGCGGCCTCGGCGTCGGGCACCTCGGCGACGTGCACGGCATACCCCTTGGCCTCGAGCGCGCCGGTGACCCGGGCGGTGAGGTCGGCCAGCGTGGGAGGGTGCACGACGAGCACTCGCGACACGTCGGTGCCGAGCAGGTGGGTGACCCGGTCGAGGACGCCGGCGCCGATGACGACGTCGTAGTCGTCTCCGACGGGGATCGTGGTCGGGCGGGTCGGGTCGGTCACGTCCGGGCCGCCTCGAGCTCGGCGGCGACGAGGTCGGCGACCTCGTCGGCGGTGCGGCCGGCGGTGTCGACTCGCAGCGTGGCGATCCGCTCGTAGGTCGGACGGCGGTGGTTCATCATGGCGACCCACGAGGCACGCGGGTTGACCGACAGCAACGGCCGGGAGCGGTCGAAGCCGATGCGCTTGCTCGCGTCGGCGATCGCGACGTCGAGGAAGACGACGACGTGACCGGCCAGTGACTCCTCGGTGAGAGGGTCCATGACGGCGCCGCCGCCGAGCGAGACGACGCCGGTCTCCTCGGCGAGCGAGCGGGCCACCTCGGCGCGCTCGAGGTCGCGGAAGAAGGCCTCGCCGTCGTCGACGAAGATGTCGGAGATGGGGCGGCCCTGTGCCGCCTCGATGGCGGCGTCGACGTCGTGGAAGCCGACGCCCAGACGAGCGGCGAGGGCTCTTCCGACGGTCGTCTTGCCTGCGCCGGGTGGTCCGACGACGACGGCGACGGGCCGCGTGCGAGGTGCGGGGTTCACCACGTGCGCAGCCCCTCGCGGATGCCTTCGAGGTATGCCGTGTGGTTGCGCGCCGTCTCGGTGACGGAGTCGCCCCCGAACTTCTCGAGGCAGGCCTGCGCGAGGACGAGCGCGACCATGGCCTCGGCGACGACGCCGGCTGCCGGCACGGCGCACACATCGGAACGCTGGTGGATCGCCGTGGCGGCCACGCCCGTTGCGACGTCGACGGTCGACAGGGCGCGGGGTACGGTGCTGATCGGCTTCATCGCGGCACGCACGCGGAGCACCTGGCCCGTCGACATGCCGCCCTCGGTGCCGCCCGCGCGACCGGTGCGGCGGGTGATGACCCCGTCGACGAGCTCCATCTCGTCGTGCGCCTGCGAGCCGCGGCGTCGAGCGGTCTCGAAGCCGTCGCCGACCTCGACGCCCTTGATCGCCTGGATGCTCATGAGGGCCTGTGCGAGCTGCCCGTCGAGCTTGCGGTCCCAGTGGACGTGCGAGCCCAGACCCGGCGGCAGCCCGTAGGCCAGCACCTCGACGACGCCACCGAGCGTGTCACCGTCCTTCTTCGCGGCGTCGACCTCGGCCACCATCGCGGCCGAGCCGTCGGCGTCGAAGGCGCGCACGGGATCGGCGTCGAGGCGCTCGAGGTCGTCGGGGGTCGGCAGCTCGGCCCCGGCCGGCACCGACGCCGTGCCGATGGCCACCGTGTGCGAGATGAGACGGATGCCGTAGGCCTGCTCGAGGAACCGGGCAGCCACCTCGCCGAGCGCGACGCGGGCCGCGGTCTCCCGGGCCGACGCCCGCTCGAGGACGGGACGTGCGTCCTCGTGGCCGTACTTCTGCATGCCGACGAGGTCGGCGTGACCGGGACGCGGGCGCGTGAGCGGCTTGTTGCGGGCGACCTCCTTCTCGGCGTTGACGTCGTCGGACGCCGCGTAGGCCTCGTCGGTGACGGCCTCCGGGCTCATCACGGTCATCCACTTCGGCCACTCGCTGTTGCCGATGCGGACCGCGATCGGCGAGCCGATGCT
Source organism: Terrabacter sp. GCM10028922 (assembly GCF_042666095.1). Classification (NCBI taxonomy): domain Bacteria; kingdom Bacillati; phylum Actinomycetota; class Actinomycetes; order Micrococcales; family Intrasporangiaceae; genus Terrabacter; species Terrabacter sp. GCM10028922. The sequence goes on along the minus strand of NZ_JBHTFG010000015.1, from coordinate 44,344 downwards.
CACCCCGTGGCGCAGGCCGCCGAGGAACTCGACCTCGTCCTGCTCGAACTTCATCCGGGCGCCGCGACCGTAACCGAGACGACGGCGGGCCAGGGCCGCCTGCAGGTCCTTCGCGCCGACCTCGACCCCTGCCGGCAGGCCCTCGATCATGGCGACGAGTGCGGGCCCGTGCGACTCACCGGCCGTCAACCAACGCAACATGCTTCGATCCTCCCATGCGTGCCGGAGGCGGGGCCGACCCGCCCGATCCGCGGGACCACCGGCCCGGTGCGCTCAGTAGAGCGGCCGCACCTGCACGACGAGCGCGACGAGGAGACCGACGAGCATCCACGGCCCGAACGCGATGTCGTCCTTGCGTGTGCCGCGCCGCAGCACCAGGCGCGCCAGGCCATAGACGCCGGCGAGGATGAACGCGGCATACGACGCCACGAGCGTCGTGGACACGCTGACGTAGCCGGTCGCGAGCCCCACGAGTCCGGCGAGCGTGACGTCACCGAAGCCGAACCCGCTGCCGAGCAGCGCGGCGACGAGGGCGAGCACGAAGTAGATGCCCCACAGCACGGCGCCGGCGATCGCGGCCCGCCGCAGGGCATCCCAGTCGCCCGAGGCGAGCGAGGCGATCGCCAGCTGGCCGACGAGCATGGGGTACGCCGGCCGCGTCAGCCCGCGTGGGAGGCGGTGCACGTCGGCGTCGATCCAGGCCAGGGCCACTGCCACGAACGCGAAGCCGAGGTAGGCGGGCGCCAGCGCCCACTCCGAGAGCGGCCCGAAGCGCCAGGCGAGCAGAGCCCAGAGCACTGCGAGCACCACGGGCACAGAGGCTGACGACACCCGTGGTAGCGGCCCGGTCTCCTCGCCGACCCGGTAGCCCCCGGCGGCGAGACGGCGCCGGAGCACCTCCCCGACGAGCGCGCCCGCGACGGCGACCAGCACGACGAACCACCACGGCGCTCCCGGGGCCTGGACCCACGTCACGGGCGGGATCACCGGGCGCGGTCCGTCAGGGCGTCGCGCAGCGCCGAGGCCATGGCCTCGAGCGGCGCGGGCTGCCCCGTCATGAGGCGCACCTGCTCGGTGGCCTGGTGCAGGAGCATGTCGGTGCCCTCGGCAATGGCCCACCCTCGGGCGCGGGCCGCGCGCTGGAGGGGGGTCGTGCCCGATCCGTAGACGACGTCGAGGACGACGCGAGGCCGGGACCCGGTCACCGTCGGGAGCAGCTCGAGCGCCGGCACCGAGGACGGGGGCACCGTGCTGACGACCGCGTCGACGGCGGCCGCGGCGGACCAGTCCCCCATCGCGACGACCTCGACCCGCAGCCCGGCCGCCTCGGCCTGCGCGAGAGTCTCGGGTCGCACCCGGTCGCGGACCATGAGCACCAACCGGGCCTTCGGGGAGGTGACGGCCGCCAGGGCCGAGCGGGCCGTCGCTCCGGAGCCGACGACGAGCAGGCTCGAGAGGTCGGCGCAGCCGGCGACGCGCAGGGCCATCGTCATGCCGTGGACATCGGTGTTGTGGGCCGTCCAGCGTGACGCGTCCCCGACGTCACGGACGAGCGTGTTGGCCGCTCCCGTGGCGGCCGCGATCGGTGTGACCGTGGCGGCCGCGGCCAGGGCGACCTCCTTGAGCGGCATCGTCAGCGAGAGACCGTGCCACGTCTCGTCCAAGGCGGCGAACGCCTGCGGAAACGTCGCCTCGTCCACCTCACGCCGGTCGTAGGCCCAGTCCTCCAGCCCGAGGGCGGCGTACGCGGCGCGGTGCAGCACCGGTGAGAGCGAGTGCTCGATGGGGCTGCCCCACACAGCGCAGCGGTGCGCGACGCGATGCACCTCGCGTGGTCCCCCGTCTCGACTCTCCCCCGGTGTGCGGATCAGCACTTGCCCTTGTTGACGGAGCACCATTGCCGGAACTCCGCCACGTAGCGCTGGTGCTCCTCGTAGGTCGCGGCGAACTTCGTCGCGCCGCTGTCGAGGTTGACCGTCACGAAGTAGAGCCAGTTGCCCGCGGCGGGGGCGGCCGCCGCCTTGAGGGCGCTCTCTCCGGGGTTGGAGATCGGGCCGGGCGGCAGGCCCGTGAACCGGCGTGTGTTGTACGGGTTGTCGCTGTCGAGCATCTGCTGCGTCGGCACGCCGCGCTTCTTGAAGATGTAGTTGACCGTGGAGTCCATGCCGAGAGACATCTTCGCGGCGAGGCGATTCTCGATGACGCGGGCCACCTTGGCGCGGTCGCCCTCGGTCTGGGCCTCCCCCTCGACGAGGCTCGCCACCGTGACGACGCGCTCCATCTGGGCAGGCGAGATGCCGAGGGCATCGAGACGCTTCGTGGACTCGGCGACCATCTGCTTGAGCTGGTCGAGCGCTGTCGCCGTCGGGCCGAACTCGTAGCTCGCGGGGAAGAGGTACCCCTCGATGTTGCCCTTGGCCGAGGCCGGCAGGCCGAGGTCCCCGACCTTCTTCGCCGCGGCGGTGTACTGGGCGACCGGTATGCCTGACGACTTCGAGAGACGCGCGTAGACCTCGGTCGCCCAGAGGCCCTCCGGGACGACGACGCGCGTGATCATCCGGTTCTTCGGGTCGACGAGGATCGCGAGGGCGTCGGACGCCTTCATCTGCTTCTTCATCTCGTAGACCCCGGGCTGGATACCGGCGCTCTTGGGATCCTCGTTGGCGGCCTCGATGAAGGCCTTGCTCGACTTGACGACGTCCTGCTCCACGAGCACCTTCGCGATGGCGCTGCCACCGGCACCCTGCTCGACGGTCACTCGGACCTCGCCGGTGCCCGGGCCGGGGTAGTCGTTGGACTCGAGGAGGCTCTCCACCACGGGACGCAACGCCGTGTAGGCGACGGCGACACCGCCACCGATGACGGCCAGCGCGAGCACGATGACGAGGATCCGGCGCAGCACGGACGGCGTGCCGCGACCCGTCGGGGCTGGGCCTGCGGGACGCCTGCCGCGCCTGCGTGCGGCGAGCTCCTGCTCGCGGATCTCACGCCGGCTCAGGGCGACAGGAGTGTGCGGCTCGTCGAGGTGCTCGACGGTGTCTTCGTGGTCGCCGAAGATGGACGACTCCAGATGGTCCTTCATCGGCGACGTTCCTTCTTCCGTTTGCCTCCCGGTGAGACGGTCTCGCCGGGCGGCCTGCCCGACAGCGCCTCCGTGTCGAGGGCCGCCTGCAGGATGAGCACTGCGGCGGCCTGGTCGACGACGGCTCGCTGTCCTCGACCCGGCACTCCACTGTCGCGTAGTCTGCGATGCGCGTCCACGGTGGTCAAGCGTTCATCGACCATCCGCACCACCACCGTACCCAGCCGTGCCGCGAGGCGGGCCGCATACTCGCGCGCGATCCTGGCCGCGTCTCCCTCCTGCCCCGAGAGCAGCAGGGGCAGCCCGACGACGACCTCGATCGCCTCGAGCTGCGCCACGAGGGCCGCGAGGGCATCGACGTCGCTGTCGCCCGCCGCGTCACGCGGCAGGGTCCGGACCGGGTGCGCGAACACTCCCGAGGCGTCCGAGGCGGCGACACCGACGCGGGCGTTGCCCACGTCGACGCCGACGCGAACTCCTGGCCGTGCGGGAGAGGTCAAGGTCACGCGCCCCGGTTGCGCAGGGCGTCCTCGACCGTGCCGAGGGCTGCGGAGACCCGGCTCGGGTCGGTGCCACCGCCCTGGGCGAGGTCGTCCTTGCCGCCGCCACCCCCGCCGAGGGCCGTGGCCGCGGCCTTGACGAACGCACCGGCCTTGAGTCCGGCCTCGCGGGCGCGCTCGTTGGTCGCGACGACGACGACGGGCCGCTCGCCCGCCACGGCCGCCATCGAGACGACGACGGGACGGTCGTTGCCCAGTCGGCCGCGCACGTCGGTGACGAGCTTGCGCAGGTCGTCACCGGTGACACCGGCACCGGCGTCATGGCTGACGAACGTCACGCCGCCGATGTCACGCGCCGAGGAGACGAGGCCGGCTGCAGCGCCGAGCACCTGGCTCTGGCGCACGGCCGCGATCTCCTTCTCGGCATCGCGCAGACGACCGAGGATCGCCGCGATGCGGTCGGGCAGCTCGTCGCGGCGCACGCCCAGCGTGTCGGTGAGCTGGCTGACGATGGTGGCCTCGCGCGCGAGGTGGGAGTACGCGTCGGCGCCGACGAGCGCCTCGACACGGCGCACCCCCGAGCCGATCGAGCTCTCACCGAGCAGCTTGACGACGCCGATCTGGCCGACGCGGGGCGTGTGCGTGCCGACACACAGCTCGCGGGACCACTCGCCGATCGACACGACTCGGACCCGCTCGCCGTACTTCTCCCCGAAGAGCGCCATCGCGCCGAGCTTCTTCGCGGCGTCGAGGTCCATGATGTCGGCCGTGACCGGGAGGTCGTCGAGCAGCACGGCGTTGATCCTTGCCTCGATCTCGCCCATCGCCCCGGCCGGGACGGCCTGCAGCGACTTGAAGTCGAAGCGGAGACGACCGGGCGAGTTCTCCGAGCCTGCCTGGGTGGCGGTGCTGCCGAGCTCGTCGCGCAGCGCCTGGTGCACCATGTGGGTCGCCGTGTGGGCGCGCGAGATGGAACGGCGGCGCACGACGTCGACCTCGGCCTCGGCCTCCTCGCCGACACCGACCTCGCCCTCGAGCACGGTCGCCCGGTGCACGACGAGCCCGGTGATCGGGCGTTGCACGTCGGAGATCTCGATGAGGGCGCCGTTCGCGAGACGCAGACGTCCGTGGTCGGCCTGCTGTCCACCGGACTCGGCGTAGAGCGGCGTGCGGTCGAGCACGACCTCGACCTGCTCGCCCTGGCCGACCCGGTCGACGACCGCGCCGTCGCGGATGAGTCCGCGCACTCGCGTGTCGGTGACCGTCTGGTCGTAACCGGTGAACTCGACGTCGCGACCGAGCAGGTCGGAGAGCCGGCGGTAGACGCTCGTGTCACCGTGCGCCGACTTCTTCGCCTTCGCGTCGGCCTTCGCCCGGTCGCGCTGCTGCGCCATGAGCCGGCGGAAGCCCGCCTCGTCGACCTGCAGCCCCTGCTCCGCCGCCATCTCGAGCGTGAGGTCGATCGGGAAGCCGTACGTGTCGTGCAGGGCGAACGCCTCCGCACCGCCGAGCGTGGTCGCGCCCGACGACTTCGCCCGCGCGACCGCGGTGTCGAGGATCGTCGTGCCCGAGCTCAGCGTGTGACGGAACGCGTCCTCCTCGCCGTAGGCGACCTGGCTGATGCGGTGGAAGTCGTGCTCGAGCTCGGGGTAGGACGCCTTCATCCGCTCCATGCTGACGGGCAGCAGGTGCTCCAGCGTCGGCGCGTCGACTCCGAGCAGACGCATCGAGCGCACCGCACGGCGCAGGAGCCGGCGCAGCACGTAGCCGCGGCCCTCGTTGCCCGGCGTCACACCGTCACCGATGAGCATGAGCGAGGACCGCACGTGGTCGGCGACGACGCGGAACCGCACGTCGTCCTCGTGGTTCGTGCCGTACCGGCGACCCGACAGGTCCTCGGCAGCCGCGATGACGGGGAAGACCTCGTCGGTCTCGTAGATGTTGTCCACGCCCTGGAGCAGGAACGCCACGCGCTCGAGACCCATGCCCGTGTCGATGTTGCGCTTCGGCAGCTCGCCGGCGATGTCGAAGTCCTCCTTCGACCGGACGTTCTCGAGCTCGTACTGCATGAAGACGAGGTTCCAGAACTCGAGGTACCGGTCACCCGCCTCCCAGTCGCCGTCGGCGCCGAACTCGCGACCCCGGTCGAGCAGGATCTCCGAGCACGGGCCGCCGGGGCCGGCCACGCCCATGTTCCAGTAGTTGTCCTTGCGGCCGAGGCGCACGATGCGGTCGTCGGTGAGGCCGGCGACCTTCTTCCACAGTGCGATCGCCTCGTCGTCCTCGTGGTAGACGGACGCGTAGAGGTCCTTCTCGTCGAAGCCGAGGCCACCGTCGGCCTGGCTACGCGTGATGAGCTCCCACGCGAACTCGATGGCGCCTTCCTTGAAGTAGTCGCCGAAGCTGAAGTTGCCGTTCATCTGGAAGAACGTGCCGTGGCGCGTGGTCTTGCCGACCTCCTCGATGTCGAGGGTGCGGACGCACTTCTGCACGCTCGTCGCGCGCGTGAACTGGGGGGTCTCCTGGCCGAGGAAGTACGGCTTGAAGGGGACCATGCCCGCATTGACGAACAGCAGGTTGGGGTCGTCGTGCACGAGCGGGGCGCTCGGCACGACGGTGTGGCCGCGGCTGCCGAAGTACGAGAGCCAGCGACGCCTGATCTCAGCGGTTTCCATGAGTAGTCCTCGGGTCGACGGGTGGTCTGCGGGTAGCCCGTCGCACGCGCGACCGGGCCGGCGGGGCGGGGTCAGCCCGGCGCTCACACGGGCGCGGCTGACCCCCGGGGAGCTCGGCTCGCCGGCTGCAGGGTCGGGCGCAGGGTCACCCTGGGTCCCATCTGGGCCACGTTCATCGTCCTTCGTTCGCCGGCGCGCACTCACTCGCGTGCGCACCGAGGTGGTTCAACCCTAACGGACCTCGACACGCCCTCCCACCGGCTTCGGGTGGGTGTGCCGGCGGGTATGCCGCTGGGCCGGCACCCGTGAGGGAGCCGGCCCAGCGGCGTACGTGCTGCGTCGTGACCGCTCGCGCGGGTCAGGCGGTGTGCTCGACCTCCGCGACGAGGTCGGTCTTGATCTCGGGGAAGTGGCAGGCCTGCACGTGCTTGCCGCTCTCACGCTTCGAGCGAACCGGCGCCAGGGCCGCCTCCGACGGCACCAGCGGCGGCTCCACCTGGGCGCAGACCTCCTGCGCCTTCCAGCAGCGGGTGCGGAAGCGGCAGCCGCTCGGCGGGTCGATCGGGCTCGGCACGTCGCCGACGAGGCGGATGCGCTCCTTCGGGGCGATGCCGCGCGCGACGTTGATGTCGGGAGCGGCGGAGAGCAGCGCCTGGGTGTACGGGTGCTCGGGCTCCTCGTAGATCTTCTTCTTGTCGCCGTACTCGACGATCTTGCCGAGGTACATGACCGCGACCTGGTCGCAGAAGTGGCGCACGACCCCGAGGTCGTGGGCGACGAAGATGAACGCGAGGTCGAGCTCGTTGCGCAGCTTGCCCAGCAGGTTCATCACCTGCGCCTGGATCGACACATCGAGAGCGGAGACCGGCTCGTCGGCGATGATCAGCTTCGGCTCGACCGCGAGGGCCCGGGCGATGCCGATGCGCTGGCGCTGGCCGCCGGAGAACTCCGAGGGGTAGCGGTTGATGTGCTCCGGGTTGAGGCCGACGAGCTCCAGCAGCTCCTGGACCCGGGCCTTCTCCTTGCCCTTGTGCAGGCCGTGCACGCGCAGCGGCGTGCCGAGGATGGAGCCGACGGTGTGCCTCGGGTTCAGCGAGGAGTACGGGTCCTGGAAGATCATCTGCACGTCGCGACGGATGCTGCGCAGCTCGTGCTCCTTGAGGTGCGTGATGTCACGCCCCTCGAACTCGATGGTCCCGGCGGTCGGCTCGTCGAGGCGCGTCACGAGGCGCGAGGTCGTCGACTTGCCGCACCCCGACTCTCCGACGAGGCCGAGGGTCTGTCCCTCCTTGACCGTGAAGCTGATGCCGTCGACGGCCCGGACCGTCGCGCGGACCATCCTCAGGCCCTGGACCTCGCGGAACGGGAAGTGTCGCTGGAGGTCGGTGACCTTGAGCAGTGTCTGGTCGGTCATCGGACTCCCTCGGCGTTCTGGAGCGTGGCCACCGGGTCGGGAAGGTGGCAGCGGAGCTGTCGGTTGGGCAGGCCCGGAGTGGGGCGCAGCTCCGGCAGCTGGGTCCAGCAGGCGTCACCCGGCACCTGGTCCTTGAACTCGCACCGGGGGTGGAACGAGCAGCCGCTGGGCAGGTTGAGCAGGCTGGGCGGCGCGCCCTTGATCGCCTTGAGCTCGTCGAGGTCCTCGGAGTGCGACGGCAGCGACTGCAGCAGCCCGTACGTGTAGGGCATCGACGGCTGGGCCAGCACCTCCTTGGCGTCGCCCTTCTCGACCCCGCGACCGGCGTACATGACGAGGATGTCGTCAGCGGTCTCGGCGACGACGGCGAGGTCGTGCGTGATGAGGATGACCGCCGAGCCGAACTCCTTCTGGAGGTCGTTGACGAGGTCGAGGATCTGGGCCTGGACGGTCACGTCGAGCGCGGTCGTCGGCTCGTCCGCGATGAGCAGCTTCGGGTTGTTGACGAGGCCGAGCGCGATCATCGCGCGCTGCCGCATGCCACCGGAGAACTCGTGCGGGTACTGGTTGGCCCGGCGCTGCGGGTTCGGGATGCCGACGAGGTCGAGCATCTCGACGGCACGCTTGTGAGCGATCTGCTTGCTCACCTTGTTGTGCGCCTGGTACGCCTCGGCGATCTGCTTGCCGACCTTGTGGAAGGGGTGCAGCGAGCTCTGCGGGTCCTGGAAGACCATGGCGGCCTTCGTGCTGCGGACCTTCTGGAACGTCGAGGCGGGGGCGCCGACCAGCTCGAGGCCGTCGAGCTTGATGCTGCCGGTGATCTGGGTGCGCTTCGCGTTGTGCAGGCCGAGGACGGCCATGCTGCTCACCGACTTGCCCGAGCCGGACTCGCCGACGATCGCCAGCGTGCGCCCGAGCCGGGCCTGGTAGCTCAGGTTGGAGACGGCCTTGACGACCCCTTCCTCGGTGGGGAAGGCGACCGACAGGTCGTTGACGTCGAGGACGACGTCGCCCGCGTCGCGAGCCTCCGCACCCTGCGTGGAGATGGTGTTTGCGGTCGCGGTCACGAGAGCCTCACTCGCGGGTCGATGAAGGAGTACGCGATGTCGACGACGAGGTTCATGACCACGACGACGACGGCTCCGATGAGCACGGTGCCCATGATGACGGGCAGGTCCTGCGACCGCAGGGCCCCCAGGCCGCGACGGCCGATGCCGTCGACGCCGAAGATCTGCTCGGTGATGAGGGTTCCGGTGAGCAGGGCGGCGATGTCGAGGCCGAGGATCGTGGCGATCGGGCTCATCGCGGCGCGGAAACCGTGCTTGAGCAGCACCGTGCGTTCGCTGATGCCCTTGGAGCGCGCCGTGCGGATGTAGTCCATCGACAGCGTCTCGATCATCGAGTTGCGGGTGTAGCGGACGTACGAGGCGGAGGTCACGAAGCCGAGGATCAGCGCGGGAGCGACCATGCCCATGAAGTAGCGTCCGGGCCCTGAGGAAAAGGACGAGTACTGCGGCAGGACGCCCCACAGGATCACCGGGTAGAGCGCGACGAGAAGCGCGAGCACGTAGTAGGGGATGGACCCGAGCACCTGCGAGGCGCCGACGACGGCACGGTCGGTGGCGGTCCCGCGCCGGATCGCGGCGAAGATGCCGACCGTGACACCGAGGGTCACGAAGACGACGGCGGCCATGAGGGCCAGCACCACGGTGTTGGGGAAGCGGGTGAAGAGCTCCTCGTTGACGGACCGACGCGTCACGAAGGAGAAGCCCAGGCAGGGAGCGCTGCAGTGGACAGTGTCGCCGGCGTAGAGGAAGTCGCGGCCGGCGAAGAGTCCCTTGAAGTAGTCGAGGAACTGCGCGGTCAGGGGCTTGTCGAGCCCGAGGCTCTTGGTGATGGCCTCGAGCCGCTGCGCGTTGCACCGGGTCTCGGGGCACATGGCCTGCGCCGGGTCCGAGGGGCCCGCGAAGAACAGCAGGAATGCCGAGACCAAGGTGGCCAGGATGACGCTCAGGGCGAGAGCCAACCGCCTGAGGATGTACGTGAGCACGGTATGCCTTCCAAACGAGTGGGCGCCGATGGTGGGGGCCCGGGACAACCCCGGACCCCCACCACGGCTATCGGTTCAGATCTTGCTCTCCCGAAGGAGCGCTGTCACTGCCGACTTACTGGTCCAGCCAGATCTTCGTGATCTCCGGCATGCCCTTGTTCGGGTTGGGGATGACGTTCTTGACCTTCGTGCCGAAGACGAAGTTGCCCTTGTCGTTGTAGTCCGGGATGGCCAGCAGGTAGTTCTCCGTGAGCCACTTGTCCATCTTGCCCCACTCCGGCCCCTGCTCCGTGATGGAGAGCTGCTGGATGCGCTTGATCTCGGCGTCGATCTTGGCGTCGGAGAAGTTGCCGAACGACGTACCACCCTGCGAGAGGGAGATCGTGCCGAAGGTGGGCGGGATGATCGAGTCGGCCGACGGCCAGTCGAAGCACCAACCACGCGGCGACTGGAGCATGTTGTACTTGCCCTTGGGGTCGCCGGCGAGCTTGCGGCGCTCGGCGGACGGCGCACCGATGTCCTGGACCTTGAAGCCGGCCTTCTGGAACGCCTGCTTGCGGACCTGGTTGACCTTCTGCGCGGTGTCGTCGTCATTCGTGTAGTAGTAGATGAGCTCGAACGGCTTGTCGGGCCCGTAGCCGGCCGCGGCGAGCATCTCCTTGGCCTTGGCCGGGTCGCCGTCGCCCTGGCCGTTCATCTTGAAGCCCGGAGCCGCCTCGGCCTCGTAGTCGAGGTGGCCGGGGATCTGCGGCGGGATGATCGTGCTGGCCGGCGAGAACGAGTGCGTCGTCTCACCGCCGGCCTTGTGGATCGAGTCGAACGGGTAGGCCACGGCGATGGCCTTGCGGACCTCCAGCGGGATCTTCCGCGCGTCCATGTTGACCATGATCACGCAGGAGGACGGCCCCTCCGCGAACTGGCTCTTCTTCTCGCCCTCGATCTGCGAGATCAGCGACGAGTCGATGGCGTCCCAGTTGAGCGAGGTGGCGTCGTCGCCGTTGGACGCGAGGATGGCCGTCTGCGTCTTGACGATGTCCTGGCCGAACTTGAAGTGGAAGCCGTCCGGGTAGTCGTTGCGCGCCGGGTCGGTGTTCTTGTCCCAGTTGGGGTTGCGCTTGAGCGTCAGCTCGGTGCCCGGGGTGTACTTGTCGAACATGTACGGGCCGGTGGCGAGCGGGTGCAGCTGGTAGTCGGCCTTCTTGTCCTTCGCCTCGGGGATCGGCGTGAACTGGTTGAAGGAGACGAAGTACGGCAGCGTCTCGAAGCGCTTCTCGAGGTGGAAGACGACGGTCTTGTCGTCGGTGGCCTCGACGCTCTTCCAGTTCTTGTCACCCTTGTAGGGGCCCTGGTAGTCCGCGCCGCCCTTGAAGAACTCGCGCTGGTAGGTCGGCCCGTTCGCGGCGAGGTCGGGGTCGAACGAACGCTTGGCGGCGAAGACGATGTCCTGCGCCTTGACCGGCGAGCCGTCCTCGTACTTGATGCCGTCCTTGAGGGTGAAGGTCCAGGACAGGCCGTCCTCGGACTGCTTGCCCAGGTCGGTCGCAAGGTCCGGGACCAGGACCATGCGGTTGTCCTTCCAGGTGAAGGTCGTGAGAGCGCGGTGCGTCAGCGAGAAGATGACGGCCGTGTCCTGGTAGAACTGGTCGCTCGGGTCGAAGTTGGCGGGCACCGTGTTGTACGGAACCGTGAGGATGCCGCCCCGCTTGGCACCGGGGATCTCCGGGGCCGGGCCCTTGGCGTTCGGGTCGAGGGCGGCGGCCGCCCCTTCGACCGGCTTGTTGCCACCGTTGGTGCCGTTGCCGGCACCACCTTGGTTGGCAGCCGGAGCGCCGCAGGCCGCGACGAAGCCGAGGGAAGCCGCGGCTCCCACGGTCAGGACTTTGGTCCAGCGCATTGTTGTTGCTCCCTTTTGTGCTTGTCCCGGCGTTTTGCCGGGAACATCTGTTGACCGACGAACCGGGTGGGGTTATCGGCGACTGGTGGGGTCGAAGGCGTCGCGGATCGAGTCGCCGAGCAGGCTCAGGGCGAGCACGAGGAGCGACAGGCCGATGACCGAGGGCCACAGCCACAGCGGGTACGTGGCGAAGAGGTTCTGCGCGTCGGCGATCGTGCGACCCCACGACGCGGTGGGCTCGACGAGGCCGGCGCCGAGGTAGCTGAGTGTGGCCTCGTACGTGATGTAGGCAGGAACGGCGATCGACGCGGAGACGATGATCGGGCCGACGAGGTTGGGCAGGATCTCGCGGAAGAGGATCGCGCGGGTCGGCACGCCGATCGCCCGGGCGGCCTGCACGAACTCGCGCTCACGCAGGCTCTTGACCTCACCGCGCACGAGTCGCGCCAGGCCCATCCAGCCGAAGACGAAGAGGATGACGATGAGGACGACGAAGCGAATGCGTGAGATCTCCTCCGCAGTCAGGTCGTTTCCGGCGGCGAGGCTCTTCTGCATGATCGGGACGATGGCGAGGACGAGCAGCAGGATCGGCAGCGAGAGGAAGAAGTCGATGACCCACGAGATGATCTTGTCGACGATGCCACCGAGGTAGCCGGCGATCAGGCCGAGCGTGACGCCGATGATCGTCGAGGCCGCGGCCGCGACGAAGCCGATGATGAGCGACGGGCGGGCGCCGATCGCCCAGCGTGCGAACAGGTCGCGACCGAGCCGGGGCTCGACGCCGAGCCAGTGGGCCGAGCTGGTACCCACCTCCGGGAGACCGTTGAAGTCGATGATCTTGGAGTTGGTGGTGTACGGGTCGGCCTTGAGACCCGTCGAGGGGTCGACGGACTGGAGCGAGTAGAGCAGGGGGGCGGTCAGGGCGACGATGATGAAGAACGCCACGATGACCGCGCAGACGATCGCGACCTTGTCCTGCTTCAGCCGGGCCCAGGCGACCTGTCCGGGAGACCGACCCGTGCGGACCTCCTGGTGAGCGGGGGCCGTCGTCGAAGCCTTCTCCTCGGATTCCTCGGTCAGCGTCGCTGAGGGCTCCGGCATTGCGTTCAACGCGTTGTCTCCATCCTTGTGGGATCACATCCGGCTCGGCGGTACCTCACTCGAGCCGCCCTCGTCGGGCGCACCAGATGATCCGGATGCCACCCCCGCCGGGACGACGCGAGCCTGCCACACAGTCTTCCGCTGTCCAAGCACCGAGACGTGCATGGATGACAAATCGTTACCGAGTAAAGGCCTGCACGACACAATGTCCGCTGAGTGTCTCCGTGGCCGTAACAACTACGACGCGGAGTGCCCGGAGGGGCCCCGGCCTCACTGGCTGCGAGTGCGTCCCAGCCGCCCGGACAGCCACTCCCACCGCGCCCGGAGGCGCTCCTCGAAACCCCGGTCCGTTGGCCGGTAGTAGCTGACGGTGTCGTGGAGGTCGTCGGGGAGGTACTGCTGGGCGGCCACGCCGTCGGGCTCGTCATGGGCGTAGACGTACCCCTTGCCGTGCCCGAGCCGCTCGGCCCCGGCGTAGCCGCTCCCCCGCAGGTGGGCGGGAACCACGCCACCGCGCCCCGCGCGTACGTCCGCGATCGCCTCGTTGATGCCGACGTATGCCGCGTTGGACTTGGGCGCCATGGCGTTGTGCACGACCGCCTGGGCGAGGATGATGCGCGCCTCCGGCATCCCGATCTGGGCGACCGCGTGCATCGCCGCGACGGCGGTCTGCAGGGCGGTGGGGTCGCCCATGCCGACGTCCTCGCTCGCGGAGATGACGATGCGCCGGGCGATGAAGCGCGGGTCCTCCCCCGCCTCGAGCATGCGCGCGAGGTAGTGCAGGGCCGCGTCGACGTCGCTGCCCCGCATCGACTTGATGAGCGCGCTCGCGACGTCGTAGTGCTGGTCGCCCGCACGGTCGTAGCGGACCGCGGCCTGCGCGACAGCCTGCTCGACGTGGGCCAGGGTGATCTCCACGGGGTCGACGGAGGTGCGCCCGGCGGGCTGTGCGTCGAGTGCGACGCCGGCCGCCGCCTCGAGCGAGGTCAGGGCCCGTCTGGCGTCGCCGCCGGCCATCCGCACGAGATGGTCGCTCGCGTCGGCGGACAGGGTGTGCTCGCCGTCGAAGCCACGCTCGTCGGTGAGAGCCGCGCCGAGGAGGTCGGCGATCTCGGAGTCGGTGAGCGGCTCGAGCGTCACCAGCACGGACCGTGACAGCAGTGGCGAGATGATGCTGAACGACGGGTTCTCCGTGGTCGCTGCGACCAGGATGACCGTGCGGTTCTCGACGCCGGGCAGCAGGGCGTCCTGCTGTGCCTTGGTGAAACGGTGGATCTCGTCGAGGAAGAGCACGGTCTGCCGCGCGTAGAGGTCCCGTTCCCGCACCGCCGAGTCCATGACGGCGCGCACGTCCTTGACGCCGGCCGTCACGGCCGACAGCTCGACGAAGCGGCGGTCGGCGGCGGTCGCGACCAGGTGCGCGAGCGTCGTCTTGCCGGTACCCGGCGGGCCCCAGAGGATCGCGGACAGTGGACCGGCCGCACCTCCCGAGCCCTCGATCAGGCGGCGGAGCGGGCTGCCCGGACGCAGCACCTTGGCCTGGCCGCGGACCTCGTCGAGCGAGCGGGGGCGCATCCGCACGGCCAGGGGCGCGACCCCGGCCGAGGCCGGCTGTTCGCCGCGGTTGGCGGCCGAGGCCGCGCCGAAGAGGTCCTCCGGGCTGTTCGACATCACTGTGGAAGGCTATCCGCGTGCAGAACCCCTTACCGGCTGGGCCGGTCCCGCGCACCCGACTGGCCCGCCTCGGAGGAGTGCTCGCGCGGCACCCGCGCTCCTGGGCCTCGGCGTGGGCCGTCGCGGCCGTCGTGTGCTTCGCGGTCGCGGTCGGCGGCGTGACGGGCGAGTCCCTGTTCGAGCGCCTCCACTCCGGCGCCCCCACGGTCGACTCCGAGTCGTCCCGCGCGCAGGACGTCATCGCCGAGAGCCGTCCCGCACTCCAGACATTGACGCTGCAGGTGACGGGCACCGACCTCTCCGACCCGGAGACCCTCCGCGACGGGGTGGCCGCGACGCGTGCGGTGGCCCGGCTGGCCGGCGTCAAGGACGTCCGCTCCCCACTTCTGACGTCCGGTGGTCCGTCCGACCCCGCGGTCGCCCCGCTCCTCAAGGGAGGGACACCTGCCGGCGGGGGGTTCGTCACGGTCGTGGACTTCGAGCCCGGGCTCGGCGAGAGTGCCCTCGATGCGGCCGAGTCAGCGGCCGAGGCAGCACTGCTCGAGGTCGCGGAGGCCGTGGACGGACAGGGGTCGGTCGGCAGCACGAGCCAGGTCATCACGGCCATCACGACCACCGTCGAACGCGACCTGTTGCGAGGTGAGGGCATCGCGCTGCCGCTGACGTTCCTCGTCATGGTGCTCGTGTTCGGCGGGTTCGTCGCCGCGGGCCTGCCGATCGTGGGAGCGGTGGTCTCCATCGGTGGGGCGCTGCTGTCGCTCTTCGGCTTCTCCCACGCCGTCGAGCTCGATGCGACGGTGGTCAACATCGTGACGCTGCTCGGTCTCGGCCTCTCGATCGACTACGGGCTCCTCACCGTGAGCCGCTTCCGGGAGGAGCTCGCGCACCGGCGGCACGACGTGCCGACCCGCGAGGAGGTCGCTGTCGCCACCGAGCGGACCGTCGCGACGGCAGGACGCACCGTCCTCTTCTCAGGGCTCACCGTCGCGATCGCCCTGTCGGGGCTGCTTCTCTTCGAGGCGCCGATCATGCGGGCCATCGGCGTCGCCGGCGTCAGCGTCGTGCTCGTCGCGATGGTCGTGGCGATCACGCTGGTGCCAGCCCTCTGCGTCGTGGGAGCAAAACGCCTGTCGCGCAAGGCGGTCGAGCAGGCCCCCGACGTCGGTGTCTTCTCGCGCCTCGCGGCCGTCGTCCAGCGTCGGCCGGTACTCGTCATCGTGGGTGTCGTCGTGGTGCTCGTGACCCTGGCGCTCCCGACGCTCTCGATGCGCCTCACGTCGTCGGGCACCGAGCTTCTCCCGAAGCAGGCCCAGCAGCGCGTCTTCTTCGACCAGCTCGCCCGTGACTACCCCGTGCTCTCGGCGCCCGAGGTGACGGTGGTCGCGGCCTCCGCCGACACGGCTGGTGTGACCCGCTGGGCCGACCAGTTCCGCGCTGCTGCTGGCGTGGAGTCGGTCACGGTGCAGCCGCTCGGCGCGGCCCACCAGCGCGTCGACCTCCGGGTCGAGGGTCCGCCGACGTCCGATGCGGCCCAGGAGCTCGTCGCCCGCGTACGCGACACCCCTGCCGGCTTCGGGACGCTGACGACCGGGCAGGCCGCCGGGCAGATCGACTTCCTCGACTCGATGGGGGCGAGGGCGCCGTATGCCGTGGGGCTCGTGGTGCTCGGCACGCTCGTGCTGCTCTTCCTCATGACCGGCTCGCTCGTGGTCCCGGTCAAGGCCCTCGTCCTCAACGTCGTCTCGCTCGGTGCCGCACTCGGCGTCGTGGTGTGGATCTTCCAGGACGGTCATCTCGAGGGGTTGCTGCGCTTCGGCTCGGTGGGGGCTGTCGAGTCGATGGTCCCGTTCCTCGTCCTCGCGTTCGGCTTCGGCCTGTCGATGGACTACGAGGTGTTCCTGCTGTCACGGATCGTCGAGTTCCATCGTCACGGCGCGGGCAACGACCGGTCGGTCTCGCTCGGGCTGCAGCGCACGGGCCGGATCATCACCTCAGCGGCGCTGCTCATCGTCATCGTCTTCGCCGGCTTCGTCGCCGGGGACATCCTCATCATCAAGCAGATGGGTCTCGCCCTCGTCGCGGCCGTCGCCATCGACGCCACGCTCGTGCGCATGCTGCTCGTCCCGGCGACGATGACCCTTCTCGGCCGCTGGAACTGGTGGGCGCCGGCGCCGCTGCGGCGTGTGCACGACCGTTTCGGGATCATCGAGTGAGCAGTCACCGTTCCGCCACCGCGGACGTCGTGACGGGCCACGGCCTCTCCGGCCTGCTCGCCGCGACCGGCGACCACCCCTTCGTGCGCTGGGAGGTGACGCCCGACCTCGCCGACACGTGGTGGCGGGCCGATGACGCCGTGGCCTTCCAACGGTCCCGCAAGGCGATCCGTCGCACCGTCAACATCCTCGGCGGCGACGACGGGGCGACTCGCCTGATCGACGCGCTGCCCCTCATCGCCGCCACCGTCGCTCCGGAGCGAAAAGCCTTCCCGGTCAGCGTGCCCCAGCACCTGGAGCCGCGGCTGCGTGAGCGCTACCGGATCATGGAGGGCGGCGACTGGGAGTGGTTCCACACCACCGTGACGCCCCCGGCCGACGCCTCCCACGACCTCGTGCGTCCACTCGACGACGTCGCCCGGGCCGAGGAGGTGTCCGCGTTCCTCGCGGCCCACTCCCCCACGGCCGACACCGAACCGGGCACCGGCGAGCGCTGGTTCGCCGTCGAGTCACCCGATGGGTCGCTCGCGGCCGTCGCCGCCTGGGGCACGACGCGGGCCGGTGCGCCGCACCTGTCCTCCGTCGCCGTCGACACGACGCTGCGCGGCCGTGGCCTCGGGCGCACCGTCGTGGCGGCCCTGACCCGGATGGCGGTCACCGAGGCGGGCGTGTGCACGCTGGGGATGTACTCCCACAACGACGTCGCGCGGGGCCTGTACCTCTCGCTCGGCTACGCCGACGTCGCTGCGTGGGCCAGTCGGCCCGTCCTCGTCACGCGCTGAGGGCGCCACACGGCCTACGGGTGCACCCGGAGATCAGCTGCGCGCTGGGCTCACCTCGGGCGCGCCCAGCGGGGCCGGGGCCTCGGCAGGCGGCTTCGCGTCGACGCCGGCCTCCTTGCGCTGCTCCGGCGTGATCGGGGCCGGAGCCGCCGTCAACGGGTCGTAGCCACCGCCTGACTTGGGGAACGCGATGACGTCGCGGATCGAGTCCGTGCGGGCGAGGAGCGAGACGATGCGGTCCCAGCCGAAGGCGATGCCGCCGTGCGGCGGCGCGCCGTACTGGAAGGCGTCGAGCAGGAAGCCGAACTTCTCCTGCGCGTCCTCCTCCGAGAGGCCCATGACCTTGAAGACGCGCTCCTGCACGTCGCGCTGGTGGATACGGATGGAGCCGCCACCGATCTCGTTGCCGTTGCACACGATGTCGTACGCGTAGGCCAGCGCCGGCCCGGGGTCGCTGTCGAACGTGTCGAGGTACTCGGTCTTGGGCGAGGTGAACGCGTGGTGGACCGCGGTCCAGGCACCGGCACCGACGGCGACGTCACCCGACGCCACGGCGTCCGCAGCCGGCTCGAAGAGCGGGGCGTCGACGACCCAGAGGAAGCTCCACGCGTCCTCGTCGATGAGCCCGCAACGGCGGCCGATCTCGAGCCGGGCGGCACCGAGGAGGGCGCGCGACGGCTTGGCGGCACCCGCCGCGAAGAAGATGCAGTCGCCGGGTCGGGCGCCGACGTGGGCGGCGAGGCCGCCGCGCTCCGCGTCGGTGAGGTTCTTGGCCACGGGACCGCCGAGCTCGCCGTCGTCCTGGACGAGGACGTAAGCGAGACCGCGTGCGCCGCGCTGCTTGGCCCACTCCTGCCAGGCGTCGAGCTGCTTGCGGGGCTGGCTGGCGCCGCCGGGCATGACGACCGCGCCGACGTAGTCGGACTGGAAGACGCGGAAGGGCGTCTGCGCGAAGTACTCGGTGCACTCGACGAGCTCGTTGCCGAAGCGCAGGTCGGGCTTGTCGGACCCGTAACGGGCCATGGCGTCGGCGTACGTCATCCGCTGGAACGGCGCGTCCAGGTCGACGCCGATGAGGCGCCAGAGGGCCCGGATGACCGCCTCGCCGAGCTCGATGACGTCGTCCTGCTCGACGAAGCTCATCTCGATGTCGAGCTGGGTGAACTCCGGCTGGCGGTCGGCGCGGAAGTCCTCGTCGCGGTAGCACCGGGCGATCTGGTAGTAGCGCTCCATGCCGGCGACCATGAGCAGCTGCTTGAACAGCTGCGGGCTCTGCGGCAGGGCGTACCACGAGCCGGGCGCCAGGCGAGCTGGCACGAGGAAGTCGCGGGCCCCCTCGGGTGTCGAACGGGTCAGCGTCGGCGTCTCGATCTCGACGAAGTCGCGCGCGCCGAGCACCTCACGCGCGGCGGCGTTCACCTTGGAGCGCAGGCGGATCGCGGCTCCGGCGGAGCTGGCGCCCGGGCGGCGCAGGTCGAGGTAGCGGTGCTTGAGGCGCGCCTCCTCCCCGACGGAGACGCGTTCGTCGATCTGGAACGGCAGCGGAGCAGCCGGGTTGAGCACCTCGAGCTCGCTGACGATCACCTCGATGTCGCCGGTGGGCAGGTCGGGGTTGGCATTGCCCTCGGGGCGTGTGCGCACCGCTCCGGTCACCTTGACGCAGAACTCGTTGCGCACGTCGTGCGCGCCGCCCTCGGCGAGGACCTCGTCCCGCGCGACGACCTGCGCCACACCCGAGGCGTCGCGCAGGTCGAGGAAGGCGACCCCGCCGTGGTCTCGACGTCGCGCCACCCAGCCGGTGAGCGTGACGGTCTGGCCTGCGTGGTCGGCACGCAGGGTGCCGGCCTCGTGAGTGCGGAGCACGGAGGGTCCTTCCGGGACGTGGTTCGGGCGGCGTGGAGGCCGCCGGGGCTGAGCAGGTGCCCGGCCGCTGGTCGGCCACGGGCACCGAGGACCAATCCTAGACCGCCTGCGCCTAGGCTCTTCGCCGTGCAGCACTCCCGCAACCGCGACCTCGACGGCGTCCGGGGAATCGCCATCCTCCTCGTCGTCGCCGCGCACTCCGGGCTGCCGGTGCGCTGGGGCGGGCTGTCGGGCGTGACCCTCTTCTTCGTGCTGTCCGGCTACCTCATCACGAGCCTGCTCATCCGCGAGTGGGACCGCTGGGGCTCGATCAGCCTGTGGCGCTTCTGGGGTCGCCGCGCCCTGCGCCTCCTGCCGGCACTCGCGGCGCTCCTCGCCCTCGTCCCGCTGCTGCTGTGGGCCACGGGGGACGACCGCCTCTCGACCTACCCGACCGCGGCCACCGCCTCGCTCTTCTACGTCGGCAACTGGGTGCGCATCGCCGGCACCGACCTCGGCGTGCTCAACCACCTGTGGTCGCTGTCCGTCGAGGAGCAGTTCTACGTCGTCTGGCCCGCGGTCTTCATCGGCCTCATGACGTGGCTGCGCAGCCACGCGCTCGCGGTGGTCCTCGGCCTGGCGGCCCTCGCCACGTTCTACTCCGTCTGGACGCAGGGCAGCGCGATCCGCCTCGACATCTCGACCGAGACGAACGCGTTCGCCCTCCTCCTCGGGGTGGCGCTCGCGTTCGCCCATGCCGCGGTCAGTGGGCGCGGCTGGGACCTGCCTGCCGTGAGCCCGCTCGTCCCGTTCGTCGTCATGGTGGCCGTCTCCGCCTTTCCGGGACACGGCCTCGAGATCGACCACCCGCTCTTCCGGCCGCTCGGTGCGGTCTACGCGGTCATCGGGGTCTGGCTCGTCCATGCCGCCGTGTCGGGGCACTCGCGCGTCGTGGGCTCGCGCGTCATGGTCTTCTTCGGCACGATCAGCTACGCCCTGTACCTCTGGCACCAGACCTTCATCAACAGCCTCCTGCTCGGCGAGCACACGACGCCGCGCAACCTCATCCTCATCGCCGCCGCGGTGCTCGTGTCGTGGCTGTCGTGGGTGCTCGTCGAACGCCCGGTCGGCAGGCTCCGCGGCCGGCTCCACCTCGACCAGCCCTCGCGTCGACAGGAGCGCTTCGTGCAGGAGCGGCCGGCTCACGTCCGGTAGGCGCTCACCGTCCCGGTGCTCCGGTTCCACACCAGGTAGCCGTGCTGGAAGTTCTGCCGCCTGCCGACCGTGACCGTGAACGGGTCGCTCGTCGGGTAGCCCAGCCACGAGCGCTCCCAGCCGAGGGACGCCCACCTCGACCGGATCGCCCCGGTCACGGGGTGTGCCCCTGTTGGTCCGCTCCAGAAGATCGAACCGCCCTGGAAGTGCTGGTAGGTGCCGTCACCGTTGACCGTCCGGGTCGTGTCGGTCGTCGGGTAGCGCAGGACGGTCGCCTCAGCCCCCATCGCCGTGTACTTCGTCAGCGTCGCACCGGTGAGGTAGCGAGCGCCGGTGCCGCTGGACCAGTAGATGGTGCCTCCCTGGAAGCGTGTCAGGTAGCCGTTGCCGGACGGCGTCCTCGACAGGTCCGCCACCGGGTAGCGCAGCAGGGACCGCTCCCAGCCGAGTTCGGCCCACCGCGTGCGGATGTGGCCGTTGACCCAGTGAGCGCCCGTGGACCCGCTCCAGAAGATGGAGCCGTTCTGGAAGTGCTGCCACGTCCCGTCCTTGGCTGCCGTGGGCGTGGTGTGCGTCGTGGGGTACCTCAGCAGTGACGAATCGGTCTGCATCGCCACGTACTTCGTCAGAGTGGCGCCTCTGACGTAGCGTGCCCCCGTCGCCGACGACCAGAAGACCGTCCCGCCCTGGAAGCGCGTCATCCAGCCCGTGCCGGACACGGTCTTGACGACGTCGGTCAGCGGATAGCCGAGGAAGGATCGTTCCCAGCCGAGGTTCGCCCACAACGTGCGGATGTGACCGTTGACCCAGCGCGCGCCGCCCGCGGAGCTCCAGAAGACCGAGCACCCCTTGGAGAAGTGGTTGACGTAGCCGTCCAGCCCGGCTGTTCGCGCCTCGTCAGTGGTCGGCGGTCCACACCAGGCAGGGCCACCCAGCCCGGCGTAGCGCCGCCCGATCGCCCCGGCCACGAAGTGCACCCCAGTGCCCGGTGACCAGTGCGCCACAGCTCCGGCGTAGACCCGTGAACGCAGGCCCAGATCGCCCTGCTCGACGCCGACCGGAGACCCCAGGCGGGAGCGGTATGCCGCGTCGGTCGCGTGACGCGCGTCGATCGGGGTCCGGTACTCGACGTCGAGGGTCACGTCCCCGCTGCCGACGGTCAGCTGGCGGGACCGCGTCGTCAGCCCGTCGCCCCATGCGTGGAACGCCGAGAGACCGTCATGGCCGTGTTCGGGTGCCACGGCGGTGAGCACGAGCCCCTCGGTGAACAGGCCTGAGGAGACCTGTTCGTCGCCGATGGTGAACGCCGCCGGCCAGTTGCTGCTGATGCCGACGTGGTGCTGTCGGGGCAGGACGACGAGCTCCTCACTCACCGCGGCTCCGCGGCTGTCCGTCGCGCCTAGGCGCTGATGCGCAGCTCGGTGTCTCCCTCGTGGCCGTCCATGACGAGGTCGAGCGTCGGCCCGGTCGTCGTCGCGCCGAAGTGGTCGTGGCAGTCCGTGACCGCATAGCAGTGCACCAGTCGGGTCGTCCACGTCACTGTCACGGGGCCGTCCTCCTGGTCGGTGGCACCGGCGACCGCGTGGACCACCTCACCCACGGCGTACGTCAGTGTCGGGTCCGGCCAGTCGACGGCGAGCACGGGGGCATGGTTGCCGGGATACACCGTCTCCGTGGTGGAGGCGGTCGCGCCGAGCGCATCCTTGACCGTGAGCGTCACGTCGACCTGGTCCACGTCCGCCGAGTAGGCGTGTGTCAGGGACTGGCCGGTGGCCGTCGTGCCGTCGCCGAGGTCCCAGCCGAAGGAGAGGACGTCGCCGTCCGGGTCGGTCGAGGCGGCGGCGTCAAGGGTCACCACCCGGGTCGTCGGCACCGCGCTGGCCGTGAACGACGCCGAGGGAGCACGGTTGCCCGGCGCGTAGACGAGCCGGTGCAGCCGGGCGGTGGCGATGTCGGCGAAGATCACGTCCCCGCCGGGGGTGGTCGCGAACCGGACCGGCCTGCCGATGCCGCTCCCGAAGCCGCCCGGCTCGGGTGCGGTCGTCAGCGCTCCAGTGGCCGAGAAGGCGAGGGTCCACAGCTTCTGGTCGATGTAGTCGCCGAAGAAGTAGCGGCCGCGGTAGGCGGCAGGGTAGGCCGTGCCGGCGTAGACCACGCCGCCGGTCACGGAGGCGCCGCTGCCGTTGTGCGGGTACTCCCACAGCGGCGTCGTCGTCGTGACGCCGGAGCACTGCGCCAGGTCGGTGTAGCCGACGGTCGGCCGGGACCCCTCCCAGCACGGCCAGCCGAACGAGTACCCCGGACGGATGAGGTCGACCTCCTCGGTCGTGTTCTTTCCGACGTCGCCGAGGATCGGCAGTCCGGTGCCCGGGTCGAGGCTGAACCGGAATGGACTGCGCAGACCGCTGGCGAAGACGAGGCTGCGGGCGGCTCGTGGCCGGCCCGGGTCGTAGAACGGGTTGCCAGGGACGCCTGAGCCATCAGGCCGGATCCTCAGGAGCTTGCCGTGCACGTCGTTGACGTCCAGTGCACGCAGTCCCTGCGCCTCGATCCGGTTCGCCGTCCCGTCGCCGACCGTGAGCCACACCGTCCCGTCGCGGTCGGCGATGACCGATCCGAAGGAGTGGATCGGCGCGTCGGCCGACGTCTCGAGCACCGGCACCTCGCCGCCCAACGCGGTGGGCCCACCGTCCGCACCGACCGTCACCGTCCACCTGCTGAGGCGGAGGATGCCGTTGGCGCCCGAACCCGCGGCCGTGCTCCACAGGGCGCGCGCCGTGTAGACGTGTCGGCTCGTCTCGTAGTCGGGTGCAACGGCGACGCTGATGAGCCCGAGGTCCGAGGTCGAGTTCACCGGCAGCGTGGCGATCCGGCGCGGCGTCCCCGTGCGGGGCACCCATTGCACGCGGCCGTACTTCCCGACCGCGATCAGGCTCTCGTCCGGCAGGTAGGCGAAGTCCGTCAGCAGGTCTCCCGGGCCGGTGGCCGACTGCGGAACCATCCCGGTCGCGAGGTCCTGCAGGACGAACCCCGCCGGCAGGGTCACGGCCGCATCCGCCTCCCGGGCGGGCCCCGTGACCAGCGCGGTGGTGGCCACGAGGACCTGGACCACGAGACCTCCGAGCATGCCGGGGCGGCGTGCCCTCTCGTCCTCCCCCGAGGTCCGAAGTCGTCGCATGTCGCACCCCCTGGCGCCGCAACAGACGTGTCACACGGCTGCCAGTTCCACGGTAGGTGCGCATTGCCCGGCTCACAGGTGATGCCCGACATGTCTGCTGCGCAAGGGTTTTCGCTCTTTGCGTGGACTTGGGGGCGTCTGGGGCAGGGCTCTCGGGCGCAAGGGACGTCGCGAAGCAGACAGCAGAAAGGAGAGGGGTTCTCCCTCTCCACTCCCAACGTATAGCGCACCCCGGGGCTTGCGGCAAGGCCCCGGTCGTGGCCCAGAATCGCCGGTCGAGGCCCAAGACCCGAGGTCACGAACCTGATCGGAGCTGACGACGTGAAACCCCTGACGACCAGTGCGTTCGCCCTTCCCGACCACCTCTCCCCCAAGGCCGACGCCACGCTCATCGCCGGCGACGAGGAGCACTTCGCTGCCATCGCGCACACTCTCGAGCGGTCGATCGCCGACCTGTCGGACCGCCTGGACTCGGCGCGCCGGGCCCCCGGCGGCAGGGGCCAGGCGGCGCTGGACCGGGACCAGGAGGTCCACCGGCTGACGGCGCGGCTGCGCACGCTCCGCCGGTTCGGCCTGGACCTCTGCCTCGGCCGGATGTTGGGCACGGAGCCCGACGACCCCGAGCCGGTGTACGTCGGACGCCTCGGCCTCACGGACGAGGCGGGTCGCCGGCTGCTCGTCGACTGGCGCTCCCCTGCAGCCGAGCCGTTCTTCGGAGCGACCCATGCCAACCCCATGGGCCTGGCCAGCCGGCGCCGGTACCGCTGGGCCCGCGGCCGGGTCAGCGACTACTGGGACGAGGTCTTCACCCCGGAGGGACTGGAGGGCAACGCCGTGCTGGACGACGAGTCCGCGTTCATCGCCAGCCTCGGCAGCAGCCGGTCACCACGGATGCGGGACGTGCTCGCCACGATC
This sequence comes from Terrabacter sp. GCM10028922, assembly GCF_042666095.1. NCBI lineage: Bacteria > Bacillati > Actinomycetota > Actinomycetes > Micrococcales > Intrasporangiaceae > Terrabacter > Terrabacter sp. GCM10028922. The sequence continues at coordinate 19,809 of NZ_JBHTFG010000015.1, read as the reverse complement.
CAGTCCGACCAGGACGCCATCATCCGCGCGGGATCCCGCGGCGCCCTCGTCGTCGACGGCGGGCCCGGCACGGGCAAGACCGTCGTCGCCCTGCACCGCTCCGCGTACCTCCTCTACTCCGACCCGCGCCTCGGCCACCGGCGAGGCGGCGTGCTCTTCGTCGGCCCGCACCAGCCCTACCTGGCCTACGTCGGCGACGTCCTGCCGAGCCTCGGCGAGGAGGGCGTGCAGACCTGCACCCTGCGTGACCTCGTCGCCGAGGGATCCGGCGCCCCGGACGAGAGCGATCCCGACGTGGCGCGCCTCAAGGCATCGGTCGACCTGGTCGATGCCATCGAGCCGGCCGTCCGGCTGTACGAGGAGCCGCCGACCGAGGGGATGGAGGTCACGACCCCCTGGTCCGACGTCTGGCTCAGCGCCGACGACTGGGCAGCGGCGTTCGACGCGCCGGCGCCCGGTACGCCGCACAACGAGGCCCGCGACGTGGTCTGGGAGGAGCTGCTCACGATCCTCGTGGACAAGCACGACGACGCGGAGGCCTCGCCCGAGCTGGTCCGCAGGTCGCTGGAGCGGGATCGCGAGCTTCGAACGACCCTGAACCGAGCGTGGCCGATGCTGGAGGCGACCGACCTCGTCGGTGACCTGTGGTCGGTTCCCGCCTACCTGCGTCGCTGCGCGCCCGGGCTGAGCATCGAGGAGGTGCGCGCGCTCCAGCGGCCGCAGCCGGACGCCTGGACCGTGTCGGACCTGCCGCTCCTCGACGCGGCACGGCTGCGGCTCGGCGACCCGGAGGCGTCACGGCGCAGGCGTCAGCGGGATGCGGTTCTCGCCGCGGAGCAGGAGGAGATGGCCAAGGTCGTCGACCACCTCATCGCGACCGACGACTCCGACATGCACGTCATGTCGATGCTGCGCGGCCAGGACCTGCGCGGCGCACTGGCCGACGTGGCTCCAGAGCCCGGTGCCGACCCGGACCTGCTCGCCGGGCCGTTCGCCCACGTGGTCGTGGACGAGGCCCAGGAGCTGACCGACGCCGAGTGGCGGATGCTGCTCGCCCGGTGCCCGTCCCGCAGCTTCACCATCGTCGGCGACCGCGCCCAGGCACGGCACGGGTTCACCGAGTCGTGGGAGGAGCGGCTCGAGCGCGTCGGGCTCGACCGGATCACGGTGGCCTCCCTGAGCATCAACTACCGGACGCCGGCGGAGGTCATGCAGGAGGCCGAGCCCGTCATCCGGGCCGTGCTGCCGGATGCCAACGTCCCGACGTCGGTCCGCGAGAGCGGTGTCCCGGTCAGGCACGGGTCGACGACGGACCTGGGTGCGGTCCTGGCGACCTGGCTCGCCGCGCACGCCGACGGGACCGCCTGCGTCATCGGCGACCCCACCTTCCGCGAGACGTCGCGCGTGCGGTCGCTGACCCCGGAGCTGTCGAAGGGGCTCGAGTTCGACCTCGTCGTCCTCGTCGATGCCGAGGCGTTCGGCCTCGGCATCGAGGGAGCGGTCGACCGCTACGTCGCGATGACGCGCGCGACCCAGCAGCTCGTGGTCCTCACGAGGCCCTGACGTCGAGCCAGAACGAGTGATCTGTCCGTCAGGTGAGGTCCCGAGAGCCTTCTGCCGCAAGGGCTTCCACCGTGGCAGCGAGCGCCGGACGCTCGGTCATGGTCCGGCGCCACACGAGGCTCACGGTTCTCTCCGAGACCGGCTCGACGATGGGGACCGCGACCACACCCGGCGGGAGCGGGCCGCGCCCCAGGCGTGGCACGAGGGCGATGCACTCGCCACGCGCGACGAGCGCGATGTGGGTCGCGAACTCCAGGGCGACATGGGTGATCCGCGGCGCCCGGCCGACGTCGAAGTACATCTTCTGCAGCCACTGGTGGCAGATCGAGCCGGGCGCGACGCTCGCCCAGTCCTCGTCGAGCACGTCGGCGACGCCGAGGGTCCGGTGCGAGGCGAGCGGGTGGTCGACGTGCACGAGCACGTCGGCGCGGTCGCGGCCGAGGTGACGCACGTCGAGGTGGTCCGGGATGGCGAGCGGCAGCGGCTCCCAGTTGTGGACGAGCGCGAGGTCGTGGGAGCCGGCGGCGACGGCGTCGACCGCGTCCCACGGGTCGATCTCGTCGGGTCGCAGCACGACGTCCGGGGCGACGGCCCGCAGCCGGCCGATCGCCCCGACGACGATCCCCCGGTATGCCGTCGCGAACGTCGCGAGGCGCACGGTGCCGACCGTCTCGCCGCTCACGCCGTGCACACGCGACTCGAGGCGTTCCATGTGCGAGAGCAGGTCGCGTGCCGACTCGGAGAGGGTGCGGCCGGCCTCGGTGAGCAGGACCCCGCGGCCCTGGCGCTCGAGCAGCTGGACCCCGGTCTGGGTCTCGAGGCGCTTGATCTGCTGCGAGACGGCGCTCGGGGTGTAGTCGAGCGCGGCCGCTGCGGCTCCGACGGAACCGTACGACTCCACAGCAACGAGCGAGCGCAGCGCAATGGGATCGATCATGCAGCGATGCTACACAGTCCTGCGCACATCAGTTTGATGGACGTGAATGGTCGGGACGCCCCACGATGGTCGTCATGCACCGTCGTGACACTGCCCTCGCCGTCCTCGTCGCCCTGATCTGGGGCACGAACTTCGTCGCGATCCGCACCGGCCTCGACTCGGTCCCGCCCCTGCTGTTCCTCGCGGTCCGCTTCGTCGTCGTCTGCATCCCGGCGGTCTTCTTCGTGCGGCGCCCGAACGTCCCCTGGCGGGACCTCGCGCTGATCGGCCTCTTCACGAGCCTGGGACAGTTCGCGCTCATGTACCTCGCGCTGCACCTCGGGATGCCGCCCGGCCTGTCCTCGCTCGTCCTGCAGGCGCAGGTGCTGTTCACCGTCGTCATCGCTGCCGTGTGGCTCCGAGAGCGCCCCTCGACCGCCCAGCGGCTCGGCGTGGCGCTCGGCGGTGCCGGCCTGCTGACGATCGCAGCCGGACGCGGGCTGTCGGCTCCCCTGCTGCCGCTCGTCGTCCTCGTCCTCGCGGCGGTGTCATGGGCCGTCGGCAACGTGCTGACCCGACGTGCCGGCTCGGTGACCCCGGGCGCCGGACTCGCCGTCACGGTCTGGTCGGGTCTGGTCGTGCCGCTCCCGGCCCTCGCCCTGTCGTTCGCCTTCGAGGGACCCGCGGCGATCGGCGCCGCACTCGGGCACGTCCAGTGGCCGGCCGTCGTGTCGACGGCGTACACGGCCTACCTGTCGTCGCTCGTCGGCTACGGCATCTGGAACACGTTGCTCAGCCGCCACCCGGTCGCCCGCGTGACACCCTTCGCGATGCTCGTGCCGGTGTTCGGCATGGCCGCGGCCGCGGTCGCCTTCGGTGAGCGGCCGAGCGCCCTCGAGCTGGCCGGAGGGGTCGTGCTGCTGGCTGGGGTCGCTGTTGCCGTGCTGCGACGTGGTGGCGCCACCTCCGGGATGCCCGGGGACGGGTCAGCCGTGGTCGCCGTCGACGTAGACCCAGCGGCCGGCACGCCGGACGAACCGGCTGACCTCGTGCAGCTCGCCCCCGGCGCCGCGTCCTCCCCGCCGCGCTGACGAGTCGACCCACGTGGCGACGAACTCGACGGAGCCCTCGTCGTCGTCCGCGTCGCCACGCACCGTGCGCAGCACCGTGAGCCCGGTCCAGCGCATCGCCGGGTCGAGCACGAGGTCGTCGGGTCGGGTGCGTGGGTGCCATGTGCGCGCGAGGTACTCGGCGTCTCCAGTGGCGAAGGCGGAGTAGCGCGAGCGCATGAGCTCCTCAGCGGTGCCGGCCGCCTGCTCGCCGGCGAGGAGCGGCCCGCAGCACGCCGCATACGCCTCGCCGCTGCCGCACGGGCACCGCCCCCGCGCGCCCGGCCCGAAGGTGTGTCCGGTCACGCGCGACGGGCGCGCTGGGCCTCGTGGGCCGGCCACGGGGCGTCGGGCGCGCGCAGCGTCGACCAGCCCCGGTCGCGGGACAGACCCGCACTGAGCAGACCGACGAGCGTGGCCGAGTTGCTGATCCGACCGGCAAGTGCGGCATCGACGGCATCGTCGAGAGGGACCCACAGCGGCCGCAGGGTCAGCTCCTCGGCCGTGCGCTGGTGGGCCTGGGCGGCGGGCACGTCGCGCAGGCCGCGCGCGAGGAAGACCCGGACGGTCTCGGGAAAGGCCCCCGGCGACGTCACGTCGTCGGCGAGCACGTGCCACTCGTCGGCGACGAGGTCGACCTCCTCGGCGAGCTCGCGCGCGGCGGCGTCACGTGGCGGTTCGCCGTCGACGTCGAGCAGGCCGGCGGGCAGCTCCCACACGTGCCCACCGCTCGCGTGCCGGTACTGCCGGATCAGCAGCACGTGGTCGACGCCGTCGACCTCACGCAGGGCGAGGACGGCGACAGCCCCGGGGTGCGCCACGTAGTCACGCGTGACGACTCCCCCGGCGCCGAGGTCGACACGCTCGCGCACGACGTCGAAGATGATGCCCTCGAAGGGCGTCGCCGACTCGAGCACCGGCTCCCCGGTCCACTCCTCGACGACGTCCGCCCCGGTGCCGATCGGCGCATCGATGCTCAAGCCGCGTCCACCGTGCTCAGTCGGTGTCGGCGGTGCGCGCCGAGGCGGACAACGCGTACTCGTCGCTCGCGCGCCCGTCGGCGCCCTCGTCGGCCCGCTCGGCCTGGCCCGCGTCGACGGCGTTGCGGTGGCGCTCGACCTCGACGAGCCGCTCGCTCCGCTGGCGCTCGATCGCGGCACCGACGAGACCCGCGAAGAGCGGGTGCGCGCGGTTCGGGCGCGACAGGAACTCCGGGTGCGCCTGCGTCGACACGTAGTACGGGTGCACGTCACGCGGCAGCTCGACGAACTCGACCAGGGTGCCGTCAGGCGACGTGCCCGAGAAGACGAGACCCGCCTTCTCGAGGTCGTCGCGATAGGCGTTGTTGACCTCGTAGCGGTGGCGGTGGCGCTCCTTGACCTCGGCAGCGCCGTACGCGTCGCGGATCACGCTGCCCTCCTTGAGGGCGGCCGGGTAGAGGCCGAGGCGCATCGTGCCGCCGAGGTCGCCGGCGCCCTCGACGAACGCCTTCTGCTCCTCCATCGTCGCGATGACGGGGTGCGAGGTCTCCGGGTCGAACTCGGTCGAGCTCGCACCGTCGTTGCCGAGGACGGTGCGGGCGTACTCGATGACCATGCACTGCAGGCCCAGGCAGATGCCCAGCGTCGGCACCTGCTTCTCACGGGCCCAGCGCAGCGCGCCGAGCTTGCCCTCGATGCCGCGCACACCGAACCCGCCGGGGACGAGGACGGCGTCGACGCCGCCGAGGGCGCGCTGCGCACCCGCCTGCGTCTGGCACTCGTCGCTCGCGACCCAGCGGATGTTGACCTTCGCGTCGTGGTGGAAACCTCCGGCGCGCAGCGCCTCGGTGACGGAGAGGTACGCATCGGGCAGGTCGATGTACTTGCCCACGAGCGCGATCTCGATCTCGTGCTCCGGGTCGTGCACCCGCTGGAGCAGCTGGTCCCACTCGGTCCAGTCGACGTCGCGGAAGTTGAGGCCGAGGCGGCGGATGACGTACGCGTCGAGCCCTTCGCGGTGCAGCACCTTCGGGATGTCGTAGATGCTCGGTGCGTCGACGGCAGCCGCGACGGCGGTCACGTCGACGTCGCACATGAGCGAGATCTTGCGCTTGATCGGCTCGGGGATCTCGCGGTCGGCGCGCAGCACGAGGCCGTCGGGCTGGATGCCGACCTGGCGCAGGGCCGCGACGGAGTGCTGTGTCGGCTTGGTCTTGAGCTCGCCGCTCGGGGCGAGGTAGGGCACGAGCGACACGTGGAGGAAGAAGCTGTTGTCGCGCCCGATGAGGTGTCGCACCTGCCGTGCGGCCTCGAGGAACGGCAGCGACTCGATGTCGCCGACGGTGCCGCCGATCTCCGTGATGATGACGTCCGGCGCGTCGGCGCCCCCGGTCGCGAGGGCACGCATGCGGGCCACGATCTCGTTGGTGATGTGCGGGATGACCTGGACCGTGTCGCCGAGGTACTCGCCGCGGCGCTCCTTGGCGATGACGTTGTTGTAGACCTGGCCGGTCGTCACGTTGGCGCTGCCGACGAGGTTGACGTCGAGGAAGCGCTCGTAGTGACCGATGTCGAGGTCGGTCTCAGCCCCGTCGTCGGTCACGAAGACCTCGCCGTGCTGGAACGGGTTCATCGTCCCGGGGTCCACGTTGATGTAGGGGTCGAGCTTCTGCATGGTGACCCTGAGGCCACGCGATCTGAGAAGTCGTCCGAGGCTTGAGGCTGTCAGGCCCTTGCCGAGCGAAGAGGCCACGCCCCCGGTCACAAAGATGTGCTTCGTCGTTTCCACCACGGGCTTTAAGTCTACGTCATCCCGAGAGGGTCTCGGAGTAGCGTTCGCCCCAGCGGCGTGCCTCGGCCGCGGGCGAGGCCCAGGACGCGGCCACGGCCCTGGCGGCCGCGCCCAGGCGGGCCCGCTCGTCGTGGTCACGCAGCAGGCGGTCGACCTCCATTGCCGTCGCTGCCGGATCGCCCACGGGCACAAGCGATCCCGCGTCATCGACAAGCCCGGGCAGCCCTCCGGTACTCGTCGCGACAACCGGCAAGCCGGCCGCCATGGCCTCCTGGACGACGAGCGCGCGAGCCTCCCACCGACTCGTCAGGACGAAGACATCGGCCGACCGAAGCCATTCGGGCACGTCGTCACGGCCCCCGACGAACCGCACACCCGCGCGTGTCGCGTCAGTGTCCCCCGGTCGTATGCCGCCCGCCACCTCCTCGAGGCGCGCGCGGAGCAGCTCGTCACCGCTGCCCACGACGACCCAGGTCGCGGCCTCGCGCGAGAGGCGGGCCGCTTCGACGAGCGTGGGGAGGTCCTTCTGCGGCGCGATGCGCGCCACGCTGAGCACCACGGGTCGGTCTGTGGGCACACCGGCCCCCGCGAGCAGGGCGTCGCGCTGCGCGGGCGCGAGCGGGAATGCGTCGAGCAGGCCCGCGACGCGGTTGGAGGGCACCTCGGCAATCTCGGTGCGGCGGGCGCCGAGCGTGGCCGCGAGGGTGACGAGGTCCTCACTGGCGCCGGTCACGAGGTCGGCGCGGCGCAGTGCCCGGGACACCGCCCACCGCAAGGCGGTGTGCGCGGCTCGTGAGGCACTGGACGGGCCGGCCGGGGGTAGGTCGTTGTGCAGCGAGACGACGAGGCGCGGCCTCGGTCGGGCACGGGCGACGGCCGCCGCCGCGACGAGGGCGGCCTGGTGGCCGTGGGCGTGGACGACGTCGACGGTGCCGGCGAGCCTCATGATCCGGTGCCAGTCCACGAGGCCTCGCGGCGCCCGAACCCCGCCGTGCACCGGCCAGAGGCGTGCCGCACCGGTCCAGCCGAACGCGTCGGCGGTCGAGTCGGCCGTGACGACGCGGACCTCGTGCCCTCCGTCGAGGAGGCCTGCCACGAGCGCGTCGACGTGGGCTCCGATGCCACCCGTGGAGCGCCCGAGGAGCATGAGGACCCTCATGGCACGGTCTCCTGAGCCTCGGTCCGGACGCCGCGGGCGCGCCGCACGCGGGCGACCAGCGATGGGTCGACGGCCAGCGCGAGGCCGATCATGACAGCGAGCGCGAGGACGCCGACCCCCACTCCGACGAGCAGGCTCGACCCGAGCGAGTGGCCCACACCCCGAACCGACAGCCATGATGCGAGGGCACGTCCCGCCACGGCGGCCGCCACCGAACCTGTCAGTGTCGCCACCAGTGGCCGTGTCGGCAGGGACAGCGCGCCCCAGCCCCAGGTGCGCCCGACGAGCAGGACGAGGAGCACCGACCCGAGGGCCAGCCCGAGGCTCGACCCGCCGCCGAGGGCTCGCAGCGTCGTCGGTCCGCCGGCGCCCGCCGGAGCGAGCAGGAGGAGCGGGATGACGGCCGTCGCCAGCCATCCCGTCGCCGCCAGTCCCCCTGCGGCGAGGGCGGCCCCGCGCACGTAGGACGCCCTGGTCAGCAGCCCGATCACTCCGAGCGCGACGACCGACGGTGCGAAGAGCGTCACCGCGTCGTCCATCGCGGCCAACGTCTCGAACGAGGCGCGGGACCCTGAGCCGGCGTCGAGCGACTGGAAGAACGACCCCACCGGAACCGCCACGGCGACAAGGGCGGCGGCCCCGAAGAGCGAGACGACCACGGTCGCGAGCCAGGCCCTGCGCAGGGTGTCCACGGCCCCGGGGGCCCCTCCGGTCTGGGTGCTCGCGGCGTGCGCTCCTGCGAGGGACGGGAACGTCGCCGTCGCCAGCGGCACGGCCAGCACGGCATACGGCAGCAGGCTCACGGCCTGCGCGTAGGTGTAGACGTTGAGCGTGCCCGCGCCTCCGCGGTCGTTGGCGATCCGGATGACGACGAGGGTCGCCAGCTGCTGCCCGGCCACGGCCAGCAGGCCGGCGAACGCGAGCGTCCTGACGCGGCGACCCATCCCCTGCGGGAAACGGACCCGCGGACGCAGCCGGATGCCGGCCCGGCGCACCGGGACGAGCAGCGGCAGACCGAGAGCCACGACACCGAGCGTCGTGCCCACACCCAGGACGGTGACCGCCCCGGACGGGACGTCATCGATGGCGGCAGCCGGGTCGGGGACGAGGGACCGGTACAGCAGGTACGTCAGGATGACCACGAGGCTGGAGAGCAGGGGCGCGAGGGCCGCCCCGACGAACCGGTGATGGGACTGGAGGACTCCGGCCAGCACGATCGCCACCCCGTAGAGCGGGATCTGGACGGCGAAGACGACGAGCAGCTCCGCGCCGAGGGCGACCTCACCCGCACACCCCGTGCCGAGGAGGGCGCCCGCGACGGGTCGAGCCGCGAGGGCCACGACGATGCCGAGGGGCACGAGCACGAGGACCGCCCAGGTGAGCAGCGCCGAGGCTGTCGCGTCGGCCTGTGACCTGTCCCCACGAGCGAGCGCAGCGGCGACGAGCGGCACCGCCACGGCGGCGAGCACTCCGCCGGCGGCGATCTCGAAGAGCACGTTCGGCACCGCGTTCACGGACTGGTAGACACTGCCCACACACGTCGCACCGACCGAGTGCGAGAAGGCGAACCAGCGACCGAAGCCGACGACCCGCGCCACGAGCGTGATGACCGCGATGGTGCCGACGGCGGCGAGCAGCCCACGGCGGGAAGGGTGCCCGCCCGCGGCGCGTTGGATCATCGGGGCTCCCGGCCCCACTCGTCGAGGTGCCGCAGCATACGGTTGCCCTCGATGACGCGGGTGAAGCTGACCCGCTCCGAGGCGAGCGTCAGCGCCGAGAGTCCGGCCAGGGCGACGGCCCGACCCACGAGCCCGGTGCGCTCGACGACGGCGAGCCCCACGAGAGCACCGGCGGCGTTGGCACCGGTGTCGCCGAGCATCGACCGGGCGGCAAGGTCGTCGCCGATGACGCCGAGTGAGGAGCCGACCGCTGCTGCTCCCGGCGTTCCGGTGACGAGCGGGAGACCGGTCATCACGGTCACCTTGAGGGCGCGTCCGGGTCGCAGGTCGAAGAGGTTGACGGCGTTGGCGGCTCCGGCGACGACGGCGCCACCGAGGATGGTCGAGAGGGGACCGCGGCGGTTCCGGTCGGTCAGCGCTGCGACGGCCAGGCCCGTGGCCGCGAGGCCGACGACCTTGACCGCCCCGGTCGTCACCTGACCTCGCCGCAGCGCCGCGAGGTGTCCGCGCAGTCCCTTGTCCGCGGCGCCCCCGGCGAGGTCGTCGAGCGCGCCGAGCGCCCCCGCGGCTGCCGCTGCGACGGCGGCGGCGGCGGCCCGGTTCCCCCTCCCCGCGCCGACGCCGAGCGCCGCCGCGGTGAGCGCGCCGGCCACGAAGGCGGGCCCCTCGAGGAGCGTCACGGTGTGGCCGGCATGGTTGGTGCGCTCCCAGGGAGCCCTCGCCCGACGCGGCAGCTGCCGGGCGACCCGGTGCGACGCCCATGAGGCGGCCGCGGACGTGGCGAGGACGAGCAGGTGGTCGCGCGCCCGGGCGGACGTCACGGCAGGACCCTCGGCACGGTCGCGGTGGCCCCGGTTGCGACGCCGTAGTGCCCCACCCTCTCGTCGAGGGCACCCTCGACGGCGAGCACGACCGTGGCCGGGCCGTCACCCGAGCGCGCGTGGTCGACCGTCGAGACGATGCCCGCCGTGTCCGACTTCTCCCGCACCGCCTGGACAGCGTTGGAGGTCACGGGTTGGCCCGCGGCTGCGGCGGTCTCCCCACCTGCCACCACGGTGGCTCGCGACGACCCCGCGAACGCCGTGACGAGAGCCCGGATCGCGTCGGACCGCCCGCTCACCACCGCCTCGGTGCCGGCGTAGTCGCCGGAGACGACGACGGCGAGGTCGGCGGGAGGAAGCTCGGCGACCGAGCTGTCCAGCAGGTCCGCGTCGACGAGCAGCTTGAGCGCCGCCGAACGCTGGCTCGACACGCCTGCGGCAGTCTTCGAGAGCGCCAGGTCGGTCACGACCTCGGCGAGCAACGCGTCGCCGGTCGCGGTGGACTCGAGGCCGAGTGCGGACGCGGCCTGACGGGCGGCCTCGGCCCGGTCCGTCGCCTGGCTGGCGTCGAACCAGTCCGGGCTGATCGTCAGGGTCCCGGTCAGGGACGCACCGCTCTGCGTGACGACGGCCTCGAGGTTCGCCACCATCGTGCCGTCGGCCGACGGCAGCGCGACGACAACCGCCCGGTGGCCGGTGAGACGGCCGCGAACGACCCGGTCCTGCACGGCGTTGGCGTACTCGTCGGAGGCGTCGACGAGCTTCTCGCTCGTGCTGAGCTTGTCGTTGAGGGCCTGCTTCTCGGTGCGCAACGCAGCCACCTGGTCGGTCAGCTGGTCACCGAGGTTGGCCTGCAAGGGGCCCGCTCCGAGCACGATGCCCACCGCCAGAGCGAGGAACACCGAGATGATCGAGACGAGGTGGTAGCGGAAGTCGATCACGTGACGATCCCAACGACGGCGGTCCAGAGGTCGTCCCATCGGGCAGCGAGCACCTGGAGCCACGCCTGGCCTGCCGGGGTCGAGGCGAGTGCGGCGATGAAGGCGAGCACCCCCACGAGCAGCATCGTGACGAGGAGCCTGCCCGGGATGCGGGCGCGGTAGAGACGGCTGACACCCTTGGCGTCGACGAGCTTTCCCCCCACCCGCAGTCGGGTCAGGAACGTGGAGGCCTGGCCGTCGCGACCCTTGTCGAGGAACTCGACGAGGGTCACGTGTGAGCCGACGGCGACGATGAGCTCGGCGCCGGCGTCGTCGGCGAGGAGCATCGCGACGTCCTCGCTCGTGCCCGCCGCCGGGAACACGACCGGCTCGATCCCGAGCATCTCCACCCGCGCCAGACCGGGCGCGCGTCCGTCGCGGTAGGCGTGCACGACCACCTCGGCACCGCAGCGCAGCGCCGCGTCGGACACGGAGTCCATGTCGCCGACGATGAGGTCCGGCTGGTGCCCTGACTCCAGGATCGCGTCGGCTCCGCCGTCGACGCCGATGAGGACCGGCCGGTACTCACGGATGTACGGCCGGAGCATGTCGAGGTCCTCGCGGTAGTGGTAGCCGCGGACCACGATGAGGCAGTGTCGGCCGTCGAGCTCGGTCGTGATCGGAGGGATGCCGACACCGTCGAGAAGCAGGTCGCGCTCCTTGCGGATGAACTCCATGGTGTTCGTGGCGAACGCCTCGATCTGGACCGCGAGCCCGGCGCGCGCCTCGTGCATCTGGCTCTGCACGGCCTCGACATCGAGCAGGGTTCCGGTCGCCACCTTGCTCTCGCCCGACCACAGATCCGCACCGTCGAGCCGAAGGACCTGGCCCTCGGTCACAGCCATCACGTCGGGCCCGGCGGCGTCGAGAACCGGGATGCCCGCCTCGACGAGGATCTGGGGCCCGAGGTTCGGGTAGCGGCCGGTGATCGACGCACTCGCGTTGACGACGCCGGCGGGGCGGGCGGACAGGAGGGCGTCCGCGCTCACCTTGTCGAGGTCGGGGTGGTCGATCACCGCGATGTCCCCTGGCTGGAGCCGCTTCGTCAGGCTCTTGGTGCGCCGGTCGACGCGCGCCGTGCCGACGACGCCGGGACCGGTGTCGCGGGAGTGGGGACGGCGGCGGATGGGGAGGGCCATGATGGCCTCAATCGTGCCACGTCGGTATGTCGGCGACGCCATCGGTGAGCCGTAGGGCGGCCCGTCAGCCTCGGGCGCCGCCGCGTGCCGCTGCCGTGGCCCGGCCCCGCACGGAGCCCGTCTGCTCGAGCAGGTCGCTCGCGTGAGCGAGCCCGGCCTCGGAGTCGGGGTCGCCGCCCATCATCCGGGAGAGCTCACGCAGCCTCGCGTCGCCGTCGACGACGGACACGCTGCTCGACGTGATGCGCCCGTCGTCGGCCTTGTGCACGACCAGGTGCCGGTCGGCGAAGGCGGCTACCTGCGCGAGGTGCGTCACGACGATGACCTGAGCGTGCTCGGCGAGGGCCGCGAGCCGCGCGCCGACGTCGAGGGCGGCGCGTCCGCCGACGCCCGCGTCGACCTCGTCGAAGACGAACGTCGGTGGCCCGGCCACGCCCTCGCCGGACGGGGTGCGCGAGCCGACCACCTCGAGGGCGAGCATGACGCGGGACAGCTCTCCACCGGATGCCGCCTTGGCCACGGACCTGGGGGCGGCGCCGGGGTTGGCGGCCAGGAGGATCTCGACGTCGTCGATGCCGTGGCGCGAGAGGCGAACCCGCTCGCCGTCGGCAAGCGCGACACCCTCGGGGTCGGGCCGGCGACGGACGTCGACGTGGACCACTGCCTTGCCCATGGCAAGGTGTGCGAGCTCCTCGGAGACCCGCGTGCCGAACTCGTCGCCCGCGGCGCGCCTCGCGTCGGAGAGCGCCACCGCAGCCTCCCCGACCGCGGACTCCAGCTGGGCCACCTCGGCCCCGAGGCGCTCGACGCGGTCGTCAGCCGTCACGAGCTCGTCGAGCCGGGCGGCCATGCGACCTGACCACTCGAGCACCTCGTCGACCGACTCGCCGTACTTGCGCGTGAGCACGCCGAGCGCGGCCCGACGCTCCTGCACGAAGGCGAGGCGGTCCGGGTCGAGCTCGACGTCATCGAGGTATGCCGTGAGGTCGGCGGAGAGGTCGGTGACGAGGGTGCCCACCTCGTGCAGGCGCTCGTCGAGCCCGGCCAGCGCCTCGTCGTGCGCCGTGGCCGGCGCCAGGGCGGCCCGGGCCGACCCGATGAGGTCCCGCACGTTGGGAGCCGGCTCGGCGGCATACTCGTCGCCGCTGAGGTCGGCCAGCGCCTGGGCCGCCGCGAGCCTGAGGGTGTCGGCGTGGGCGAGGCGCTCGTCCTCGGCGCGCAACGCGACGTCCTCCTGCGGTTGCGGGTCGACGGCCTCGATCTCCTCGAGGGAGGCCGTGAGGGAGTCGATCTCACGGGCGCGCTCGCGCGCCTCGGAGACGAGGCGGTCGTGTTCGCGCGCCGACTCGCGCCAGCGGTCGTGAAGGTCGGCGACCCGGTCGCGCAGCGCCACCAGCTCGGGCCCGCCGAAGTCGTCGAGCACCGCGCGGTGTGCCTCGCCCTGCTTGAGACGCCACTGGTCGGCCTGCCCGTGGACGGCGACGAGGTGCTCACCGAGCTCGGCGAGCACCGAGACGGGTGCCGTGCGTCCGCCGACGTGCGCGCGCGAGCGACCGGCCGCCGCGATGGTGCGGGCGATCACGAGCTCTCCGTCGTCGTGGTCGGCACCGGCCTCCTCGGCGCGCACGAGGGCCGGGTGGTCGAGGGGCAGCCGGACGACGCCCTCGACGAGGGCGGACTCGGAGCCGGTGCGGACGAGAGAGGAGTCGGCACGCTCGCCGAGCAGCAGGCCCAGCCCGGACACCACCATCGTCTTGCCGGCACCCGTCTCACCGGTGAGGACGTTGAGACCGGGACTCAGCTCGAGGACGGCGTCGTCGATGACACCGACGCCGCGAATCCTCATCTGGCTGAACACGGGACTACCTTAGGGCCGGGCACCCTCACCGCCGTCGACCTCGTCCACCGGGGGCGTGGCGTCGCCGTTGCCCCGCCACCCCTCGACGGACAGGTCGAACTTCGCCACGAGCCGGTCGGTGAACGGCGCACTGGTGAGGCGGGCGAGGCGCACGGGGCGCAGACCGCGCCTCACCTCGATGCGCGCGCCGGGCGGGAGGTCGACGTGCCGCCGTCCGTCGCACCACATGACGCCCGCACCCTCGGCCGCCGCCTTGATCTCGACGGCGAGGTGCGTGTCGGGGCCGAGCACGAGCGGGCGTGCGAACAGGGCGTGCGCGGCGCTCGGGACGAGGAGCATGGCCTCGACCTGGGGCCACACGACGGGACCGCCGGCCGAGAACGCGTAGGCCGTCGAGCCAGTGGGAGTGGAGACGATGACACCGTCGCATCCCCAGCTCGAGAGCGGCCGCCCGTCGACCTCGATCGTGCACTCCAGCATCCGCTCGCGCGCCGCCTTCTCCACGGTGACCTCGTTGAGCGCCCAGCTGCTGGCGATGAGCTCGCCGCGCAGCTTGGCGTCGACGTGCAGCGTCATGCGCTCCTCGACGTCGTAGTCCTTGTTGGCGATGTGCTCGACGGTGGCGTCGAGGTCGTCGCGTTCGGCCTCGGCGAGGAAGCCGACATGACCGAGGTTGACGCCGAGCAGTGGCACGTCCACCCTGCGTGCGAACTCGGCGCCGCGCAGGATCGTGCCGTCCCCGCCGAGCACGACGACGAGGTCGCAGCCTGCGGCGACCTGCTCCTCCTTGGAGGCGACGTGGACGCGGGCACTGTCCTTGAGGTCGAGGGCATCGGCCTCGTCCGCCTGGAGCGACACGTCGATGCCGACATGCGTGAGGCGCTCGACGACGCCCTTGGCGACCGCCAGCGCCTCCGGGCGCCTCGGATGGGCGACGAGCAGGATCCGGCGCGTCACGGGTCTCCCTCCAGGTCGATGGCCTCCAGCATGTCATCCACCCGTGTCGGCGACGCGTCGGGGACGGGCCGGGGTGCGAGCCAGAAGAGGAACTCCCGGTTGCCGTCGCCGCCGGTGATCGGGCTGGTGGCCGCGCCGTGCACGTGCAGGTGCTCGTCGAGCACGACCTCGGCGACGTCGCGCAGCACCCGGCGGTGCTCGTGACGTGAGGTGACCACACCGCGACGGCCGAGGCGTTCGCGCCCCACCTCGAACTGCGGCTTGACGAGCACGACGAGGTCGCCGTCGTCGGTGACGAGCGGTCGCATGGCCGGCAGGGCGATCGCGAGGGAGATGAAGCTGAGGTCGGACACGACCAGGTCGAACCGGCCGCCGAGCGCGTCGGCGTCGACGTCGCGGATGTTCGTGCCCGGCAGGTCGCGCACGCGTGGGTCGGTCGCGATCGACGACACGAGCTGGTCGTGCCCGACGTCGAGGGCGGTGACGTGCGCGGCGCCTCTCTCGAGGAGCACCTGCGTGAAGCCGCCCGTGCTTGCCCCGACGTCGAGACACCGTCGGCCTGCGACCGTGATCGGCCAGGTGTCGAGCGCGTGCAGCAGCTTGAGCGCCGCGCGGCCGACCCACCGGTCCGGCTCCCGGGTCAGCTCCACGATGGTCGCGTCGTCGACGGGAAGGGCCGGCTTGCCGGCGGGGCGTCCGTCGACGAGGACGACGCCGGCGGTGATGAGCTCACGGGCCTGGGTGCGGGAGCGGGCCAGGCCGCGCGTGACCAGCTCGACGTCGAGTCGGCGTGCGGTCACGCCCCACCGAGTCCGCCGAGGCGGCTCTGCAGGCTGCGGTGTGCGTGCTCGCCCGCCTCGATGCGCTCGGCGAACGAGCCGGCCTGCGACTCGGCGAGGCGCAGCATGGCGTCGTCGACGGTCTCGTCACCCGTGACAGGAGGTGTCGGGGCCTCGGGCGTGGCGTCGAGCGGCGCGTAGGGCACCTCGGCGGCGGTGGTGTCCGCGTCGAGGTCGGTGTCGCAACCGTCGCCACTCTGGTCGCTCCCGATCTCGTCCATCTCGTCGCCGCCGTCGACGCCGCCTCCCGACTCGTCGGGGAGGTCGGGGTCGGCCGGGTCCCACTCGTCGCCGTCGGCAGGCCGTGGGGCGACCGCCGTGTCGGCGTCGGCGTCCGAGTCGTCCGAGTCATCCACCTCGCCTGTGTCGTCGTACGTGTCGCCGTAGGTGTCGGCGTCCAGGGGGTCGAGCTCGTCCGTGAGCCCGAGCCCTTCGTCGGCTCCGAGATCGTCGCGCCGGTCGCTCTCTCCAAGCATGTGCTGCCTCCGTGCGGGTGGTTTTGGTGCCTCGGGTCACGCTACCGGGTCGGCGCCTGGGCGAGGTCGAGGAGGCGGTCGAGCGCGAGGGCGTCCTCGCGGTGTCGGTCCGTGGAACGGCCGTCCTGGCGCCGCTCCTCGATCGCGGCGAGACCGGCTCGGACGACCTCGGCGGCGGTGGCACGTCCCTGCTCGATCCGCAGTCCGTCGTCTCCAGCGAGGACGAACGCAGCGCCGCAGCGCCAGCCACCCGAATGGGGCTGCGGAGCGGCATACGGCTGGAGGAGCTCGGCGAGGGAGGCGACGACGTAGGTCGGTGAGGCACCCGACCCGATGAGGTCGGACGGCCGGTCGACGCCCGTCAGCACCCAGGCCGAGTCGATGCCCGCGGCCGCCGCACCGACGATGTCGGTGGCAAGACGGTCGCCGACCGCGATCGTCCGCGTCGTCGACGTGCCGAGACGGTCGAGGGCCAGGCGATAGAGGGGCGGATGCGGTTTGCCGACGACGACCGGCCGGCGCCGGGTCGCCGTCGCGAGCAGGTCGACATAGGCGCCGTTGCCCGGCGACTGGCCCCACGGCAGCGGCAGCGTCGCGTCATCGTTCGTTGCCACCCAGGGCAGGTCACCGGTGAGCAGGCGCGCCGCGGTCTCGAAGTCTGACACGCGCAGCTGCCTGCCATATCCCTGCAGGACCGCCGCCACGTCGGCCGCTCCCGTTCCGTCCAGGTCTCGGGGACGCACCGGCGCCAGGCCGACCTGGTCGAGAGCCTCGACGACGCCGTCGCCCCCGAGGGCGAGCACCTGGGCCCCCGCGGGCAGCTGGCCCTGGAGTCGAGCCGCGCCGGCCTGCGCGCTGGAGACGACGTCCACAGCAGCGGCCGGCGCCCCGAGAGCGGCGACCTGCCGCGCCACCTCGTCGGGCACCCGCGACGCGTTGTTCGTCGCGTAGACGACTCTGACGCCACGAACGACCATGTCCTGCAAGGCAGCCGGCGCCCCGGGCACGGCGTCGTCACCGCGGTAGACGACGCCGTCGAGGTCGCAGATGACCCCGTCGTAGCCCTCGATCACGGACCGGATCGATGCGCCCTTGGCCATCTGACCTCCTGCGAAGAAGCTAGGCGTGCACCGCGCGTCGACGGCCGTACGTCTCAGCGAACGTCGTCGTCCTGGGCTTCGTCCTCGGCTTCGTCGTCCTCGTCGTCGTCGAGGTCTTCCTCGGGTTCGTCGTCCTCGGCTTCGTCGTCCTCGTCGAGGTCGTCGTCGTCCTCGTCGTCCTCGTCGTCGTCGTCGTCGTCGTCCTCGTCGTCCTCGTCGTCGACGTCCTCGTCGTCCTCGTCGTCCTCGTCGTCGACGTCCTCGTCGACGGGGTAGCCCACGACATCATCGTCCTCGTCGCCGAGCAGGTCGGTGACGTCGACACCGTCCAGCTCCTCGAGGCGCTCGGCGGCGTCGGTCGCGAGCTCGTGGTCGGCCTCGGCTGCCCTGGCGAACCAGTCACGGGCAGCCTGCGCGTCTCCCGCAGCGAGCTTCGCGTCGGCGTACGCGTAGAACAGGCGTGCCGCCGAGGGTCGGTTCGGGTTGATCCGCTTGACGAGGTCGCTGAGGCCGGCCGCAGCGGCATCGAGCTGGCCGAGGTCGCGACGGATGCCCGACACGACGATCGCGAGCTCGACCCGGTCGTCGATCGCCAGGTTGTCGGTCTCGTCGGACTGTGCGAGCTCCAGCGCCTTGTCGTGGCGGCCGAGGGCGCGTTCGCAGTCGACCATGAGCGGCAGCAGGTGGTGAGAACCGGACAGCCGTCGGACCGTGCGGAACTCACCCAGCGCTCGTGCCCAGTCGCCGAGGCGGTAGGCCACGAGGCCGAGGGCCTCACGTGCGGCCGGCACGCGGCCGGCGCGCCGTACGGCGGTCTCGGCGTGCGCCAGGGCCGCCTCGGGCTCGACGTCGAGCAGCTCGGCGACCATGACGAGGTGTTGGGCGACGCCTTCCGCGTTCTCCTTGGAGAGCGTTCGCAGCTGGTTCTTCACGCCGCGGTCCACCTCATGGCCGGTGACACCCTCGCGGATCGCCGGCTCCGGCTTGCGAGGGGACTTCGGCGTCAGGCGGGGTCCGCCACGCCGATCCTCGTCCTGCGGCCGGCCCGCGCCGCCGCGGGCACGGTCGTCGAAGCGTCGAGGTCCACGGTCGTCAGAACGGTGCCCGCCACCAGAGCGCCGGTCGTCCGAGCGGTACC
Organism: Terrabacter sp. GCM10028922; assembly: GCF_042666095.1. Classification (NCBI taxonomy): domain Bacteria; kingdom Bacillati; phylum Actinomycetota; class Actinomycetes; order Micrococcales; family Intrasporangiaceae; genus Terrabacter; species Terrabacter sp. GCM10028922. The sequence continues at coordinate 1,303 of NZ_JBHTFG010000015.1, read as the reverse complement.
CACCACGGTCGTCCCGGCCGGCGCCGGAACGCCGGTCATCGGAGCGGTACCCGCTACCAGAGCGCCGGTCGTCCGAGCGGTAGCCGCCGCGGTCGTCACGGCCGGCGCCGGAGCGGCGGTCATCGGAGCGGTACCCGCCACGCTCATCGCGGCTGCCGCCGGAGCGGCGGTCATCGGAGCGGTACCCGCCACGCTCATCGCGGCTGCCGCCGGAACGGCGGTCATCGGAGCGGTACCCGCCGCGGTCGTCACGGCTGCCGCCAGGACGGTAGCCGCCGCGGTCGTCACGGCCGGCGCCGGAGCGGCGGTCATCGGAGCGGTACCCGCCACGGTCGTCACGGCCGGCGCCGGAACGGCGGTCATCGGAGCGGTACCCGCCGCGGTCGTCACGGCTGCCGCCAGGACGGTAGCCGCCGCGGTCGTCACGGCTGCCGCCGGAACGCCGGTCATCAGAGCGGTACCCGCCGCGGTCATCGCGGCCAGCACCGGGCCGGAACCCGCCGCGGTCGTCACGGCTGCCGCCGGAACGCCGGTCATCGGACCGGTACCCGCCACGGTCATCGCGGCTGCCGCCGGAACGCCGGTCATCGGACCGGTACCCACCACGGTCGTCACGGCTGCCACCGGCACGCCGGTCGTCGGAGCGGTAGCCGCCACGGTCGTCACGCGTGCCGCCAGAACGGTAGCCACCGTGGTCATCCCGCCCGCCACCGGAGCGGCGGTCGTCGGACCGGTACCCACCACGGTCGTCGCGGCGTGGGCCCGACGATCGGCCGCTGCCGTCACGCGGCGTTCCACCACGACGGCCGGCTCCGTCACCGCGCCCGCGCTGACCGCCCTCGCGGTCGCCTCGGCCGTCCTTGCCGTCCTGGTCTCTCATGGTCAGCATCCTTCCGCGCCGACCGCGGTCGGCGCCACCTCTTGGTTCGTCGGGGCACAAAAGAAAGAGCGCCCCGGTCGGATCAATGAAGTTCCGTCCGGGGCGCTCTGACCAAGTGTGTCCGGCTGCGTCCTACTCTCCCACACCGTCACCAGTGCAGTACCATCGGCGCTGAAGGGCTTAGCTTCCGGGTTCGGAATGGAGCCGGGCGTTTCCCCTTCGCTATGACAGCCGAAACTCTATGGAGATATCAATTCGTGGACGCGAGCCCCCGGGACACGCACGCGTGGTGGTGTGGGGGGTTTGCGTGTTCCCGTTTGTATCTCGGGAACCGCACAGTGGACGCGTAGCATCTTTGTAAGTCAAGTTATCGGCTTATTAGTACCGGTCAGCTCCACACATTGCTGTGCTTCCACATCCGGC
>NZ_JBHTFG010000014.1:0-262993 GCF_042666095.1 Terrabacter sp. GCM10028922 | reverse complement strand
CAGCGGCCCTTCAACGACTCGGCCAGCTTGTTGAGGATCCAGAAGATGATGATGGCGCCGCCGATCCCGCCGATGATCGCGACTACCGCGTTCACGATCTTGATGGCCATGGCACTTCCTCTCTGACGTAGGACAAAGCGCTAGCAAGGAGCCGCCACCAGGACCGGCGGGCAAGATCTGCAGGACGCGTTCCGCGCGGCCACCGACCAGCTCGTCGCGATCGTGTCCCGCGACGACGTCGCGGCCACCTGGGGCGAGCCACGGGGGTGACCCTGCTGGTCCCCCCGCGGCCGGGCGGGCGTCAGCTGCCGCTCTTCGGGAAGCTGTCGTCGATGTTGTTCAGCGTGGTGTCGAGGTCCTGCTGGCCCGAGAGCCACTTGACCGGCTCGGTCCAGAACGTCCCGGCACCCACCTTGGCGGGCATCAGGTCGGAGCCGTCGAAGCGTGCGGCGGTCGCCTTGTAGAGCACCTCGCTGGCGATCTTCTGCAGCGTCTTGTTCGGCAGCAGCGACACGTCCGCCGTCTTGTGCGCCGAGAACGCGCCCGCCTTGGCCTGCTCGACGCCGTTCTCCTTGCTGGCGATGAAGTTGCGCAGCTTCAGGGTGTTGGCGTCGTTGTTGAACGCGGCCGCGAGGTCACCGCCGATGAGCACCGGGTTGTCGCCCTCGGTCTTGGCCGGGAACGCCAGCGGGCCGGTCTCGGTGTCGAGCTTGGCGATGACCGCGTCGGGGAAGCCGCCCTTGTTGGCCACGAACGTGGCCTGCTTGAACAGGAAGCAGCCCGGGGGCTGGGTGAACATCGCGTTGCCGCCGGTCTGGAAGTTCGTCGCGACGATGGACTTCGTGCCACCTCGGACGTAGCCCTCACCGAAGGCGATCTTCTGGAAGTACTCCCACGCCGGCTTGATCTCGGGGCTGTTGTTCTTCAGCTCGCCCTTGACCCACTTGTCGTAGTTCTCGGGCCCGGCGAAGCGCAGGACGAGGTCCTCGAGCCAGTCGGTGATCGGCCAGCCGGTGGCCGCGCCGGACTCGGCAGCGATGCACCACGGGGTCTTGCCGTCGGCCTTGATCTTCTCGGTCAGCGCGAGCAGCTCGTCGAGGGTCTTCGGGGCCGTGTAGCCGGCCGCCTTGAAGGCCGGCGCGTCGGTCCACAGGACACTCTTGACGCTGACCTCGTTGGGCAGGCCGTAGACCTGGCCGTCGGCGCACGTACCGGCCTCGACGATGCCCGGCACGAGCGTCTCCTTGTTCGTGGTGACCGTGGCGGCGTCGAACGGGACGAGCTTCTTCTGCTTGGCCAGGTCGCACATGAGGCCGGGCTGCGGGAACAGGCCGACATCAGGGGCGTTGCCGCCCTGCACGCGCGTGCGGATCTCGGTGTCCCACGAGGCCGCCTTGGTGAACTTCACCGTGATGCCGTTGTCCTTGGCCCACTTCTCGACGTCGAGCTTGAAACCGGGCTCGCTGTCGGGTCCGAGGCCGTACATGACCTCGATGGTGCTCTTTCCGGGGCCGCTGGCCGGGCCAGCGCTGGGGGCCGATCCGGAGTTGGACGAGAGACATCCGGACGCCAAGCCCGCGACGGCGATGCCGATGAGAGCTGTCAGCCCTGCCTTTCGGTTCAACATTCCTGCTCCTCCTTGGAGGTTTGGGGGCTCCGTTGGCCCCAAGGCGATCAGCTGGGCCATGGTCCGGCTGTCGAACACGAACCGACGTGACCCGCCTGCGTGCGCCGAGGCGACACGGGCGAAGTTCACGTCTGGCATCCGGTTCGCTCCTCTGTCCGATCCGCCACAGCGGACAGGAGAGAGCGGTAACACAACTGAGCCGTGACAAAGGTTTCACGGAGTGAAAGGAACTTGCACCGGGAGTGTGGCACTGACCCCAACAGTTCGGCAAGGGGTTGACAGTCATCGAACGTGCAACAGATGGGGTGTGCCAGGTTTGAGACCTCCTCCCGACTGCATGGGATGCAAACTCCTTTCACCACGCCACCGATTCGCGGATAGGCTGCACGTCATGTCCCACGACGCCCAGTCACTGACGCGAGTGACGCTGGCCGACGTCGCCGCCCGAGCCGGTGTCTCGGAGGCCACTGCCTCGCGGTCCCTGCGGGGAGTCTCGAAGGTCTCGCAGGTGACTCGCGAACGGGTGCTCGACGCTGCTCGTGACCTGTCCTACGTCACAGCCCTGCAGGCACTGACCGAGCAAGCGGGGCCGCGGCGCACCGTCGCCGTGATCGTGCCGTTCATCACCCGGTGGTTCTTCGGCACCGTCACATCCGCGGCAGTGGACTACATGAGGGACCGCGGCTATGACGTGCTGCTCTACCATCTCGGCAACGCCGACATCCGTGACCACTTCTTCCAGCGAATGCCCCTCGCCAGGAAAGTGGACGGGATCCTTTCCCTCTCGATGCCCCTCACGGAGGAGCACACCCTGTCGCTCCGCTCGATCGACATGCCGCTCGTCAGCGTCGGCTCCACCATCCCCGGGTCGCCGTCTGTGGGCATCGACGAAGCGGCGGCCGCCAAAAGCGCAGTCAGCCACCTGCTGCATCTGCGGCACGAGCGGATCGCGCTGATAGCCGGTACGCCGGACGACTTCTGGTTTGACTTCGCTCCCTCGAACGCTCGTCAGCTCGGCTACGAGCAGGCGCTCGGCGCCGCGGGGATCGAACCCGACCCCCGCCTTGTTGTCTCGGGGCCCCATGGGATCCAGGGTGGCGCCGCGGCGATGGCTGAGCTGTTGTCCGGTCCGGTCATGCCCACCGCGGTCTTCGCCGAGTACGACGAGCTCGCCCTCGGCGCTCTATGGGCATTGCGCCGTGCTGGCCTGCGGGTGCCTCAAGACATGTCGGTGGTCAGTATCGACGATCACGAGATGGCGCCCGTCCTCGACCTCACCACCGTCGCCCAGAATGTCGAACGGCAGGGCCAAGCCGCCGCGCAGATGCTGCTGCAGCTGCTCGGCGCTGAGGTGGGCACCCCACCGCAAGAACGGATGGTGCTCCCCACCAATCTCATCCTGCGCGGAACCACAGCGCCGCCATCATGAGGGCGGGACAACCATCGACATGCGGGTGCATCCGACACAGCGGCCGGTTCGGCTGACGACGGTGTTGGCCAAGACGCACGCGGTGCCCGCGCCTCCGGAGGGTGGCGGCCACCGGCGCACTTCGTGCGCCGATATCGGTATTACCGGCCTGAAGTGACAGGCGGCTCCCACCGAAGCACCGCCGTCTGCGATCAGCTCTATGACCCTTTGACCACTCATCTCTTGGAGAATGCCGTGAAACAGTCGGTCCGCTATGCCGCGTACCTGGATCCGGAAGCGCCTGTGGCAGCAAGGATCGAGGACTTGCTGTCACGGATGACCCTCTCGGAGAAGGTCGGACAGCTGCTGATGCTCGACGCGGAGCATGGGGACGTCGAGGAGATCGTGTCGGGCAAGCTGGCCGGGTCGATCCTGCATGTGTCACCCGCGCGGATGCCGGAAGCCATCGACCTTGCCCTCAGGACACGGCTCGGCATTCCGCTGCTCACCGCCGAGGACGGCGTCCACGGCCACTCGTTCTGGCCTGGCGCGACCATCTTCCCGACGCAGCTGGCGATGGCCTGCACCTGGGATCCTGCCCTGCTCCAGCGGGTCGCGCGAGCGGCCGCGACCGAGATCGCGGCGACCGGCATCCACTGGACGTTCTCGCCGGTGCTGTGCATCACCCGCGACCTGCGCTGGGGCCGTGTCAACGAGACGTTCGGTGAGGACCCGTTCCTGATCGGTGAGCTGGGGGCGGCGATGGTGCGCGGCTATCAGGGTGAGGGCCTCAGCGACCCGAGCGCCGTGCTGGCGTGCGCCAAGCACTTCGCGGGCTACTCCGAGACCCTGGGTGGGCGCGACGCGAGCGAAGCCGATCTCAGTCCGCGCAAGCTGCGCTCGTGGTTCCTGCCCCCGTTCGAGCAGGCCGCTCGTGCCGGCTGCCGCACCTTCATGCTCGGCTACCAGTCGATCGAAGGGGTGCCCATCACCGCCCATCGGTGGCTGCTCAACGACGTGCTCAAGAGCGAGTGGGGCTTCACTGGCACGCTGGTGACCGACTGGGACAACGTCGGCCGGATGGTCTACGACCAGCGAATCTGCGCCGACTACCTCGAGGCTGCGGCAGTCGCTGTCAACTCCGGGAACGACCTCATCATGGCCACACCGGCGTTCTTCGAGGCCGCGCAGGAAGCGGTCGGTCGCGGCCTGGTCGACGAGAAGCAGGTCGATGACGCGGTGCGGCGGGTCCTGCGGCTGAAGTTCGAGCTCGGGCTCTTCGAGGACCCCCGCACCCCCGACTCTGAGCGGCAGGCGAAGGTGGTCGGTTGCCGCGAACACACCGACCTCAACCTCGAGACCGCCCGTCGTTCGTTGGTGCTGCTGCGCAACGACGGCATCCTGCCCCTCGAAGGCGGGCTGACCTCGGACGGAGCCGGCCGCGCCGCAAGCCAGGGCACGCCGCGCACGATCGCGGTCATCGGCCCCAACGCCGACAGCCCGGAAGCCACGCTCGGTGACTGGGCGGGCGACTCCGGACAGGTTCCGTGGATGCCCGACGGACACCCACGCGACCTGGTGGAGACGGTGCTCGACGGCCTGCGCGCCGTCGCACCCGCCGACTGGACCGTTACGCATGCCCGCGGAGCCGACATCGCAAGCCCCGCGTTCGACCGCGAGTGGGGCATCGGGCCCGACGGCCAACCGCAGGCACCCGTGTTCACTCCCGCATCGGTCGACGAGGAACAGCTTTCAGAGGCGGTGGCCGCCGCGGTGGCTGCCGACTACGCCGTCGTGGTCGTGGGGGACACCATCGCCCTTACGGGCGAGGGGCGCTCGACCGCCACGCTCGACCTCCAAGGCGGCCAGATCGCGCTGCTGGACGCGATCGCCGCCACCGGCACACCGATGATCGTCGTCCTGATCCAGTCCAAGCCGAGCACCCTCCCGGAGTCGGCACTGAACGCGGCAGCACTCATCGAGGCGTTCAACCCCGGCATGCGCGGGGGCCGCGCCGCCGCCGAGCTCCTCCTCGGACTCATCGAACCCAGCGGTCGACTCCCGATCTCCTTCGCACGTCACGTCGGACAGCAGCCGGTCTACTACAACCAGATCCGAGGTCAGCATGGGAGCCGCTACGCGGACCTCACCCAGGACCCCCTGTTCGCCTTCGGCGAGGGCCTCACCTACACCACCATCGCCTACTCCGGCCTGAATGTGCACGACCCGGAAGTCCCCGCGGACGGCACCGTCAACGCGACGGTTCGACTCACCAACAACGGCAGCCGCCCAGCCCTGGAAACGGTTCAGGCCTACGTCAGCGATCTGACCACCAGCGTCACCTGGGCCGAGCAGGAGCTGAAGGCATTCACCCACGCCGAGATCGCGCCCGGCGAAAGCCTGGACGTCGACATCAGCATTCCGGCCTCGCGCTGTTCCCTCGTCACAGCGGACAGCCGCCGCGTGGTCGAACCAGGGGAGTTCACGCTCCGCGTCGGCCCCAGCTCACGGCGCGAGCACCAGCTGACCGCAGGATTCCGCATCCGGACGTGAAGGCGCATCCGGGGCCGACAAGGAGCTCGGCCAGCGATCAGTCCGGGTCAACGACCGAGCGCCCTCACTGGCCCGTGGTTCGGCAGGGTTCGCTTTCCACTCCAACGACGGCTCCCACCGCCACCGCCATTCACCTGTGGAGACGCCGGTCGGAGCCAAGGACTCCGGCCGGCGCTTCCACATCTGGTCTCACGCGTTCAGTTCGGAGCAGGTGGCGGACTGCCTCGGGGGGTGCCGGCTCAGGCCTTGACGGCGAGGACGGGGCACGTCGCCTCGAGCAGGATGCGTTGGGCGAGACTCCCCATGATGAGCTTGCCGACGGGGGTGCGGCGTCTCAGGCCCAGCACGAGGAGCCGTGCGTCGTTCTCCTGTGCGATCTGCACGACGGCATCGCTGGCGTCGCTGAGCTGGGAGCGCCCGATGCCGATGGTGAGTCCCTTTTCGTCGAGCTGGCTCGCGGTGGGTCCGAGCTGCTCCCGGACCTCCTCGACGGTCACGGGTCCGGAGCCGGCCGCCACGGCGATGACGAGGTCCTCGAGGCGAAGCAGTGCCTCTTGGGCTCCTGCGAGGAGTGCGGCGCGGCCGGGCGGGGTTGCGGAGTGAACGACGGCGATCGTCATGAGGTGCTCCTGACTCGGAGAGTTGGCATTTCCGTGTTCGGGTTGCGGGGTTGGTCCCGGGGGCTCATCCGAGCAGGCCGGTGGGCAGGTCGACCGGTATGAGGGATGGCAGCGCGATCAGCGCCGCGCCGAGGACGACGGTGTAGATGACCGTGGTGCGGGTGCGTGCTCGTGCCACGAAGAGCAGGTACGCCGGCACGAAGACCAGTACGGCAGCCAGGTAGCCGACGATGGTGACGAGGGCGAGGAATCCGACCATCAGGGTGAAGGTCCGCAGGGCCGTTCGCACCGTGAGCCGCTCGGCTGTGCGCCCGCGCGTCCACAGCTGTCGGGCACGCAGCTCCTGGATGAGCAGCACCAATCCCACGAGGATGCCGGCGACGGACACCAGCCGCGGCAGCAGCTGGGCCTCCGGGGAGAACCCGCTGCTGGCCACGAGTGCGGCGGCGCACACGGTGACGGAGCCGACGGCGACCGCGAGCGACCACGGCGAGTTCTTGAGCAGGCCGTCCGTCTCGCCCTCATCGTCGTCGTGCAGTAGTGCGGCGGCGATGCCGTGCCCGTCGTCGCCGGCGATGTTGCGGCGCCTGCGAGCCCACTTGACGAGAGCCCACAGCGCGGGGCCGATCAGCACGGCGAGGAAGACCAGGACCCAGGGCCGCGACATCCAACCGAGCCCGTCGTTGAGTGTGGCGGTCAGGTAGTAGTAGCGCTCCATGGGGATGGCCAGCACGAACCCGATGAGGAACGGCGCTCGAGGGGAGTCGGTCGCCTTGAGGACCCAGCCGACAAATCCGAGGGCGATCATCACCCACAGGTCGCCGATCTGGCCGCCGCCCTGGAAGGCACCGAGAAGCATGACGACCAGCAGACCGGGGCCAAGGACGGCGAAGGGCACCTTGGTGAGCTTGGCCAGGGTCGGCGTCCCAAGGAAGCAGAGGAACGCACCGACGATGCTGGCGATCGCGAAGCACCAGATGATCAGGTAGAGAAGATTGAGGTGCTCGGTGACGATGGCGGGTCCAGGCTGGATGCCGTAGGTCAGGAGCATCCCGAGGAGCATTGCTGAGGGCACGCCTCCGGGGATGCCGAAGAGCAGTGTGGGAATGAGGTCTCCGGCCTCAACTGAGTTGTTCGCGCTCTCGGGGCCGACGATGCCGCGCGGGTCGCCCTTGCCGAAGGTGCGCTTGTCCTTGGCGGTCGCGACGGCCTGGCCGTATGCCAGCCACGTGCCGGCGGTGGCACCGACTCCCGGAAGGATGCCGGCCCAGATGCCGATGAGCGAACCGCGGATCACCTGGCTCCAGTGCGTGAGCCACTCCCGGATGCCGGCGCCCCAGCCGCCGCCGAGGGTGATGAGGTTGCGGCTGGTGCGACGCTGACCGACGCGGGTGGCGATCTCGGCCAGGCCGAAGATGCCCAGCGCTACCGCGACGAGCGACAGGCCGTCGCCCAGGAAGAGGCTGCCGAAGGTGAAGCGTTCCTCAGCCGTGGTCGGTGACGTGCCGACCATGCCGAGCAGCAGGCCGAGCAGACCGCAGAGAACCCCTTTGACGACGTTCCCGCGTGACAGGACCGCGGCCAGTGACACACCGAGAACCGTGAGCATGAAGAGCTCCGGGCTCGCGAACGAGAGCACGAGCGGCCGGGCGAGCGGGATGGCGAGCGTGAGACCGAGTGCGCCGATCAGACCACCTGCCATGGAGCTGAGGAAGGCAAGCGACAAGGCGCGCTTCGCCTGTCCTCGGCGCGCCATGGCGTACCCGTCCAGCATCGTCACGCTGGCAGAGGCTGAGCCCGGTGCTCCCAGCAGCACCGCGGAGACGGTATCGGAGGTGTGGACGACGGCCAGGGCCCCGATGAGCAGGGCGAAGGCCTGTGCCGGCTCCATCCCGAACGTGACAGGCAGCAGGATGGCGACGGCGCCGGTGCCGCCGAGGCCGGGGATGAGCCCCATGACGAGGCCCGCGGCCACGCCGATCATGAGCATGAACAGGAGCGACGGTTGGGCGAGGGACTGGAGGGCACTCAGTGCTGCGTCGAACATGACGGCCTCAATCGATCTTGACGTTGTAGGTGGAGGTGAGCAGGTCGACGACGTGGCTGCGGACCTGGGGGCTGACGGCATACGCGGTGGCGATCCGTTGGCGTAGGTCCGCGCCGGCGTCGAGCGGGTAGCCCCCGAGCACCTTGGCGGCAGACTTCTGGAACGCTGCTGACGCGCCGAGCTTCTCCGCGGTCGACCGCATCAGTTCGATCGCCTCGGGCGGGGTCTGCGGAGGAACCCACAGACCCTTCTGGTACGTGTATGTCACGCCCAGAACGGTCTTGTACGCCTCCAGCTTCGGGCCCGTCGGAGCGGTCCCGTGCAGGGTCTCGTAGGCCTCGACGACGGTGGGCAGGTCCTTGAAGTTCGGGTCGCGGACGACGTTGCGGTTCTCGTCTAGCTGGCCCAGGGAAAACAGAGCAACGGCGCTCTTCTCCTCGAGCAGCGTCTTGACCGCGGAGGCGTACGCCGAGGTCGTCTGGTAGTCGATGTCGACCTCGCCGCGCTGTAGGGCCAGGTTGACCGGGCCGCGGCCCTCGAAGCCGAAGGTGGCGCTGACGTCCATCTCGAGCAGGTCGAACGCGAGCAGGGTGGTCAGGTCGAGACCGGTCGCGGCGATCCCACCGAACTTCAGCGGGGTGGGTCGGTCGACGAGGTCCTCGAGGCCGGCGACTCCTGCCGCCGTGCGGGCGTAGACGACGGCTCCTGTGCCGTTGGCCAGGATCGGGACGAGGTCGGTGAAGTTGTAGCGAACGGCCTGTCGTCTCAGGAGCCACGGCACGACAGTCGTCGCAGTGCTGACGAGCAGCTCCGTGCCGTCCGGCTTCGCTGAGCTGACGTAGTGGTTCGTACCGGTGATGCCCTCGCCGCCGGACTCGTTCGTGGGAGCGAAGCCGGGGGAGCCCGGGATGGCGCGGGTGAGCTGTGTGCCGATGAACCGTGCCCACGTGTCGGTCCCGCCGCCCTCGGCCAGTGGGATGAGGAACTCGACGGTCTCGCCGGCGTAGTCGCCGTCTGCAGTCGATGCCGGCGGATGGAGCAGGTCGCTGCCGAGCAGCGTGCCCGCCGCGGCAAGGATGGCGAATCCACCCATGACGCTCAACGCCGTTCGGCGGGTGGGGAGGGGAAGATCGTCGCCGGACTCGTCGTCTGCGACGGTGGCCGGATCCTCGTGGTTCGGCACGGCCGCGGACTCTGGTTCCTGACTGGTCACCTCGGGATCAGCCTGCTCGTCGCCACCGGTGCGGGGCAAGATGTGTTCAGGGCGGTTCATCGGTTCGACCTTCTCTCGGACGGCGCTGTGCCGGGTGGTCTGGGGAGTGGGGAGGAGCGTGAGCGACGCTGGCGCGGTCTAGGCGCTGGCGGACTCCAGGTCCTGCGGCTGCCGCGCAGTCAGTGGCAGCTCGATGTGGCCCTCGACCAGGCGGCGGTAGGTGCGCACGGCGGACACCACTTCTTGTCCGTCCACGACGGAGTAGGTCGTCGCGACGGTGCCCGCTGGCGTGAGCATCACGAACTCGTCACTGGCGGCCCAGCCTTCGTCGGCCAACAGGTCGGCCACGACCGTGCCCGCCGCGCGAGCGGCCAGGGTGAGAGCCACACTGCCCGTGATGGGGAGTGCGGGATGGACCTTGCCCATAGACAGCATGCGGACCACGAGGACCGCGCCGTTCGACTGCTGGTCACGGTTGGGGGCGGCCACGAGCGCGAGCTTCGGTATCGCCCGCTCGGCCAGTGGCCTCTCCGAGGCCAAGCCCATGGCGACCGCTCCGGCTCGGCGAAGCTCGTCGAGGGTTGACAGCAGGCCTCTCTGTTCGTCGAGCTGGGCCGGTGTCTCGCTGCCGCTCAGCCCGAAGTCCTCGGCGCGAACCACGACCACCGGGGCCCCCGCGTCCACCAGCGTGGCGCTGATGCCGCGGCCCTCCACAGCCAGAAGGTCGGTCCGCTCGCCGGAAGGAAACAAGGCCCCCGTGCTGCGACCCGCCGGTGCCACGAACCCGAGGTCGACGCGGGCCCCGGGCCGGGCGACCCCGGGGATGGTCGTCGTGGGAGTGTCATCCAGGCCACCGGCACTGGTGGCCACCTGCTGGACCATGAGCTGGTTCGTGTTCGTGTTGAGGACGCGCACGCTGGTCCGATCGCCGGTCGCCGCAACCCAACCACTACGCACGGCGTACGGCGCGACGACGGCTGAGCAGTTGCCGCAGTTGCTACCCCAGTCGACCTTCGCCTCTTCGATGCCGACCTGCGCGAAGGTGTACTCGACGTCGATGCCTTCGTGTGCGGATGGGGCCAGGATCACGGCCTTGCTCGTCGTCGACGTCGCACCGCCGACGCCGTCGAGCTGCCGAGAGTCCGGGCTGCCGAAGAGTGCGAGGAGCACGTCGTCGAGGTCGACGCCGGGTACCTCGAGGTCGTCTCGACGAAAGACCCAGCACTTGCTCGTTCCGCCACGCATCCACGTCGCTGGAATGGTCGTCACGCTGGTCCTCCTGGTGAGTTGGGCTTCGACCCAGATTGGAGGACGCGTCTCTGTAGCACCAGCGCGGATTTCTACATGACCTTTAATGGCCTCTTCATTCAAAGCAGCCAGAATGCCGTCGGCTGGTTTGCGGCCCGACGTCCACGGCCGGCGTCGTAGTGAGCAGACGAGCGCGCCCTCGCCCTGTGGTTTGAATGAAGTGATCGACGTGCCAGACTTCAGAGCCATTAAGCACAAGTGAAAGGATCGCCGGTGCTCGATCTTCGACGTCTCGAAGTGCTCCTCCGTGTGGTCGAACACGGCTCGGTCACGGCGGCCGCAGAAGCGATGGCCTATACGCCCTCCGCGCTCTCGCAACAGCTTCGCCGCCTCGAGCTCGAAGTCGGGATGCCGCTGCTCCAGCGACATGCCCGAGGGATGGTGCCTACCGAAGCCGGACATGTCCTGGCCGTCCACGCACGCAAGGTGTTCCGACAGATGGCAGCCGCCGAGAGCGATCTACGCGACATCGCCGGGCTGCGTCGCGGAAGCCTCGAGCTCGGCACCTTTCCTACGGTCGGCAGCAGCTTCCTCCCCCTTGCTGTGAAGCGCTTCGGTCAGCTCTACCCGTCGATCCAGCTCAACATCCGAAGCGCCCGCGAGTCCGAGCTCATCGAGATGCTGGAGGAGGGTGTGGTCGGCCTCTCACTGCTGTGGGACTACGAGTGGGGCAGGGTCGAGGCGAGTCAGCTGGCCCTCACTCCGCTGTTCACCGATCCGACAGTGCTCATCGTGTCCGTCGACCACCCCTTGGCCCGCAAGAAGCAGGTAGACATGGCTGCGCTGGCAACCGAACGGTGGATCATCCGCTCGAACCAGCATCCCGTCGTCGAGGTTCTGTCCCGTAGCGCGCTCGCAGCGGGCTTCGAGCCACAGATCTCCTTCCGTGCCAATGACTATCAGGAGGCTCAGGCCATGGTGAGCGTCGGGCTCGGGATCGCGCTCGCGCCGCGTACCGCCGTCGTCAACAAACACCCTCGCGTTCGCATCCTTTCGCTCGGAGACACTGCCCCGAGCCGGCGTGTGCTCGTGGCCCACCGCCAGGACAGAGTTCGCGCGGCGACCGAGATGGCATTTCACCAGGTGTTGACGGAGATCGCGGCCACGTATGAGGACCAGCCGAGAAGTGGCGTCGGCACCACATGAACCAAGCTTCGTGGTCTGGTGTTGTTCTGTTGGCCGTGCTGGTCGCGGATGACTGCCGTGGCGGGAGCCGGCGGCGGAGGACGTCGCGCGTTTCGTCACCGACGCGAGGTAGGCGCGGGTGGCTGACCTGTCGTGCGCGTCCCTTCAGAATGCCCCGCTCTGTCGCGCGGAGGCAGGCCAAATACGCACCGGTCTACGTATCGCTCCCGATTCGCTGAGGTCGTTGGACAGGGAGCGTAAAGGGCATGACGCAGAACCTGGCGAGGCACAGTGCCTCGGCTCGGCGCATCGCCGGGACCACCCAGTAGCAGGTCTGCTCGAGGAGCTGTCATGTCCATCGCACCTACGGCATACCGGGTCGAGACTCAGGCCTATGCGCGCGAGGTCAGCGTCATCCCTGTGACGCAGCTGCGCCCAGGCGACCTCGTGTTCGACACGGAGGGCATGGATCATCCACTGGCCTCGGTGGGACAGGGCATGGACGGGACGGTGTGGATCCAGCGCAACGACCTGCCGTATGTCGAGCACCTCGCAGGGGCGATTCTCGTGGCACGCCCACGAGGTGGCCGGGCTGCCGCCTGACCCGTGAGGCGCGTGAGGTGTGGGTCGTTCGGGTCAGCTTCGAGCTCAGCGGCCCTGCTGCTCGATGACCCACGAGCTGGCCTGCGTCCTGGAGGTGAATCCCAGCTTGGTCAGGATGTGCTCGACGTGGGTCTCGGCGGTGCGCGGTGCGATGACCAGGCGCGTTGAGATCTCCTTGTTGCTCAACCCCTCGGCCAGCAGCTGGGCAATCTCCCACTCGCGACGGGTCAGGCCGCCGGGTGTCCCGGTGCCCGTCGCTGTGGTCCGAGAGGAGCCGCTGTGACCGGAGGCCTGGGACAACGCGAGGTCCACCGCCTGGTCCGCCGAGCATGCCGAGCCCTCTGCGTACGCCACATCGAAACGACGGTCACCGATCGCGGACCGCACCTGCTCCTCCGAACGCTGGTCGAACTGTCGGTAGACCGCCTGAGACACGTTCCCACCGATGGTCCCCCAGACGGCATCCGCTGCTCCGAGCAGGCGCGCCGCACGTTCGTCGGGGCTGGAGGATGCCGCGCACCAGGCCAGGGCCTCGACGCAGACGCTGACCCCGTTGAGGTTCCGCATGGGTAGGAACAGCCGGATGCCGTTCCGCAGTGAGCTGGTGGCGTCCTGGTGCCGGCCAGCGCGCCACTGGGCGAGACCCAGGCCCCACAGTGCCCAGCCTTTCGACGACTCTGCCGCATGCTCCTCGGCCAGCCCCACGGCCTGTCGACTGAGGTCCTCGGCCCGCGGGTCGTCGAGGAACATCATCGCCAAGGACTGGAGGTGCACGCTGCGCCACTCGTCCCTGGGCTGGCCGAGCCGCCGGGCGGCATCGCGGGCGGCTTCCAGGAACGGCACGGCCTCGGCCGGGTGGCCGCTGTGCAACAGGGCGTGCCCTTGGCCCTGCTTGACGCGCGCCGACAACAGCTCGTCTCCGAACCGGTCGCTGAGCTCACCGGCCTCGGCGAGCAGCGCCCGTGCTCGGTCGAACTCGCTCAGGTGGATCGCGAGGTTGCTCGTCGCGAACAGCCCGTATCCGCGGCTCAGCGTCGGCTCGGTGGAAAGCCCCAGCCCGCGAAGCAGATACCGGTATCCCTCGTGAAGGTGGCCGGCGTGCCACCAGGGCCACAGCGGTGCGGCGATGTCCAGGGCGGTCGCCGCCTCCCCGGGTTCACTGAGGCAGAAGTCCAGGGCTGCGCGGAAGTTGCCGTGCTCCCGGGCCATCCGGACGTACCACTCCGCCTGCTGGGGGGTGAAGAACTCCGCGGCGAACGCATTCGCCAGCTTCCGGTAGCGCTCCCGGTGCCGAAGGCGGATCGCGCGGGCGTCCGATGGGGGCAGGCGCCGTGCACCGTACTGTCTGATCGTCTCCAACATTCGGTACCACGAAGCCCCGTGCTCCAGGTCGTGCTCACGTGCGACGATCGACTTGTCGACGAGACCGGCCAGCGCCGGGAGCACGTTCTGCCGGGTGACGCCTTCGCCGGCGCAGACCTCCTCGGTCGCGTCCAGGTCGAAGCCGCCCGAGAAGACGGACAGGCGCGCCCACAGCAGCTGCTCCTCCGGAGAACACAGGTCGAAGCTCCACGCGATCGCCGCTTCCAGCGCGTGCTGACGCGCGGGACCGCCGCGGCGTCCGCTGGTGAGCAGCTCGAACCGGTCCTCGAGCCGTTCGAGGATCTCCGCGGGTGAGAGCGCGCGCAGCCAGACCGCGGCGAGCTCGAGAGCGAGCGGCAGGCCGTCCAGCCGTCGGCAGAGCTCGACCACCATGCCTCGGTTCTCCTCGGTGACCTGGAACTCGCGATCCACCGCCTTGGTGCGGTCCACGAGCAGAGCCACCGCCTCGTAGTGCGATATCGCGCCTGCCGGAGCAGCGGCATCCGCCGGCGTGCTCAGCGGCGGGACCGCCAGGACCTGCTCGCCCTCGACGCCCAGCACGTGTCGACTGGTCACCAACACGTGCAAGCCTGGTGCCGCAGCGAGCAGCTTGCCGACCACGACCGCGCACGACTCGGTCAGGTGCTCGCAGTTGTCCAGCACCATCAGCAGCCGCTTGTCCTCGAGATGGTCGGTGAGGTCGGCGAGCGGGGCCTCGGACACATGATGCAGGTCCAATGCGCTCGCGACGGTGTGCGGCAGCAGCTGCGGGTCGTCCAGCGCCGCCAGCTCGATGAACCACACGCCGTCGGGAAAGGCACGTCGCACGCTCGCGGCGGTCTTCAGCGCGAGCCGGGTCTTGCCGACGCCACCCACGCCGGTCAGCGTCACCAGCCGACTGCCGGACAGCATCTCGCGGATCTCTGCCAGCTGCTGGCGGCGCCCGACGAAGCTGGTCAGCTCCGGGGGCAAGGCCTTGTGAATCTCCGACTTCACAATCGTCATGCCCATCGCCTCCGCTCAGCCCTTTGGGAAGGCCTGCACCGAGAGTGCGGCCCCGCAAAAGCGCTGTCAATGGAGCGGTGCGCACCGGCCTCACGCGCGACAGGTGCGGGGGTACTCAGAAGGCGGTGTACCCGCCGTCGACGGGGAGGACCGCTCCGGTGATGTACGAAGACTCTGACGATGCGAGGAAGAGGATCGCGTCCGCGACCTCATCGGGGGTGGCGAGGCGTTGGAGCGGGATCTGGGCCTCCCGCTCGCGGCGGTACGCCTCGGGGTCGTGGCGGCGCTGGAACGACGCCTCGATGATCGGCGTGGCGGTCAGGCCCGGAGCCACGACGTTGACGCGGATGTTGCGCGGGGCCCATTCGATCGCCGCGCCCTTGGCGAGCATGATCAGCCCTCCCTTGGCGGCGGAGTACAGGACTTCATTCGGCTTGCCGACCATGCCGAGCCGTGAGCTGACGCAGACGAATGCCCCTCCGGCGGGCGGCATCAGGGGGGCGAAGTGCTTCATCACCAGGAACGCGCTGAGCAGGTTGCTGTCGAACGCGTTCCTCGCGTCCTCGTAGGACGTCTCGGTGAGCGGGCCGCTGACCTGCAGGCCGTGGTTCAGGACGACGACGTCCACGGTGCCGACAGCCTCGGCGGCTCGGTGGGCCAGGTCCTCGACGAACGCCTCGTCGTTGAGGTCACCGGGGACGTACAGGTCCTCGGGCCCAGCGGTGTCGAGCTGCTCCCTCCGGCCGGTGAGGAGCAGCCGCGCGCCTTCGCGACGGAACCGCGCGCTCACGGCCTCTCCGATGCCGCTGCTGGCGCCGGTCACCAGCGCTGTCACCTTCTCGAGTCTCATGTCAGGCATTCCTTCACAGGTTGATACGGCCGATGGGGGACTCGGATGGAGAGCCTCCCGGAGGTCAGTTGAGAAATCCGCGGGCGTCGACCGGCCACCGCTGCAGCGACGTGCCGGTGCTGTCGGTGACGATGTACTCCTCGAAGTTGAGGACGACGGGGCAGACGTGGTTCGGCACCACCGGCACCACGCTGCCTACGCTCGGACGAAGCTCCCCGGCGGGCAGTGCGAGGAACCCGTGGTACTCGTTGAGCTTCGCCAGGACCGCCCTTGTGCCGGCGACACCGCCGAAGCCGCGCTCGAGGCTGCCTTCGCGGCTTAGGGCTTTGCTCCCTGCATCGAGGATGACCTGGTCTGGGACCCAGTCGCTGACCACCGTCGCCGCGACGAACAGGGCGATCTGGTCCTCGGTGCAGGCGCCGAGGCGGGTGTTGTTCAGGTCGTAGAAGACGTACTCGCCGGGGCGGATCTCGGTGATCAAGCCGCCGGTGGTGAACTCGATGGTGGGTGTGGACCCAGCGCTGACGACCTCTGCCGTGACCCCGACATCGGCGAGGCTGCGCACGGCGGTGGTGAGCGCTTCGAGCTGGTCCTGCGCGGCGCGCTGGCGAGCGTCCCGACTGGTGCAGCCGTGTCCTGGATACGTGAACACCCCCACCGGCACGAGGCCGCGCTTGCGGGCGGCGAGCGCGAGGTCGCCCGCAAGCGCGGGCGGCGCGCCGGAACGACGGGCACCACAGTCCACCTCGACGACGATCTGGAGCCGGTCCGGTTCGTCGCCCATCGCGTCGGCGAGGGCATCGATGGCCCCCACGTTGTCGACTCCCACCCGCAGCCGGGTGGACTCGGCGAGCCGGCGGATCCGCTCGCCCTTCGCTCCCGCGGGCCAGATGGGATAGGCGAGGAAGATGTCGTCGAACCCAGCGGCCGCGAAGACCTCGGCCTCACCGACGTTGCCGGCCGTGATCCCGACCGCCCCTGCCTTGACCTGGCGCCGACCGATCTCCACACACTTGTGCGTCTTGACGTGTGGCCTGACGTCGAAACCATGCTGCTCGCCGATGCGCTGCATGCGCTCGATGTTGTCCTGCATGACGTCGACCAGCACGATCGGCGCGGGGGTGCTGACCCGCTCGACCAGGGTGTCGAGTGCTCGTTGGAGCCGGTTCACGCGGCACTCCTCGGGATTGCGTGTGGAAGTGGTCGAGGGCCTTGGGGCTGAGGTCCTCGAATGCTGACCAGTGGGACCGATCGACGACGGTCCGGACCGCCGTCGACCGTCCCGGCCTACACCGGAGTGCAGACCATCTGGATCTCGACAGGGGTGTTGAGCGGCAGCCCGGCGACACCGATCGCGGTTCGGGCATGCCGTCCGTTCTCGCCCAACACGTCGATGAGCAGCTCACTGGCCGCGTTGGCGACCTTCGACTGCAGACCGAAGTCCGGCGCGCTGGCCACGAAGACCAGCATCTGCACGATCCGGACCTGGTCCAGATCTCCCACCGCCTGCACAGCGGCGGCGAGGCAGTTCAGTGCGGCATGGCGCGCGAGCTCTCGCGCCGTCTCCAGGTCGACGTCCCGGCCGACAACGCCCTGACCCAGCAGCGCACCGTCCTTGAAGGGGAGCTGGCCCGAGATGTGGATGCTGGAGCCCACCGCCCGGTGGTCCACGTAGTACGGGTTGTCCGCGAGGCTGGGAAGGTCAAGGCCAAGGGCTCGGAGCCGATCTGAAGCCGAGCCCGTCGTGGTGACGCTCATCGGTCTGAGGTCTCTCTTAGGAGGCAGCAGGACGCGGCAGGCCGAAGAGGACGGGGAGCTCGGCGATGTCGGTGATCCGCTCGTAGCCGAGCCAGTGCTCGTCGTGCTCGAAGCCGCGGTCGACGTACACCTTGTTCTCGATGCCCATGATGGCCGCGGGGCGGTGGTCGTACATCGGGCTGGCGGAGACGTGGACGAGCTCGTCGGGTGTCACGCCGAGCTTGTCGAACAGGTACTCGAACGCAGCGAGCCGCGGCTTGTAGACGCCCATCTCCTCAGCGCTGATGATGACCTCGAACGGGGCCTTGAGGTTCTCCGCGAGGCGCACGGCATGGGCCGTGTCGCTGTTGGTGATGATGACCAGCGGGACTGCCTCGGCCAGGCGGTTCAGCGCGTCGGTGACACCGGGGTACGGGCCCCAGGTGGGGACGATCTCGTACACCGCTCGCGCGTCGTCCTCGCGGAACTCGAGACCGACCTTGCGCGAGGCGCGTTCCATGGAACGAGCGACGATCTGGTGGAACGGCTGGTACGCGCCGGTGCACTCGTCGATCCGGTACGCCTTGCAGATCCGCAGGTACTCATCGGCGACCTCGGCCGGCAGCCGGTCGCCCAGGACCTCACGCATCGCGTCGTTGATGCTGAACTTGATCAGCGTTCCGTTCATGTCGAACGTCACGAACTTCGGCTTGTTCTCGAATGCCACGAGTCCTCCAAGGTTGATCGACGTCTCCATGTCCAACGTCGGTTGTTAACTGTTAACAGTAGGAGTAGCCTCGTGGGGTGTCAAGGCGGCTCCGACACCCGGCTTCTCGGTGACCGCAGTCGACAGCCCTATGGCTGGCCGAGTCGCCGACCAACCACTCGTGAGGAGTACGAAATGAAGTTCACGTCCTATTGGCTCGACACCGCCCCGCAGGGTTCTTCGGCGAGGTCGAGGACCAGCGTGGAGGGACGCACCGACGTGGCCGTGATCGGCGGGGGCCTGACCGGCGTCGTGGCCGCGCTGCATCTGGCTCGAGGTGGAGCGAAGGTGGACCTGTTCGAGCAGCACACCGTTGGGTTCGGTGCCTCAGGTCGCAACGGCGGCATGGCGACCACCGGCATGTCGGTCGGCATCCGACAGGCGGTGGACACGATGGGCTTCGACACCGCCGTGCGGCGCTACAACGCCTACACCGAGGCGATCGACCTCATCGAGAAGCTCGTGACGGAGGAACAGATCGACTGCGACTTCGGGCGTCCCGGCAAGCTCAACCTCGCATCCAAGCCCGCGCACTACGAGGGGTTCCAGAAGACCCACGAGCTGTTGAACACGCGCCTGGGCCTGGAGACCCAGCTGGTCCCGAAGGCCGAGCTGCGTCGCGAGATCGGGTCGGACGCGTTCCACGGCGGAATGGTCGAGTCGCAGAGCGCCAGTCTCCACGTCGGCAAGTACATCCGGGGACTCGGTGACGCAGCCGAACGCGCCGGAGTGACGATCCACGAGAAGGCGCCCGTGCTGAGCCTGACCAAGCGCGGCTCGAGCCACGAGCTCGAGACCCCTCGAGGCCGGATCCACGCAGACCAGGTCCTTCTGGCAACCGGGGCCTACACCCGCCGCCCGTTCCGCTGGCACCAGGTCCGCATCGCTCCGGTCGGCAGCTTCATCATCGCCACCGAGCCGCTCGACCGCAGCGTGTGCGACGACATCCTGCCCCATCGACGGGTGGCCTCGGACTCCAAGAACCTCCTGAACTACTTCCGCATCACGCCCGACAACCGCCTGCTGTTCGGCGGCCGCGCGCGGTTCGCGATGTCCAACCCCCAGTCCGACGAGAAGAGCGGGAAGCTCCTCAGGGACGCCATGGTGAACTTCTTCCCCCAGCTCGCGGGCGCCAGAGTCGACTACTGCTGGGGAGGTCTGGTGGACATGAGCATCGACCGTCTCGTCCACGCCGGGGAACACGACGGCGTCTACTACTCCATGGGGTATGCCGGGCACGGAGTGCAGATGGCCACGTACATGGGGCGCCAGATGGCCGAGTACATGTCCGGGGTCTCCGAGGCGAACGTCTGGGGCGATCTCAGGTTCCGTCGCATTCCCGGGCACTTCGGTCCGCCGTGGTTCCTGCCCGTCGCCGGCGCCTACTACAAGCTCAAAGACCGCGTCAGCTGAAGGGCGGGGGGCCTGGTCGACCCTGGTTGGATCCAGGCCCCCACCCTCGCGCAAGGCCTCAGTCGCTTGCCGAAGATCGACGCCAGGGCGAGCGCGTGTGCAGGCTCCTCGGGGAGCCGGGTCAGCCCGCGTACGGCCGCTCGGCGTCCGCTCCCATTCCTCGCTTGAGCGTGCCCCTCGCGCCGTCGAAATGCTTCTTCAGCACCGCAACGGCCCCCTCTGCGTCATCGGCGCGGACCAGGTCGAGGATCTGGCGGTGCTCCTCCACCAGGTCGTCGCGGCGTCGCACGAGGTCCTCGCGGTCGTACGCGTCCATCAGGATGGCAAGACACAGCCGGGTCTCGGAGATCACGGTGGTGAACATGCGCTCCAGCCGCGGACTGTCGGCGGCGACCACGAGCGCTGTGTGGAAATCCAGGTCCCGGTCGACGACCGTCCTCCAGTCGTCGGACTTCTCGGCCGACTCCATCGCGCGGACGATCCGGTCCAGAGCCTTGTACGACGACACCGCCCGCGAGGTCCCCGTGACCCGTCGCAGCGCTGCAGTCTCCAGCGCCTCACGGGCCAGGTAGATGTCGGCGATGTCCGCGGCGCCCAACATGGGCACGAAGACTCCGCGGTGCGGCTCGCTGCGCAGGAGGCCCTCCTGGATCAGCCGCTGGACGGCCTCGCGCACGGGTCCCCGACTGACGCCGAAGCTCGCCGCAAGCTCCACCTCGTTGAGCTGCGTTCCAGGCCGCAGCACACCCTCGATGATGTCGGACCGCATCCGCTCTCCGACCATGGATGCGAGAGTGGTTCTTGGGATCGATGTCGACGAAACGGTCTTGCCTGCCACAGCGCGGCTCCCCTCAGAAGTCCAGAACGATGGTTCCGGTACACAGCGTTTGCACACCCTGCGTGCGCGTCCGGTTGCTCAGACGACGTTGGCGCCGAGCTCCAAACTGTCGACAGTCTACATAGACGAACAGTCAGTTGCTCGGCGCCACGCCGGACCACGCCCCGGTGATCCCGTTGCCTCGCCGATGACGACACCCCTATGGGCACCGGCAGGCGGTACCGAACCGCGAGGGTCACAGCACCTTTTCGAGGAACTTCTGGGTGCGCGCCTCTCGGGGGTTGCACAGCAGGTCCTGGGGTGGGCCTTGTTCGACGACGAGGCCGCCGTCCATGAACATGACGGTGTCGGCGACCTCCTTGGCGAAGCCCATCTCGTGGGTGGCGACCATCATCGTCATGCCGCGTTGGGCCAGGTCCTTCATGACGGCCAGGACCTCCCCGACGCGTTCGGGGTCCAGGGCGGACGTCGGTTCGTCGAAGAGCATGACCTGCGGGTCCATCGCCAGGGCGCGGGCGATCGCGACGCGTTGCTGCTGCCCGCCGGACATCTGCCACGGGTAGTGCTCGCCGTGCCCGTCGAGCCCCACGCTGGCCAGCAGCGACTCGGCCCGTTCGCGGGCCTGGCGTTTCGCGGTGCCCTTGACCAGGACCGGGCCGGACATGACGTTCTCGCGGGCGGTCATGTTCGGGAACAGGTTGAACGACTGGAACACCATCCCGATCCGGGTCCGTTGCGCGGCGATCTGCTGGCGGGTCAGCGCCTGGTAGCTGCCCTGCTCCTCGCGGAAGCCGAGGTCCTCGCCGTTGACCCGCAGGATCCCGCGGTCGATCTCCTCGAGCCCGTCGACACAGCGCAGCAGGGTCGACTTGCCCGACCCGCTGGGCCCGATCAGGCAGACGATCTCCCCGCAGCGCACGTCCAGGTCGATCCGGTCCAGCACCACCCGGTCCCCGAAGGACTTGCGCAGGGCACGCGCGTACACCGTGCCCACGCCATCCACCCCGCCCTTGGCCGGGTTGGTGGGGTTGGTTGTCACGCTGGTGGTCGGGTTGGTCGTCACGTTGGTCATGTCGGTCATGTCGGTCACCTCGCCTCACTGGTCAGGGCCGCGTCGAGTGGGAGCGGGGGTGCTCCGGCGCCGGTGGCCACGCGGGACTTCGAGCGGGAGTACTTCTTCTCGATCAGCGACTGCGGGTAGCTCAGCGCGAGGGTCATGACCAGGTACCACAGGCAGGCCACGATCAGCAGCGGGATCGTCTGGTAGGTCCGCGCGTAGATCAGCTGCACGCTCTGCAGCAGCTCGGCCACCCCGAGCACGCTGACCAGCGAGGTCTCCTTGAACATCCCGATCACCTGGTTGCCCACCGCCGGGACCACGCTCGGCATCGACTGCGGGATGATGATCCGCCACAGCTTGGTGCGCCCGCTCATCCCGAGCGAGTCCGCGGCCTCGAGCTGGCCCTTGTCCACCGAGGCGAACCCGCCGCGGATGATCTCGGCCAGGTAGGCGGCCACGTTCAGCGACAACCCGACGATGGCCGCCGTCGTCGCGCTCATCAACGCGTTGACATCGACCGCCTGGGAGATGTCGGTGAACGGGATCCCGACTCTGATGTTCGGGTACAGCGCGGCGATGTTGAACCAGAAGATCAGCTGGACCAGCACCGGCGTGCCCCGGAAGAAGGTGATGTACCCGGAGGCGAGCAGTATCAACGGGCGCACCTTCGAGACCCGCAGGATCGCGATGACCAGCGCCAGGATGGTGCCGAAGAACATCGTCAACGCGGTCAGCACCAGCGTGAGAAGCAGTCCCTTGAGCACCGTGGGGGCGGTGAAGTACCGGCCCACCACGTCCCACTGGTAGTTCTCGTTGGTGACCAGCGTCGAGGCCACGCCGGCCCCGACCAGCACACACACCGCCCACGCCGCGTACTCCAGCACCCCCCGACGGTGCACCCGCCGCTTCTCGGTAGCCTCCACCGGCCCCACCTCCTGGCTCGGCGCCTTCGGCGCAAGATTGATGGTCGAGGCCATGGCGTTACTTCAGCAGCTCGGACGTCGGGATCGCGCCCGTGCCCAGGCCCCACTTGTCCAGAGCCGCCTTGTACGCCGGCCCGGCCATCAGCGACTGCATCGCCGCGTGCAGCGCCGGCGCGAGCGGGGAGTCCTTCGCCACCCCGAGCGCCACGATGCTGTTGCCGACCTTCTTCTTGTACTGCTGCGGGAACAGCTCGAACGCCTGCGGCTGCTGCTTCGCGGCCCAGGCCAGCTGGGAGGTGTCGTTGAAGACGCCCTCGATCCGCTTGGACGCCAGCTGCGTCAACGCACCCTGCACGTTCGGCAACACCACCGCGTCCACGGCCGGCTTGCCCTGCGCCTGACAGTCACCCGAGATCTGCGGCAGGTACTTCTCCGCCTGCGTCGACCCGGTCACCACCGCGATCTTGTGCCCGCACAGGCTCATCTGCTCCGACATGCTCAGTGCCAGCGGGTTGCCCTTGGAGGTCACCAGCGAGGACCCAGCCGCCCAGTACGTGATCATGTCCAGCACCTTGAGCCGCTCCGGCGTCGGGCTCATGTTCGTGGCCGTGAAGTCATACCGGCCCGCCGCGATACCCGGGATCACCCCGTCGAACGAGACGTTCTTGATCTCCAGCTTCATCCCCAACGACTGCGCCAGCAACGTCGCGATGTCCACGTTGTAGCCGATCGGCGTCTTGTCGTCCGTGTCCAGGAACGAGGTCGGCGGGTAGTGCAGGTCCGCCGCCATCGTCAGCGTGCCCCGCTCCTTGACCGCCGCCGGCAACAGCTTCACTGCAGCCGCGACCGGCTGCACCTGAGGCAGCGAGCCGGCAGGTCCGCTCGGTGCCGCATCCGCCGCACCGGCCGCCTCCCCGGCACTCGACCCGCCGCAGGCCGTGGCCGTCAGCAGCACGACCGGCCCCAGGGCCGCAACACACAGCCGTCGCCTCGAGCTCATCATCGTCTTGAATCCTTCACGCGTAGCTCCATTGATACGGGTCATGTCGAACTTCCTTCGTTCGTGGGCGAGTTCACTCTCGTCCGGTCAGGGTCCGCAGCAGTCGGACTGAGCGCGCGGCGGAGCCTGCGAAGCGCTCATGGCGGCAGCGCTCTCTACCTGAGCCGATGTCATGGAGATTAGGGCGATGCCAGGCCAACTGTCAACAGTTGACTGGTTGCGCTGCGGCGAGAACGTTGGGAGCCGAGACGTCATCGGAAGGCCCTCCTGCAGGGCCGATGGCCTCCGGGGTTTCCAGGCGTCGGGGCCGATCAGGCTGATGATGAGGGGGTGAACACCCCGCTGGCCTACTGGACCGCGGTGGCCGTGGGCGCCGTCACGGCGGCCGGCCTGTGCTTCGCTTGCCGGCGCCGGCCCGGCCTGTGGGTCTCGTGGGCCGGGCGGGCCATCGCGATCACCTTGGCCGTCGACGCGCTTCTCTTCCTCGGCAGCCCACTGGTGCAGGGCGGGTGGGCGATGCGCACCTCGCTACCGCTGGCACTGTGCCACGTCGCGCTCGTCGTCGCGGCGATCGCCTGCTGGTGGCCCGGCTGGCTGCTGGGCGTGGAGCTCACCTATTTCTGGGGACTGGCGGGCACCATGCAGGCGGTCATCACTCCCGACCTCGATGCGACCTTCCCGCAGCTCGAGTTCTTCCAGTTCGTCGTGGGCCACATCGGCATCGTGGTCGCAGCCCTCTACCTCGTCGTGGGCCTGCGGATCCAACCCCGTCCGGGGGCGGTGCCCCGGGTACTCGGCATCACAGCGGCATACGCGCTGATCCTTGGGGTCTTCGACTGGGCGACCGGCGCCAACTACATGTACCTCGCCGCGCCACCGGACCGGGCCACGCTGCTCTCAGTGCTCGGGCCGTGGCCGTGGTACGTGCTCAGCGCGACGGCCGTCGCCTTCGTCCTGTTCGTCCTCCTCGACCTGCCGTTCCGGCGGTCGCGCCATCGGGTTCCACAGGCCGCCCTGCAGATCCCGAGCGAACCAGGCCCCTGACGCGAGGGCGGGGGACCCTTCGCGTGACTACCGTCGGCCTCAGCCAGGCAGCAGAACCCGGATCTGGTCTCGGATCTCCTGCACGACGTCGTCGACCGGGTTGGCGATGTTGATGGTCGCCGCCATGCTCACGAACATGATCGCGGAGACGATGTGCGCGAGCGTGGCGGCGTCGCCGGAGTCGATGCGCTCGTCCCGCGCGAGCACGTCGGCGATCGCCCCTTCGGTCTGCACGGTCAGGGCGAGCGCGTCGCGGTGGTGGGGCTCCTGGGGGTCGCCGAAGACGATCTCGCGAAGGTAGGTCCGCCCGTTGTCGACCTGTTTGCGGTTGCACTCCACGACCGGGCAGACGATCGCCATCACAGCGTCGAGCAGGTCGGGGATCTTCTCGGACGCCGACCT
This sequence comes from Terrabacter sp. GCM10028922, assembly GCF_042666095.1. Classification (NCBI taxonomy): domain Bacteria; kingdom Bacillati; phylum Actinomycetota; class Actinomycetes; order Micrococcales; family Intrasporangiaceae; genus Terrabacter; species Terrabacter sp. GCM10028922. Next base: position 238,089 of record NZ_JBHTFG010000014.1, on the reverse strand, counting down.
GCCCTGTGCGAGCGCGTCGGCGTAGCCGGCGTTCTGCACGAGCAGGAGGAGCTCAGCCTTGGTCTTGGCGTAGAGGAACAGCGTGCCCGCACCGATGTCGGCCTTGTCGGCGATCTCCTGGGTGGTGACCTCGTCGACGCCGCGCGTCTCGAAGAGCTCTCGGGCGGCGGCGGTGATGCGGTCGAGCTTCTGCTGCTTGTTCCGCTCGCGCCGTCCGACTGGCTGGGAGGCGAGGGGCATGGCTGCCGTCCTTCTCTGCTGTGTGGGCTTCTGCTGTGGGGCTCGACGTGCCGGCGATCATTCTTCCACGGAGACAAGTGGAGCCCGCGTGCCGCGGAGCTCGGGGTAGAGGGCCTCGACCGGACCGCTCAGAGCGGCCTTGACCTGGGCGGTCAGCTCGTCGGCGATGACCTCGTGCTCGTCCGCCTCGACAGCGTCGTAGACCTTGGTCACGAGCACCGCCGGACGCATCTTGGGCCCCTCTGCGTGCGCGGCCATGGGGGTCTCCGCGTAGCCCACGTGCACACCGGTCACGTGGACGCCACGGGGAGCGAGCTCGAGCCGCAGCGAGTTCGTGGCCGACCAGAACGCGGCCTTGGAGGCGCTGTAGATGCCGCCGAACGCGTACCAGCTCGCGACCGAGTGCACGTCCACGAGAGTCGACTGCGGCTTGGCAGCGAGGATCGGCGCGAAGGCACGGGCGAGGAGGACGGGCCCGAAGAAGTTGGTCTCCATGTTTGCCCGCAGGTCCTCCTCGGTCACGTCGAGCAGGCTTGCGCTCGGCGGGATGGCGCCCGCGTTGTTGATGAGCGCCGTCACGTCCGGCGCGGCGGTCACGGCCGCGGCGATGGACGCGGCGTCGGTGACGTCGAGGGTGAGGGGGACGATGCGCTCGTCGTCCCATGGGCGCGGAGTGCGGGCCGTGGCGTAGACCTTGGCTGCGCCGCGCGCGAGTGCCTGGTGGACGAAGTGGGTTCCGATGCCGCCGTTTGCCCCGGTGACCAGGACGACTGCTCCGTTGAGGGTAGGCATGTCGGTGTTCTCTCTGTGGTCGGGTTTGCTGTGTGCCGGGCGAGCGGTGCCGCTACTGCACGTAGTGCGGAAGGGCCGCGCCGTCTCTCACGAAGGTCAGTGCCTCGGATACTTCGTAGGCGTGGACGGCGGACGCATAGGTGGCCAGCGCGTTGGACAGGCTCTCGATCTCAGGGGAGGTGAAGAAGGCGGCTCGCGCTGCCGGATCCGCGAAGCCCAGGATCAGCGATGCGTGGAACCTCTGGTCTGCCGGGTTGTCGTGCGCGACGGTCGGGGTGTCCCACAGCTTCTCGATCCACGGCAGGAACGTCTGGGTCCTGAGCTCCTTCAGGACGCCCATGCCGGCGAGAGCGCTGCTGAGCTCGACGAGGTGCTTCCGGAAAGCCTTGCCCCGTATGCCGTCCCGCCGCCTGATGTAGATGAGGGCTCGGGCGCCGACCGGCTGGCCGGGCTCGGCCACCTCGTACCAGCGCGACGAGCGCGGTGGCCCGAGGTAGAGCAGCGTCCGTCGGAAGACGTTCACTTCGTCCTTGAACGCCAGCCGGGTCTGCTTCCGCCCCCGCAGCGGTGACAGCGCCGACTGGAAGGTGACCTCCGCGACTCCGTCGATCTTGCGTTCGACGGGGATCTGCGTCTCGACGCCGCGGGTCGTCGGCCACAGCCCGGGGTTGGTGTCGGCGAGGTGGATCTGCCGGTACTCCTTGAAGCCCTTGGTCGCAGAGATGATCTTCGAGTGCGGCCCCTTCCAATAGGCCATCCCGGTCTGACGAGGCTGGTCGGCGCGTACCCACAGCAGGATGGAGGACGAGAACTGCTTGCTCGGTCTGGCCTGCGTCTTCGACGGTGCACTGTTCATGGCGCTCGTTCCTGTGTCGGTTCGGTCGCGGGGGCGGTCAGCGGGCGAGGAAGTCGACGGCGACTGGGGCGAACGTGTCGTGGAACTGGAAGATGCCGCCGTGGCCGGAGTCGGGATAGATCACCAGCTCCGAGCCCTTGATGCGGCGGTGCAGGTCTTCGGAGAGCACGGAGGGCACCATCCGGTCGTTGTCGCCGTTGGCGATCAGGGTCGGGGCAGTGATCGTCGAGAGGTCGGCGGGGGCCGAGCGTCCCCACTTCTTGATCGCCTTGAGCTGCGTCTGGAACGCCTTCACCCCGACCGGCGCGTCGCGGTCAGCGGTGCGCTCCTTGAGGCGCTCCACGAAGGCGCGGGCGGCAGGCTTGCCCGTGGCGTTGCGGTTGAAGAACAGGAACTCCTTCGGGTCGGCCCTGGTCAGGGTCGCGCGGAGGATGTCGTAGTAGGTCGTGCCGGGAACCTTGTCGATGTCCTTCCCGCCCGCGGGTCCGGTGCCGGTGAGGACGAGCTTGCGGACGAGCCCGGGCTGCTTCACGACGAGCGCCTGAGCGATCATGCCGCCGAGGGAGAAGGAGAAGATGTCGACCTTGTCGAAGCCGAGCGCCTTGATGAAGGTGACGGCGTCGTCGGCCATCGCCTCGATGCTGTCGGGGACGCTGCCGGTGGAGGCTCCCACGCCGCGGTTGTCGAAGGCGATGACGTGGCGCTGTGCGGCGATGGGGTCGATGATCCGCGGGTCCCAGTTGTCGAGGTTCGCGGCGAGATGGACGAAGAAGACGACGGGGATCCCGCCCTTCGGCCCCAGCTCGCGGTAGGCGTAGGTGACGCCGCCGGCGTCGACGGTGCGGGCGGGGGCGTCCTTGTAGGCGGTGATGACGCCGTCCGGCGCTGCGGGACTGTTCGTGCTCATGATGTTCTCCTGTTTCGTGGTTCGTGGGTGACGAGATGGGTCGTCAGGCCAAGCTGATGACGGCCTTGCCGCGGATGCCGCCGTGGCCCAGCGACTGCACCGCCTGCACGGTCTGGTCGAAGTCGAAGACCCGTCCGACGACGGGTCGTACCGCGCCCCTGTCGACGAGGTCGGTGATCTGGCGAAGCTGGTCACCGCTGGCGCGCATGAAGAGGAACTCGTACGTCACGCCGAGGCGCCGGGCCCGGCGGCGGATGCCGCTGCTGAGAGCGGCCATGACGAGCCGGAGCACCGGGTGCGCACTGAGCTGGCGGGCGAACGCCGAGTCGGGCGGCCCGGCGATCCCGATCGCCTTGCCGCCGGGGCGCAGCACGCGGAGCGACTTCTCGAGGTTCTTCCCGCCGAGGCTGTCCAGCACGAGGTCGTACCCGTCGAGGAGCTGTTCGAAGTCCTGGCTGCGGTAGTCGATGACGACGTCCGCCCCGAGCTCGCGCACGAAGTCGAGGTTGCCGGCGCTGGCCGTGGTCGCGACCGTGGCGCCGAGGTGCTTGGCGAGCTGGATCGCGATCGTCCCGACCCCGCCGGCCCCAGCGTGGATGAGGACCCGCTGCCCCGGCTGCAGGTTGCCCCGCTCGACGAGCGCCTGCCATGCGGTCAAGGCCACGAGCGGCAGGGCCGCCGCTTCCTCGAGGCTGACCGATGCGGGCTTGAGCGCCAGGTCGGCCTCGGCCACCGCGATGCGCTCCGCGAACGTCCCGATGCGGTCCTGGTCGGGCCGCGCATACACCTCGTCACCGGGCGTGAAGCCCTGCACCTTCGCGCCGACGCCGATGACGGTTCCGGCGACGTCGTTGCCGAGGATCTGCGGCAGCGTGTAGCGGAGGATCTGCTTGAGCTCGCCCGCCCGGATCTTCTCGTCGAGCATGTTGAGCCCGGCAGCCTGGACGCGCACGAGCACGTCGTGCTCTCCGACCTCGGGCTCGGGGACATCCGCCGGCTCCAACGGACCCTTGTACCGACTGACGACGAACGCTCGCATGACGACTTTCCTTCACATTCCGATGGCAGGTCTTGATCCGACCGATCTGAGTTGACTCAATAATGAGTGCACTCAGTCAATTTGTCAAGAAGGCCAGAAAGGCGTCGTCCAGAGCTGGTGTCAGCGGCGAGGCTGGGGCGACGGCTTGGCGCGCGGCGTCCGCCGTCCGGCGCTGCCGCGGGGGCGGGCTCGACCGCGTACGCCGAGGGTGTGTCGGAATCCTTCGAGGAACTGGTCGAACGCGGCGACCATGTCGACCTTGTCGTTGAGCAGCCACTGCAGCTGAAGGCCATCCATGACCGCGATGAGCTGTTGCGCTGCTTCAGTGACGTCGACGTCCGCGCTGACCTGGCCGTCGTCGCGGGCCACCGCCAGCTGGTCCACGAAGTACTGGGTCACGTCTTCGTAGCGGGCGACGAAGAAGTCGTGGGCGGGGTGGTCGGGATCGGTCGCCTCGGCGGACAGTGTCACGAACAGCTGGGTCAAGCCCGGCATGGTGGCGTTCCGGGCCACCAGCTCGCGCAAGCCGTCGAGCAGCGCGAGCCCCTCGCGTGGTGAGCGCCCCTGGCGGGAAAGGGTTTCACGGTGCTCGAGCACCGCGATGAGAAGTCGCTGCTTGGAGCCGAAGTGGTGCAGGACGCCCGTGTCGCTGACCCCGACGCGGTCCGCGATCTCACGCAGCGACCCGCCGCGGTACCCCAACCGGCCGAAGACATCGAGCGCGACGTCGAGTATCTGCGCCCTCCGAGCGGCGGTCTTGGCGTATGGCCCGCGGGGTCCGCGCGTACTCGCTGCTGTGCTCATGCTACCCAGCATAAGAAACCTCAGCCCAAAACCTAGCGATCACCATGTTTTCGGCGCTATGGTCTGGCAATCGCCCAACGAACTTCGGGCGTCCGGACTCGATGGCCTGCCCACCGGCAGCCCACCCTCCATGCGGCGGCTCGACCAGCGCCCACGACGACGTCGCACCGCTACTGCGCCCATCTCGATCGAACGAGGACGGTTTCATGCCGATGCATCGAGCACTACGTCAAGTCCTTCTGCTGGCGGTAGCCGCGTCAACCGCAGCAGCCCTCGCAACCGGCGGGGCCCGCGCCGCCGAGCCGGCGAACGACGACGCACTGACGGCGCGCGTGTGGGTCACCACACCGGACGGCACGGACAAGCTCAGCGACCTCGGCACCGTGGCGTTCAGCGACGCGCCGACTTCCGCGCCGACGCTGGTCGTCGATCCGACCCGGACGTTCCAGCGGATGCAGGGCTTCGGTGCGGCGATCACCGACTCGTCCGCGGCCGTGCTGTACCGGCTCTCGCCGACCGCGCGCGGCGCGGCGATGCGGTCGCTGTTCGACCCGGTCGCCGGAGCCGGGCTGAGCTACCTGCGCCAGCCGATCGGCGGCTCGGACTTTGTCGCGACCGCGGCCTACACGTACAACGATCTCCCGGCCGGGCAGACGGACTACTCGCAGAAGCGCTTCTCGATCGCCCACGACCAGGCCCAGATCCTGCCCTTGCTGCGCCAGGCCAAGGCGCTCAACCCACAGCTGCAGGTCATGGCCAGCCCGTGGAGCCCGCCGGCCTGGATGAAGAGCGGTGGCTCGCTCGTCGGTGGACGACTGATCGACGACCCGCGGATCTACCGCTCGTACGCGCTGTACCTGCTGAGGTTCATCCAGGCCTACGGGGCGAGCGGCGTACCCGTCGATGCCATCACCATCCAGAACGAACCGCAGTTCCGCATGCCCTCGGGCTACCCGGGCACCGACCTGCCGTCGTGGCAGGCGGCCGAGGTGATCGAGGAGCTCGGGCCGATGCTGCGCGCCGCAGGCCTGCACACGCGGATCCTGGGCTACGACCACAACTGGACCGAGCACCCGAACGACGCCGCCGGCACACCAGCTGACTCGACCGCCGACATCAACCGCTACCCGCAGAACCTTCTCTCGTCCTCCGCTGCCCGGTGGATCGACGGAGTCGCCTACCACTGCTACTACGGCGACCCGAGCGCAATGACCGCGCTGCACAACGAGTTCCCCGACAAGGCGATCTATTTCACCGAGTGTTCTGGCAGCCAGTCGGCCGACCCGGCGAACACCTTCTCCGACACGCTCAAGTGGCACGCCCGGAACCTCATCATCGGCGCCCCCCGCAACTGGGCCCAGACGGTCCTCAACTGGAACCTGGCTCTTGACCCGAGCGGCGGTCCGCACGTGGGCGGGTGTGAGACATGCACCGGTGTGATCACCGTCGGCCCGGGCGACACCGTCGCCAAGAACGCCGAGTACTACACGCTCGGTCACCTCGCCAAGTTCGTTGCACCAGGAGCCGTCCGGATCGCGAGCACCTCCTTCGGCACCACGGGCTGGAACGGGCAGATCATGGACGTCGCGTTCCGCAACCCGGACGGCACCACCGTCGTGGTGGCGCACAACGAGAGCGACGACCCCCAGACGTTCGCCGTGCGTGAGGGTGGCCGCGCGTTCACCTACACGCTTCCCGGCGGTGCCCTCGCGACGTTCACCTGGCACGGCACGCCGGCGGACACCTCCCGCCTGCGGCAGGTCGACCCGACCGGCTGGAGCGCCACCGCAGACCCGAATGGGCCGAGCAACCCCTGCTGTTCCGGTGATGTAGCAGCCAAGGCCGTCGACGACGATGCCAGCACGCGCTATTCCAACGGAATGGCGCAGGCACCCGGCCAGTACCTGCAGGTCGACCTCGGCAAGGCGACTCCCGCTCGACGGTTCGTCTTCGATACCGGAGTCGCCACCGGCGACTACGCGCGTGGCTACGCGGTCAGCACAAGCCAGGACGGCACGCACTGGAAGACCGTGGCCTCCGCCCAGGGGACCGGGCAGCTCACCAGTGTCGACCTGACCGGCGTACCCATCCGGTACGTCCGCATCACCCTCACCGCTGATGCGCCCGGCTGGTGGAGCATCGCCGACATCCGGGCCTACCGATGACCGCGAGACCAGCCCCGATGAGACCGACAGCAGAAGACGACGATCCGCGCTGACCAGCGCACGTAGTACCGGAACGGCCAGGCCCACGACGCCTCGGCCCGAAGAGCGCTGCGGCCGACGGACCGCCGCGCACAACGCCCAAGGGTGCACCTCGTCACGGCAGTCCCGCGACGGCATACAACATCACCGACGATGGATGGAGAAACCTCGATGTTTCACATGAAAGCCAAGCCCGCAGCGGCCGTCATCTTTGTGTCCGCGGCGCTCGTCCTCACCGCTTGCGGCAGAACCGGCGGAGCCTCGGAAGCGCCGGCAGCTGCCGGAACGATCGCCGCTGGTCCCGCAAAGGGCACCCTCACCGTGTGGGCGCAGGCCGACGAGGGCGCCGCACTCCCCGCCTTCGCCAAGGAGTTCGAGGCGGCCAACCCCGGGGTGAAGGTCAACGTCACCGCTCTCCCGTGGGACGCGGCGCACAACAAGTACCAGACCGCGATCGCCGGCGGCTCCACGCCCGACCTGGCCCAGATGGGGACCACCTGGATGGGTGACTTCGCTGATGCGTTCGTCCCGACACCGACGTCCATCGACACCAGCGGCTTCTTCCCCGGAGCCGTGAAGTCGACCCAGGTCGGTGGCACCGCGTACGGCGTGCCGTGGTACGTCGACACGCGGGTCATCTACTACCGCAAGGACCTCGCGGCAAAGGCGGGGTACACCACGTTCCCGACCAACTGGGCGGACTTCAAGGCCATGGCCAAGGCCATGCAGACAAAGGCGGGCGCCAAGTGGGGGATCGGCCTGCCGGTGAGCGGAGCCGACTCCTTCCAGTCGATGCTGTTCTTCCCGTGGTCGGCCGGGGCTGAGCTGACCGACAAGGGCCAGACCACGTGGACCCTGGACAGCCCAGCGTGGGTCAAGGGACTGACGTACTACAAGAGCTTCTTCACGGACGGCATCGCAACCCCGAACCCCGACACCGGGGCGGGCGCGGCGGAGTCAGCGTTCGTGAACGGCTCCGTCCCCATGATGGTTGCCGGCCCCAGCGGTATCGGCTCGATCACCAAGGCGGGCGGACCGGGGTTTGCCGACAAGTTCGGGGTGGGGATGGTGCCGAAGGACGAGTCCGCCACGTCGTTCGTCGGCGGCTCCGACCTGGTCGTGTTCAAGAAGAGCCAGAACCAGGATGCGGCCTGGAAGTTCATCCAGTTCCTCTCCAAGCCGGACGTCCAGGTCAGGTGGCAGAAGGCGGTCGGCGACCTGCCGGCGGTACAGAGCGCCTGGAAGGACCCGGCGCTGGCCGACGACCCGAAGCTGTCCGTCTTCGGCGAGCAGCTCAAGGACACCAACGCGCCGCCTTCCCTGAAGACCTGGACCCAGGTCAGCGCCGCCGCCGACACGGCCCTCGAGCAGATCATCAGGGCGGGAGTTGCGCCGGAGGAGGCCCTGAAGGGCCTGCAGGCCACCGCCAACTCCATCGGCACCGGAACCGGCGGCTGACCGTGGCAACCGCAACTCCGACCGGCGCGGGAGCTGTCCCCCGCGCCGGCCGGGCGGTCCCAGGGAACGTGGGCCGGGCGCGTCGTCGCCGTCAGGGCCTGGTTGCCTGGATGTTCGCGCTGCCCTTCGTGCTGGGCTTCGGCATCTTCATGCTGTTCCCGATCGTGTCCTCGTTCGTCATGTCCTTCACCGACTTCACCAGCAGCGACGTGCAGGACCCGCTGGCCGTGGGGTTTGTCGGCGTGCGCCAGTACGCCGACCTGTTCGGCAACCCGCAGTTCCTCAAGTCGATGTGGGTCACCGCGTACTTCGTCATCGTGGGCATCCCGCTCACGATGATCGTGGCGCTCGCGTTGGCCATTGCCCTGAACAGCGGCATCACCCGGTTCCGCACGGTGTTCCGGGTCGGCTTCTACACGCCTGTGGTGACCAGCATCGTCGCTGTCGCGGTCGTGTGGCGGTTCATCCTGCAGGACAACGGGCTCCTCAACGCCATGCTCGGCTGGGTCGGCATCGACGGACCCAACTGGCTCAACGACACGACCTGGTCGATGCCGGCCATGATCCTGGTGGCCGTCTGGCGCAACATGGGCACGCTGATGATCATCTTCCTGGCCGGGCTGCAGAACATCCCGGAGGAGGTGAAGGAGGCCGCCCAGATCGACGGGGCGAACGCGTGGACGACCTTCCGGCGCATCACCCTGCCGCTGCTGCGGCCCACGCTGCTGCTCGGTGCGGTGCTGCTGTCGGTCGGGTACCTGCAGTTCTTCGAGGAGCCCTTCGTCATGACGAAGGGCGGCCCGCTCGACTCCACCCTGTCGATCAGCTACTTCACGTACAACCAGTTCGGCTTCGGCAAGTACGGCACCGCGTCAGCGGCGAGCTACATCCTGTTCGTGGCGATCGCCCTGCTGAGCCTTGTCCAGTTCCGAGCCCTGCGGTCGAAGGATTGAGGCACGCACATGACAACAACCGAAGTCAGGCCGCTGAGACTCGAACCCGGCCGCCAAGGAACGCACGCCAACCCACGGAGGCAGCGTGGTATGCCGACCCGGCAATGGTTGGTCTACGGCGCTCTGGTCGTCGCCGGAGCCGCCACGATGCTGCCGTTCGTCTGGATGGTGCTGAGCTCGCTCAAGACCCAGGGCGAGATCCTCCGGAACCCGACCGGGTTCCTGCCCTCCGACCCCACGTGGGACAACTACGCCACCTGGTTCGGCGAGCTCAACATCCAGGGGTTCTTCGTCAACAGCCTGCTCGTCGCCGTCGTGACGGTGCTCGGCAACCTGGCGTTCTGCTCGATGGTGGGGTACGCGCTGGCCAAGATGGACTTCCCGGGCAAGCGCCTGCTGTTCGGGCTCGTGATGGTCACGCTGATGACCCCGGGGGTCGTGACGTTCGTGCCTTTGTTCGTGCTGGTCAGCAAGCTCGGGCTGGTCAACACCTACCCCGCGCTGTTCCTGCCGTTCCTGACCACGCCGCTCGGCGTGTTCCTGATGCGCCAGTTCATGCAGGGCATTCCGGACTCGCTGATCGAAGCCGCCCGCATCGACGGCGCCGGTGAGCTCCGGACGTTTGCACGCATCGTCCTGCCGCTGTGCGGGCCGCCCCTGGCGACCCTGGGCATCCTGACCTTCCTCGGATCGTGGAACAACTTCCTGTGGCCGCTCGTCGCCGCCCAGAGTGAGGACAAGTACACCCTGCCGGTGGCGTTGTCGCTGTTCTCCACTGGGCAGGACGCCACCGACTACGGGCTGCTGCTCGCCGGTTCGGTCCTGGTCATCACACCCATCGTGCTGCTGTTCGTCTCCCTGCAGCGGTTCTTCATCCAGAGCGTCGCATCCGCCGGCGTCAAGTAGAGATCACTCTCGATCCAATGGTGGTCGGCAGCACGACCACCCCGGTGTCGGGTCGGCCTCTGGCGTTCGCCGCTCGCGGCGGCCGCCAGAGGCCGACCGACACACCCAACCATCACAGACTGGAGTTCCATCCATGGCCTCGTCGAGCCTGTCCCGCTCGCCCATGCCCCCGACCATCGCAGAGCCGTACTGGGACGCGTCCCTCGGAGTCGAGGACAGGGTCGATGACCTGCTGGCCCGCATGACCGTCCCGGACAAGGTGGGCCAGCTCCTGCAGCTCGACGCCACCGGCGACCTGCACGACATCGTCGTCACACGATGCGCCGGGTCGATCCTCCACGCCTCTCCCGAGCAGATGAGCCAGGCGGTGGCACTGGCCGCGAAGACCCGACTTCGCATCCCGCTGCTCACCGCGGAGGACTGCATCCACGGTCACTCGTTCTGGCCGGGGGCGACCATCTTTCCGACACAGCTCGGGATGGCCGCCACCTGGGATGTCGACCTGCTCGAACGCTGCGCCCGCGTCACGGCCGTCGAAGCTGCCGCAACCGGGATCCACTGGGTCTTCTCCCCGGTCCTGTGCATCACCCGCGACCTGCGCTGGGGCCGCGTGGACGAGACCTTCGGTGAGGACCCGTTCCTGATCTCCGAGCTCGGCGCCGCGATGATCCGTGGCTACCAGGGCTCGGGGCTCGATGACCCGACAGCGGTCCTCGCGTGCGCGAAGCACTTCGCGGGCTACTCCGAGACCCAGGGCGGCCGCGACGCCAGCGAGGCGGACATCAGCCGGCGCAAGCTCCGGTCCTGGTTCCTGCCGCCGTTCGAGCGGGCGGTCCAGGAAGGCTGCCGTACCTTCATGCTCGGCTACCAGGCGCTCGATGGTGTTCCCATCACTGCCAACTCGTGGCTGCTCGGGGACGTGCTCAAGAAGGAGTGGGGCTTCAGCGGCACGCTGGTCACCGACTACGACAACGTCGGACGCATGGTGTGGGAGCAGAAGGTGTGCGCCGACGACGCGGAGGCTGCTGCGGTCGCCGTCCGTGCCGGCAACGACATGGTCATGGCCACGCCCTCGTTCTTCGAGGGAGCCCAGGAAGCTGTGTCCAGGGGCCTGCTCACCGAGGACGACCTCGATGGTGCGGTCCGCCGGGTCCTGCGCCTCAAGTTCGAGCTGGGCCTCTTTGAGGACCCGCGGCTGCCCGACCCGGCCCGGCAGGCCGAGGTGATCGGATGCGCTGACCACTCGGAGCTCAACCTGGAGATCGCGCGCCGTTCCCTCGTGCTGTTGCGAAACGACGGCACCCTCCCGATCGACGGCGGCCTGGCGGCCGGCGTGGCGGTGAACGCATCCGCGGACGGCTCGAGCCCGGAAGGTGCCACACCGCGCAACCTGCTCGTGGTCGGGCCCAACGCTGACGACCCGCACGCCCAGCTCGGCGACTGGGCCGGCGGCTCCGGCCAGCTGGTCTGGATGGGCGAGGGCCACCCGCGCGAGACGGTCGAGACCGTGCTGGACGGTCTTCGAGCTGTCGTCCCCGCCGACTGGACCGTCACCCATCGTCGCGGTGCCGAGATCGGCGTGCTCAGACCCAACCCGGCCGGCGCACTGTTCCCCGACGGTCAGCCGCGATACCCAGTGCTCGAACCTGCGGCGCCGGACCCAGTCATGATCGCCGAGGCGGTCGACGCCGCACAGCAGGCCGACTACGTCATCGCCGTCGTCGGTGACAACGTCGCGCTGATCGGGGAAGGCCGCTCCACCGCCACCCTGGAGCTCCTCGGCGGCCAGGTCGCCCTGCTCGAAGCGTTGGCGGAAACGGGCACTCCCATGATCGTGGTGCTGCTCAACTCCAAGCCCACCGTCCTCCCTCCGGCCGCCTTGAACGCCGCCGCACTCATCCAGGCCTTCAACCCCGGCATGCGCGGCGGACGGGCCATCGCCGAGCTCATCCTGGGCCGAATCGAACCGTCCGGGCGCCTGCCCCTGTCGTTCGCCCGACACGTCGGCCAACAACCCGTCTACTACAACGTCCTGCGAGGACAGCACGGCGACCGCTACGCCGACCTGACCCAAGACCCCCTGTTCGCCTTCGGCGAAGGGCTCAGCTACACCACCGTCGAGTACGCCGACCTCGTCGTGCACACCCCGGAGGTGACCCGCGACGAGACCATCCGGGCCGAGGTGACGTTGACCAACACCGGCTCCCGCCCGGCGCTCGAAACGGTCCAGGTGTACGTCAGCGACCTCGTCACGACGGTCACGTGGGCGGAGAAGGAGTTCAAGGCCTACACGCAGGTCACCGTCGAGCCGGGCGAGACCGTGACGGTCCACCTGAGGCTGCCGGCCGCGTCGTGCAGCGTGGTCACCGCCGACTCTCGTCGAGTCGTCGAGCCGGGCGAGTTCGCCCTCCTCGTCGGTCCGAGCTCTCGCGAGACCGACCTCCTCCGTGCCGACTTTCGTATCGCATGAGGTCGAGCACAGAGGGCCGAGCTCCTGCTCGCGAGCGTCGACTCAGGGGCGCTGGAGGAAGGACTCCACCTTGGCGGGGTCGCGCTCGACCACGTTCCCGAGCACCTGGTCCACCTGGGCCAGAAGCGCCGGCTCGAGGACGACGCTGGCCGCGGTCACGTTGTCCTCGAGCTGCTCAGGTCGGGAGGCGCCCACGATCGCCGCAGACACATTGGGGTTCTGCAGCACCCAGGCGACGGCGAATGCAGCCATCGACAGGCCGGCCTGCTCGGCCAGCGGGCGCAGCGACTGGACCCGCTCGAGCACGGTCGTCTGCACATACGGGTGCTCGGCCTTGAGCTGGCCCGACTCTGTGCTGAAGCGGGAGGCGGCCGGCGCCGCGCCGCCGGGGGTGTACTTGCCGGTGAGGACGCCCTGCGCGAGCGGGGACCATACGATCTGGCCCAGTCCCAGCTCCTGGCTCAATGGCACGACCTCGGGCTCGATGACCCGCCAGAGCATGTTGTACTGCGGTTGGTTCGACACGAGCCGGATGCCGAGTTCCTCGGCGAGGGCTGCGCCGCCGCGGATCTCCTCCACGGTCCACTCGGAGACGCCGATGTAGTGCGCCTTGCCTGCGCGCACGATGTCGGCGAAGGCCTGCATCGTCTCCTCCAGCGGTGTCTGGTAGTCGTAGCGGTGGGCCTGGTAGAGGTCCACGTAGTCGGTCTGCAGGCGACGCAGCGAGCCGTTGATCGACTCCATGATGTGCTTGCGGGACAAGCCGCGGTCGTTCTTCCCGTCGCCGGTGGGGAAGTAGACCTTCGTGAAGATCTCCACGCTCTCGCGCCGCACCCCGTGCAGCGCCTCACCAAGGGCGCTCTCGGCCTTCGTTGCTGCGTACGCGTCCGCGGTGTCGAACGTCGTTATGCCCAGATCGAGGGCCGTTCGAACGCACGAGGTGGCGGCGTCCTGTCCGATCTGCTCGCCGTGGGTGGTCCAGTTGCCGTACGCGATCGCGCTCACGAACATGCCGGAGTTGCCGAGCTTGCGGTATTGCATGGCCTCCTCTTTCCGTCGGGGGTCGTGGAGAGTCAGAGAGTGCCGGCGCGCAGCCGGCGGGGGAGCCGTCGATCTGCGCCGCACCAGGAGCTGGCGATCGCGCGGCAGACCGCGGAGCTTGCCGGCGACCGGACGGGCCCCGGTGCCTGATGCCAGGTGGCAGCGGGCGCCCGAGCAGCTCAGGGACGTGGCCACAGGCTGCGCGGCTCGTCCCAGATGTCGCGCATCTGCCAGCTCGAGGCCCGGACGAGTGTCGCCGCCCCGTCGAGGGTGGTGATCGAGCTGCCCACGGCGTCAGGCCTCGTCGGGTAGACGCGCGCCGTGAGGGCGCGACCGTTGACGAAGACCTCGAGCGCGGAGTGGTCGACGAGCACGCGGATGTGGACGAGCCCGTCGGCCCGGATCGGCACGGTACCCGCCCGCTCCGTGGCGTCCACCCGGGAGTCGAGGCTGCTGCGCGAGCGGTCAAGGCGCACGGTCGCGCTGGCGGAACCCATTGGCCCGCGGGCGATCTGGAGCTCGGTCACCTCCTCCCCGTCGTCGGTCGCACGCACGGTGAGGGTGGCCATCGCGTCCGGCGCCAAGGCGAGGGTGACCTCGACGTCGAGCTGGTCACCATGGCCGAGCTCGACATGCTCGCCCACGGTCAGGTCACCGGAGGTCGCGTCCTGCTGCTCGCCACGCAGCGACGCGACCTCCTCGACGGGTGCCAGCTCCAGCTCACCGTCGGCACCGAGCACCGCCTGACGCGGCAGCGACATGACGCCGGACCAGCCGGCCGCGACCGCATCCGCGTCGGGGCGGCCCTCCTGCAGCCAGCCGAAGAGGATGCGCCGCCCACGGTCGTCCGAGAACGACTGTGGGGCGTAGAAGTAGCGGCCTCCGAGGTCGAGCTGGTGGAGCGCCTGCGGCGTGAACGCGTCGCCGGCGTACGTGCCGGTGAGGTAGAGCGGGTGGTGGGTCACCCCTTCATGCCACGCCGAGAAGACCAGCACGTGCGAGGCGGTCGATGCGGGGTCGTCATCCGCCGCCGGGTCCGCGGGCTGCGTGGGCGGGCGGAACAGGTCGACGCACTCCCAGAGGGTTCCCGTCCAGTCGGGGTCACCCTCCTTACCGGCACTGCTGTCCCCCACGACGAGGGGCCCCACGTAGCGCCACTCGCGCAGGTCGTCGGACTCGTAGAGCAGGGCGGCGCCACCCTGCCCCGTGATCCCGGACCCGATGAGGTGGCGCCACGTTCGGCCTTCCCGCCACACGCAGTGGTCGCGGAACCCCGTGACGTCGAGCCCGGGGGGCGTCTGCGGGATGACCGGGTTGTCGACCTCCCGCGTCCAGGTGCTCAGGTCGCCGGAACCCGTTGCCACACAGGGCAGCTCGCGACCGTCGTGACGTCCGGAGTAGATGATCGTCGGCGTGCCGTCGTCGTCGACGAGGACGCCGGACCAGCATCCGTCCCGGTCCGGCCCCGTCTCGTCCGGGACGAGCGCGACCGGCGCGTCGGTCCAGGTCACCAGATCGCGGCTGGTGGCATGTCCCCAGTGGATGCGCTCGTGGACGGGCCCGTGCGGGTTGTACTGGTAGAAGAGGTGGTACGTCCCGGCCCACTGGGTCAGCCCATTGGGGTCGTTGAGCCAGCCGGCCGGCGCGAGGAAGTGGAAGCGCGGTCGGTGCGGGTCGACCTCAGCCGTCGCCACGAGGTCGACCGCGGGTCCCGCGTCCCCAGTGTCCGGCGTGGTCGGGTCGCGCTCGAGATGGGTCAGGTCGGTGGTCGTCATGTGGTCTTCAGGTCCTCGGTGGTGGGGCGTGGGTCGTGGTCGGTCTCGTGGTCGGTGTGGGATCGGTGCCGTCGCCACCGGCGGCGGACGCCGCCTCGGCGATCACTCGCGTTGCGATGGGTGAGGCCGGCGCGTAGCGGTGGCAGCGCACCCAGTGCTCCCGACCCGGTTCTCGGGAGAGCCAGTGGTGCACGGGATCCTTGTCGCTGCAGGGGTTCTCGGAGTCGTCGCCGTGGGGGCAGGCAATCGGGTGGAGCACCGCCGCGCGCAGCTCTCGACGCTCGTCCGCATCCAGCGCCGTCACGCGGCGAGGGTCCGGCACGGCGGAGAGGAGCAGCCGGGTGTAGGGGTGGTCGGCCTCGTCCATGAGGGTCAGCGACTCCCCGCCCTCGACCAGCTCTCCCGCGAACATGACGTTCGTCGTGTCCGCGACGTAGCGCGCCGACGCGAGGTCGTGGGTGATGTAGAGCATCGCGATGCCGCGCTCGTCACGCAGCCGCCGGAGGAGGTTGAGCAGACCGACCCGCACAGACACGTCGAGCATCGACGTGGGCTCGTCGGCGAGGATGACGTCTGGCTCGGCGGCCAGCGCACGGGCGACGCCGACGCGCTGTCGTTGCCCTCCGGAGAGCTCGTGCGGGTAGCGCTCGAGCAGCGCGGGGTCGAGCCCGACGGCGTCCATGAGCTCGACGAGCCGTGCCCGAGTCTCCTTTGCTGACGTCGTGTGCGCGTGGATCTCGAGCGGTCGGCGCAGGACGTGCTCGACGCGGTGGGCCGGGTTCAGCGAGCCGAACGGGTCCTGGAACACCATCTGCACCCGGCGTCGGTACGCCCGGCTCGCACGACGCCGCTCGGTCCGCAGCACGTCCACGCCGTCGAGGACGACCGATCCGGCGGTCGGCTGTTCGAGTCGCGCCAGGCACCGGGCGATGGTCGACTTGCCGCTGCCGGACTCACCGACGAGCGCCACGATCGAGCCCCGGGGGAGGTCGAGGTCGACTCCGGCGACAGCCCGCAGGCGGTTGCGCGAGAAGAGCCCGCCGAGACGGAACTCCTTGACCAGATCGCGGACCCGGATGACGGGCTCGGCCGCCGTGCCGGCGCCGGGCGCTGCTGGGGTGGATGGGGCGAGAGTCATCGTCCGGCTCCCTTCGTGGCGGGGACTGGTGTGGTGGTGGCGTCCCCGACGGCCCCTGTCGAGCGTGCCACCCAGTGACCGGGCTCGACCTCTCGGAGGTCGGGGATGTCGGTCGAGCAGTCGGACCGGTCCGGCGGGCACGCGACGTGGAAGCCGCACCCGTCGGCGGTCGCGCCCGCGGCGCGCACCCGGTCCGCCAGCCCGACGAGCTCGACCCGCGGCCCGTGCAGCGGCGGGAACGCCGTCATCAGGGACTGCGTGTACGGGTGCTCGGGCTGGTCGAAGACGCGTGCGGCAGCGCCGAGCTCGACGACCCGGCCGGCATACATGACGGCCATCCGGTCGGACAGCTCGACCATGAGCGACATGTCGTGGGTGATGAAGAGGACCGAGAAGCCGCGTTCGCGCTGGAGTCGCTGGATCTGGGCCATGATCTCCTGCTGCACGACCACGTCGAGCGCGGTCGTGGGCTCGTCCATCACGAGAAGGGCGGGCCGCAGCGCCGACGCCATGGCGATGACGACGCGCTGACGCATGCCGCCCGAGAGCTGGTGCGGGTACGAGCGCAGCCGGGAGTCGTCGATCCCGACGAGCTCGAGGAGCTCGGCGCTGCGCGTCCGGGCCTCACGACGCGTGGCGCCCTCGTGCGTCGTGAAGACGTCGCCGAGCTGCTCGCCGATCGTCAGCACCGGGTTGAGTGAGTTCATCGCGCTCTGGAAGACCATTGCCGCGCGTCGCCAGCGGTAGCCGCGCAGCGCGGCGGCGCCCATGGCGAGCACGTCCTCACCCGCGAAGCGGATCGAGCCCGACGTGACCCGTGCGGGCTCCTTGAGCAGGCGCAGCACGGCCATCGCGATCGTCGACTTGCCGCACCCGGACTCACCCGCGAGGCCGAAGACCTCACCCTCGCCGATGGTGAAGCTGACGTCGCGGACGGCGACGACGGGTCGGTCCCCGACGGCGTACTCGACGGTGAGGTTCTCGACCTCGAGCAGCGGCGCGCTCATCGGGTCACCTCCCGGGCGGCAGCCCCACGCACGACGACGACCGGTCGCGGCGTGGCGCGAGACGTTCTGCGTCGTCGGCCGCCCCGTAGCCGCGGGTTCGTCACCTCGTCTACGCCGTAGTTGACGAGGGCGAGCGCAAAGGCGACGAGCGCGATGGAGATGCCGGAGGGGACGAAGGCCCACCAGGCGCCCGACATGAGCGCGCCGTCGTTGCTCGCCCAGTAGAGGTTGGTGCCCCAGCTGACGACGGAGCTGTCTCCGAGCCCGAGGAACTCCAGACCCGCCTGGGCGCCGATGCCGAAGATGACGCAGGCGAGGAACGTCCCCATGACGACGGATGCCATGTTGGGGAGGATCTCGCGGAACATGATCCGCCAGGCCCGCTCTCCGGAGACGATCGCGGCCGCGACGAAGTCCTTGCCACGGATCGAGAGCGCCTGGGCCCGCAGGACGCGCGCGCTGCCGGCCCATCCCGTGACGACGAGGACGAGCACCACCGTGGCCGCGCCGGGCGGCAGGAACGCGGCGAGCACGACGAGCAGCGGCAGCCCCGGCAGCAGGAGGAACACGTTGGTCACGAGGGAGAGCACGTCGTCGACGACGGACCCGAAGTAGGCGCCGGCCAGGCCGACCACGACGCCGATGAGCGTGGCCGCGGTCCCGACGACGAAACCGACGGCGAGAGAGCTGCGAGCGCCCCACAGGGTCAGTGCGAGGACGTCCTGGCCCTTGGCGGTCGTGCCGAGCCAGTGGCCAGCGCTCGGGGCCTCGGAGGCGAGGTCGCCGATGGTCGACGGGTCGCCGGGGGCGAGCACCGGCGCGAGGAGGGCGAGCAGGGCGAAGATGCCCATCAGGGTCAGGCCGACGACGGCCTTGGGGCTGCGCAGCAGGCTCCCGACGAGACCGCCGCGGGCGACGGTGGGCACCCAGGAGCGTTGCCCCCCGGACGGCATACGGCCGGGTCCGGCGGAACCTGCACCGGGTGCCCCCGGCGAGGAGAGGGCGGAGGCGCTGGCGGGAGCCAGCGCAGGGTCGGTCGCGGTGGACACGGGCTGCTCCTCTCAGGCGACCCGCACGCGCGGGTCGAGGCGGACGTAGACGAGGTCGACGAGGAAGTTCGCGATGAGCACGGCCGCCGTGATCGTCAGGAAGATCCCCTGCATGAGCGGGAAGTCGAGCGCCTGCACGGAGGCGAGCAGCTGGTATCCCACGCCCGGGTACGCGAAGACGACCTCGGTGAGCAGCGCTCCGCCGACGATGAAGCCGAGGGACATCCCGAAGGACGTCACGCTGGGCAGCAGGGCGTTGCGTGCGGCATACCGGACCATGATCCGGCTGCGTCGCAGGCCCTTGGCCTCCGCCATCGTGATGTAGTCCTCGGAGGTCGTGGCGATCATGGCGTTGCGCATGCCGAGCATCCAGCCGCCGACCGAGACGAGGACGATCGTCAGGGCCGGCAGCACGAGATGGGTGGCGACGTTGGCCGCGAACGGTGCGGACCACTCCGGCACGACGCCGACGTCGAAGGCGTGCCGCAACGGGAACCAGCCGAGGGTCACGCCGAAGAGGTAGAGGGCGCCCATGGCGAGCCAGAAGTACGGGAACGAGCCGACGAAGACGAGCACCGGCGGCAGCGCGGAGTCGAGGATGCTGCCGCGCCGCCACGCGGCGAGTGCGCCGAGGACGGTGCCCAGCACCGCCGCGACGACGAGGGCGGTGAGCCCGAGCAGCATCGTCCAGCCGATCTGGGAGGAGATGACCTCCGAGACCGGGGTCGGGAACCGCGAGATCGATACGCCCATCTCGCCGCGGAAGATGCTCGCGACGTACGAGACGTACTGCTCGACGACAGGACGCTGGTCGAGACCGAAGAGGCGGCGCAGCTGCTCGACCTGGTCCGGCTCGAGCCGAGCCCCGGACTGGGTCAGCATCCGCGAGACGGGGTCGCCCGGCATGAGGCGCGGGAGCATGAAGTTGAGGGTGATCGAGACCCAGAAGGCGATCGCGTAGAAGCCGAGTCGGCGTAGGACGTAGCGCATGCCGTCGTCAGCCTCCTTCCGAAGGTGGTGGCGAACAGCCACGGGGCAAGCCCGGTGGCGGGGGGACCGTGGCGCCGCGGGGGCCGGTGGGCCCCCGCGGCACGTGGGGGTCAGCCGCGGGGCTTGACCGTCGTGAGGACGAGCACAGCCGTGTTGCCGCGCGTGAGCAGCGTCGCGTACGGGTTGTCCTTGGTCGGGAACCCGGTGAAACGGACGTCGTTGTAGAGACCCCACTCGGGGCCGCTGAAGAGCGGCACGACCGGCGCGGTGTCGTCGTAGATCTGCTGCAGCTGCGCGGCCGCCTGCTTCTGGGCGGACTCGTCGCTCGTCGCGGCGAAGGTGTCGAGGACCTTGTCGGCGGCGGCGTCTCCGAAGCGGTGGTAGTTCTCGGTCGCCTTCTCGCCGGCCTTCTTCACGGTCGCGGTCGACATGACGCCCCGGTAGTACTGGTACGGCGTCGGTCCGCCGTTGCTCCAGACGATGCCGGTGTCGAAGCTTCCGTCCTCGTAGCCCGCGACGACGACCGCCCAGTCCTTGCTGTCGACGCGTGCCTTGACGCCGACGGCGGCGAGGTTCTGCGCGATGACGTTGGCGACCGAGAGCCAGTCGGACGACGCGCTGCCGACGGAGATCCTGACCTCCCAGGGCTTGCCGTCCGCGAGGGTGCGGAAGCCGTCGCCGCCCTTGCGCAGACCGGCCGCGTCGAGCGCGGCGTTGGCTGCCGCGGCGTCGAGCTTCGTCCATGAGCAGGCGCCTGCGAGGGACTCGTCGCGCCACGTGTTGTAGCCACCTGAGAGACCGGTGCAGTCGGCCGCCTGGGCGTAGCCGCTCATGCCGACCTTGACCACCTGGTCGCGGTTGACGGCCATGGACAGCGCCTTGCGCACCCGGACGTCGTCGTAGGGGGCCTTGGTCGTGTTGAGCTGCCAGTGGATCGTCGACCCGACCGGCGGGAACCAGTAGTGCCGGTGCTCCGGGTCCTTGGCGACGAACGTCTTCTCGATGTTGGGCACGAACTGGTCGGCCCAGTCGGTCTCGCCGTTCGTCGTCGCGAGGTTGGCCGGGTCGTTGCCCGCGAAAGCGAGCATGCGGATGCCGGGGATGTTCTGCTTGCCGGCCTGCCAGTAGTTCGGGTTCTTCGTCAGGTCGAACGACTGCGGGGTGAAGGCGGCGACGGTCGTGTAGGGGCCGCTGCCGACCGGCGTCGGGTTCGTCTCCTTGGCCGGGTCCTTGACCTTCTCCCACACGTGCTTGGGCACGATGACCTGTTGGCCCAGCTCGTACAGCGCGGGCGAGAACGGCTTGGAGAGGCTGAACTGCACGGTGTGCGCGTCGGCGGCCTTGGCGTTCGCAAGGTACTCGAACCCGCCCATGACCTTCTTCTGGAGCGAGAACGTGTAGGCCACGTCCTCGGCCGTGAGCGGCTTGCCGTCGGACCACGTGGCGGCCGGGTTGAGGTGGAAGGTCACGGTCCGACCGTCCCGCGACGTCTCCCACTTCTGGGCGAGCCACGGCACGACCTCGCCCTTGACCGGGTTGTAGATGAACATCCGCTCGTAGATCGCCTGCTGGGTCATCGGCAGTGCGTTGGGCGAGAAGGGGTTGAAGTTGCGGGTGAACGTGCCCATGTCCTCGCGCGGGATGGTGAGGAGCGCTCCCTTCTGCGCGGCGCCGGTGGCGGCGCCGCTCGAGCCCTGGGTGCACGCCCCGAAGGCGAGGGTGCCTGTCAGGGCCGCGGCAAACGCCACCACCGCCCGCCTCGTAGGAGTAGACCGTGACATATGATTTCCTTCTCTCTGGTTCTGCCTGTGGAGGCCTTGCTGGAGTAAGCCGTTCGCCTGATTCGCAGTCAGACGGACGATCTTTCGAGCAGCGGACAGTCGATCGTCACCTGTTGCGTGCCGATCGGCTGTCCGTCTGTGAGCTCGGCGAGCATCGACACCGCGGTCCGGCCGATCTCCTCGAACGGCAGGGCGACGGTGGTCAGCGCCGGTCGGAGGTAGGCCGCGATCAGCTCCTGGTTGTCGAAGCCGACGACGGCGACGTCATCGGGCACGCGCAGGCCGCGTTCACGGATCGCGTCGTACGCGCCCATCGCCATCCGGTCGTTGCCGCAGAAGAGCGCGGTGGGCCGGTCGTCGAGGTCGAGCAGCTCGCAGGCGGCGGCATACCCACCGTCGGCCGTCGCGTGGCCCGAGACGACGAGCGCGTCGTCGCCGGACAGCCCTGCCTCGGTGAGCTCGGCGCGGTAGCCCTCGAGCCGTCCGACCGCTGCGGGGATGCCGGGGTCGAGGTTGATGAAGCCGATCCGGTGATGACCGGCTTCGATGAGCCGCCGAGTCGCGTGGCGACCGCCGCCGACCTCGTCCGGCACGACGGAGGGGAAGCGTCCGTCGGCGTCGAAGCAGTTGACGAGCACCGTGGGCACCTCGAGCGCGGCGTCGGGGACGTGGACCGCACGGTGCCACGTGGCCGCGTAGAGCAGACCCTGCACCCGCTGCTCGAGCAGCTTCTCGACCGCGGCCTCGGCCATGTCAGGACGGTCCTCGCTGGAGGCGATGAGGAGGAACTTGTGGTCCTCCCAGGCGCGATCCTGGGCGCCCTTGATGACGTCGACCGCAAAGGGTGCCGTGACGATCTCGGTGATGAGTCCGATCCAGTCGCTGCGCTTTGCGGCGAGCGCCCGTGCCCCGGCGTTGGGCCGGTAGCCGAGCTCGCGGACGGCCTCGAGGATGCGCTCCCGGGTCTCGGGCGCGACGCTCGTGTCGGCACGTCCCGCGAGGACGAAGGAGACGGCGGTACGCGAGACCCCGGCCCGGCGCGCGACGTCGCTCATGGTCACGTTGCGGCTGCTGTCCGGTGCGCGCATGGTCTCCCTCGACCCTCGTAGCGATGATTGCCGTGGCTCAACTAACGCGGGTTAGTTGAGCGCGGCGTGGTTGAGGTTACGCGCGTTATCTCGATCGTGTCAACGGTCCTCCGACGGGCGGCCATGCGCGGGCTCGGCCACCGCGATGGGGCATTGACGGTAGGCGCGCCCGCCGTATACCGTCCCGACTCACGCGCGTTACTAACGCGCGTAACCAAGGAGGTCGACGGTGACCGGTGGAGCAGCGAGGCGTCACGATGGCAGGTGCCGTCGCTCCTGGTGCCGACGCCACCGTGACCCGACTCGACAGAAGCCGTCCGAGCACCGCTTCGCCCCGTGGGACCGGTGATGACCCCCCGCGGAGTCCGCACCGGACGGCACACCACACCGCCCGTCGCTGTCATCGGCGACGGCCACCTCCCGACTGGCACGTCGCGGCGCACCGCCTGCCGTGCCGGGTCGGCCGGCGCCACCTCGCCGGCCACCACGAGGGCCTCCCCATCGAGCTCACCCCACGCCGTTCGAGAGGGCTTCCAGCCTGACCCCCCCTTCCAGGTCGTGACCTGAACCCGACGGTCGTGACCACCCGCTGAAGAAGGACCTGCAGAGATGTCTCGATCTTTCCTCGTCGTGCTCGCGGCCGCGGTCGCCACGACACTCGGTGTACCCGCTGCCGCGGCCCCCACCGTGAACACCACTGAGACCACACAGTGGCGGCCGACCTACCACTACACGCCGGCCGCCAACTTCATGAACGACCCCAACGGCCTCATCCAGTACAAGGGCGTCTACCACCTCTTCTACCAACACAACCCGTCGGGAGACACCGCGGGCAACGGGTCCTGGGGCCACGCCACCAGCACCGACCTCGTGCACTGGACCGAGCACCCGATCGCGATCGCGGCGGACGCCAACGAGGAAGTCTGGTCCGGAAGCGTCGTGCTCGACAAGGCGAACGCCTCCGGGTTCGGCAGCGCGACCAACCCTCCACTGGTCGCGATCTACACGAGTCGCGACAACGAGACCGGTCTCCAGCGTCAGGCGTTGGCCTTCAGCCTCGACGCCGGTGAGACGTGGACGAAGTACGCCGGCAACCCGGTGCTCGACATCGGCTCGCACGACTTCCGTGACCCCAAGGTCAGCTGGAACGAGAAGACCCGCCGTTGGGTGATGGTCGTGGCCAAGTCGGTCGAACGGAAGGTCGGCATCTACTCGAGCGTCGATCTCAAGACCTGGCGCCACGAGAGCGACTTCGGTCCTGCAGGAGCGACCGGTGGCGTCTGGGAGTGCCCCGACCTGTTCGCCCTGCCCTACAAGGACGCCGCGGGGGTCACGACGAAGAAGTGGGTGCTCACCCTCAGCGTCTCGGGCAAGGTGCAGTACTTCGTCGGCGACTTCGACGGCGCGACCTTCACCTCGCCGGACGCCTCGTACACGCCCCCTGCCGGGAAGGTCATCAACGACTTCGAGGGCGACGCCTGGGACGCGGGCTGGACCACGACCGGGACCGCCTTCGGCAACGGTCCGGACACCCCGCCCGCCGACGTCTTCGGCGCGATGGGCAGCAGGTACGTCGACAGCTACGGTGACGGTGACTTCGAGACCGGCACCCTGAGCTCACCGGACTTCCAGATCGACAAGCCGTACCTCAACCTGCTGGTCGGCGGTGGGAGCTATCCCCACGTCGAGGGCGGATCCAAGGCCCCACCGGAGGGTGATCTCTTCGCCGACTTCGAAGCCGACGGGCTGCAGGCCGGATGGACGGGCACCGGGAGCTTCACCGACCTCACGAACACGACGTGGAGCGACCTGCCGGGCCGGGTCGGTCGCGGCGTGCTCGACACCTGCTGGGCGGGCTGCGACCCGGCCGTGGGCACCGTGCGCTCGCCGGACTTCACGATCAGCCGAGACTTCATCAACCTGCTCGTCGCGGGCGGCAACCACCCGCTCTCCGGACCGGAGCCGACCGCGGTGTCGCTCGTCGTCGACGGCCAGGTCGTGAAGTCCGAGACCGGGGACAACTCACCCAACATGAACTGGCGTGCCTGGGACGTCAAAGCCCTGCAGGGCAAGACCGCCCACATCGAGGTGACCGACCGGCGCACGGCCGACTGGGGCCACATCATGCTCGACCACATCGTGTTCTCCGACGCTGCCGCCGCACCCTGGAGCCAGGAGACAACCGCCAACCTCGTCGTCGACGGCCAGGTGGTTCGCTCGGCCACCGGCGCCAACAGCCCCTCGCTCGACTGGACCTCGTGGGACGTGGCCGAGCTGCAGGGCCGGACCGGACACCTGGAGTTCATCGACGACGCCACGGGCGGCTGGGGCCACATCTACGCCGACCAGGCCATGTTGGCCGACGCACCGGCGCTCGACTCCGTCACGCGTACGCGATGGATCGACCACGGCGCGGACTACTACGCCGCGGTGACCTTCAACGGCCTGCCCGGCGACAGACGGGTGCAGATCGGGTGGCTCGGCAGCTGGGACTACGCCAACTCCACGCCCACCTCGCCGTGGCGCGGTGCGCAGTCGATCTCGCGCGAGCTGACGCTCGCCGATGTCGGTGGCCGGCCCACGCTCGTGCAGAAGCCCGTCGTGGAGCTCAACAGGAGCCTCGGCAAGGCAACCACCCAGACCCTCAAGGGGCTCACCGGTAGCCGGACCCTCGGCCTGCGTGGGACGGCGCTCGACCTCGACGTCACCCTCACTCCCCACGGAACGAGCGACACGGGGGTTGTGGTCCGCAAGGGCGACGCCGAGGGCACGCGCATCGGCTGGTCCGACGGTCAGCTCTACGTCGACCGGACCGCCTCGGGTGAGGACTCGTTCAGTCCGGCGTTCGCCCGGACTCAGCGGGTCACCGTGCCGCTGGTCGACGGCCAGCTGAGGCTGCGCATCCTCGTGGACCGGTCCTCGGTCGAGGTGTTCACCCGTGATGGCCGGGTCGCGGTCACCGACCTGATCTTCCCCGACCTGTCGAGCGACGGGATCGCCGCGTACGCCGTCGGCGGCACTGTCGACGCGAAGGTGGTGGCGCGGCCGGTGAACTGAGAGGTCGAACGGCACAGGGACCTCGGAACGCGTCGTAGCGTCGGCACTCCGACTCCGGGCCGGAGGTGTTCGACGTCCGTAGTCTCAGATCCAGTTCCATTGGCGGAGCGGGGTTCGATGCGCACGGCTTGAACTCGGCTCGTGCAAGCCGGCAGCGACGCTGCGTCGACGGCTCCCAGCGGACCGCCGCTCGCCGCACGTCGGCAGGGCCGCGCAACCCGGCCCGGCGGCATACGGCAGAAGGCCCCCACCCTGAATGGGTGGGGGCCTTCCACGCGTCCTGATGGGCGCGGTGTGCGGTCAGCCGACCGACAGGTACGTCAGGTCGTCGGCGCCGCTGTAGGTGATGACTCCGAACCAGCGCTTCGCCGGGTCGAGGCCGCTCCACGAGGCCGTCAGTGTCGTCGGCACGCCGGTGGTCGCTGCGAACGGGTTCGGCGAGACGGACGCGTTGCCAGCGCTGGCCGTGGGGACGACGAAGTTGCTGATCGCGTAGCTCGTCGAACCACCCGGCGTGGCGAAACCGTTGACGTACACGTCGTAGGTCCCGGCGGTCGGGTTGGCCATGGTGACCTCCTCGTCGGCAGCGCCCGAGGCCGAGAGGCCGACGAGCGTGCCGCCGCGGTACACGTACAGGTCCAGGTCGGCCGTGTCGTCGGACGAGTCCTCGGAGAACCGGGCCGCCTTCGTGCCGGCCGGGACCGTCACGTGGTAGACCTTCGTCGCCGCGTCGGCGGCCGGGTGTTCGGCGTCGAACGGGCCCGTCACTACCGAGTCGGCCTGGGGCGTGACCCCGACCAGGCCGTTCACCGCGACGGAGACCGAGCCGGTCGTTCCGGGCGTCACCGAGAACTCCTCGGAGCCAGAGGCGCTCGCGTCAGCGTGGACCTCGACCGGGGCGCTGAGTGCGACCGGCTCGAGGGCGACGGGGATACGCACCGTGTGGGCGCGGGACGCCCAGGTGAGCGAACCCTTGGCCCACGTGCCGAGCGGTGCCGTCGAGCGGGTGAACTTCACCGTGAACGACGCCTCGGCCCCCGGGGCGAGCGTCAGCGTCGACGGGGTCACCACCGTGGTGAAGCCGGGGGCGGTCGCCGAGGCGCGGTACGTCTCGGTGCTGTTGCCGACGTTCTTGACGTGACGCGTGACCGTCTCCACGCCAGCCAGGCGACCGACACCGATCGACGCCTGGTTGAGGTTGGAGGCCGCGACCGGCGTCAGCGTGTCGTTCGGCGGCGCGAACCGCACGCCCAGGCTGACGAGGTACTGCCGGTACTCGGTGGCCGTCGTCGGGTAGACGAGGCCGGGGTCGATCGCCGAGTTCGGGGCGACGAAGCCGGCGCCCTGGGCGAACGGGTCGTTGGCCGTGGAGACCGTCGGGCGGGCCGTCGTCATGAGGGCCGACTTGATCTCGGACGGCAGCCAGGTGGGGTGCGCGTCCTTCATGAGCAGGCCGATCCCGGCGATGTGTGGCGACGACATCGACGTGCCGGAGTAGAAGTCCCAGCTCCGGCCGTGGTTGGTCGGCGGCGCGACGGCCGCCACGACGTCGTTGCCGGGGGCGGCGATGTCGGGCTTGAGGATGTCACCAGCCGTCGTCGTCGAGGGGCCCCGCGACGAGAAGTCGGTGATCTCAGGGACCTGCGGGGCCGCAGCGAGCTCAGCCGGCGTCAGCGGACCGATCTTCGCGGTGGCACCGGGGCTGTCGGCGTAGGCCGTGACTGCTGCTCCGTCGACGTTGTTGAGGTGCACGGACGGGATCGGGTGGTAGTCGCCGTTGAGCGAGTTGGGCGACGTGTTGACCAGGACCATGCCGACGCCACCGGCCCGCTTGACCTCGAACGACTTGTCGATGCGGGCGTTGACGCCGCGGTTGCACACGACGACCTTGCCGGCCACCTTGGCCGGGTCGAGCGTGCCGGCGAAGCAGAGCGCGACGTCGGCTGCCGGAGCACCGGCGAGCCCCGCGGCCGAGGCGTTCACGAGGGGCGTCAGCGTCGGGAGCGGCCCCGTCGTCGAGGCGCCGACGTAGCGAGCGCCGTTACCGAGCTGAACGGCCTGGAAGGCGCGACGGTAGGTCGCCGCGGCAACGGTCGTCACCCACGGGGCCGGGTGGTCGAGGGTGCTCGCGCCGGGACCGCTGTTGCCGGCGGAGTTGGCGACGAAGACGCCGGCGTTGGAGGCGCCGCGGAAGGCCTGCGCGACGGGGTCGAGCACCGAGGACTCCGAGCTGCCGCCGATCGAGAAGTTCATGACGTCGACCCCGTCGAGGACCGCATCGTTGATCGCCGCGACGCTGTCGGAGTTGAAGCAACCGGGGGCGACGCCGGGCTTACCCTCCCAGCAGACCTTGTATGCGGCGATGCTCGCGCCCGGGGCCATGCCCGAGGCGGTGCCGATGAGCTTGCCGTCGATCGTCACCTGGACCCCGCCGTTGCCAGCCGCCGTGGACGCCGTGTGGGAGCCGTGGCCCGAGCCGTCGCGTGGCGAGAGGAACTCCTCCTTGGCGATGCTCTGCTTGCCGAACCCGCCGACGTAGTAGCGGGCGCCGACGAGCTTGTTGTTGCACAGCGAAACCTGGAAGTTCTCGCCGGCGACGCACGCACCGTGCCAGTTCGCCGGTCGCGGCGAGACCTTGGCGCCCGAGAACGAGGGGTTCTCGGGCCAGATGCCGCTGTCGATGACCCCGATGACGAGCCCGGCGCCGGCCTTGGCCTGGCCCCCGAGCTGGCTCCAGAAGCCACCCGCCGCGCTCAGGCCCAGGTACTCGGGAGAGACGGTCGTGGTCGGCTGCGAGAGGGCGTCCTTCGTCAGCGTGAGCACACCTGCCTGCTTGGCGAGGGCGGACGCCTGCTGCGCCGTGAGGTCGGCGGCGACGCCGTTGTTCGTGACCGTGTAGTCGTAGATCTTCGTGGCGCCGACCCTGGCGAGCGCCGCGTCGTGCTTGGACGTGAGGTGCGCCTTCCACGACCGCACGGCTGCGTTGCCCGGGTCGAGCTTCTGTCCGCGCGCGGGTCGCGTGGCCGGGAAGCCCCGCTCGTAGCCGTCGTAGGACGCGACGGGGTCATCGACGAACGTGACGATGTAGCGCCCCGCGCCGTGTGCGGCGGTCTGGGCTGGCGCGGCGATGGCCGCAACACCGGTCGTTGCGAGCGGGGCGACGGCCAAGGCCGCGGTGGCCACCACGGACACCGCACCCAGTCGCCTCGCCCTGACTCGGCCTGTAGAACTGATTGTCATCAATCCACCTAAGGGTCGGGGAGCCCGATTGGGCATCCATCGCGATTCTCACCCCAAGACCTACGACTGTCAGCCCTTTGGGCGTGAAAATCTTTCCCGGCACGCCGCACCGGCTCCGTCCAAAGGGTTGTGCGAGCTCGAGGTGACGCTGAGGCGCGGACACGGCTGCGAAAGCTGCTGCAGGGCAGGAAGGTTCGCCGGGTCTCCTGGCCCCCCCGGCACGCGAGGATCAGGGCTCGGCCCTGGACGTGTCGCGTTGCGCGTAGATGAACCCGGCGGCAGGTGTCCCTGGCGTCTCCACGTCAAGGGCGAAGACGCCACCGGACAGGCCGACCCGGTCACCCGTCAGCCCATACGCTGCCGTCGTCACGAACAGACGGCGCCCGTCGGGCCCACCGAGGCACGGAGCGGTCGGCTGCTGCGCCGGCACCGTCACGGCGTGCTGGAGACTTCCGTCCGGGCCGTACCGGCGGACCTCTCCGGCTCCCCAGACGGCTACCCACAAGCAGCCGGCGTCGTCCACCGTCATCCCGTCCGGCTGCCCGTCGCCTATGCGGACGAACTCCCTTGCAGGACCTAGCTGTCCGGCGTGGTCGACGTTGTGGCGGAAGATGAGACCACGAGCGCTGTCGGCGAGGTACATGGTCGAGCCGTCCGCGGTGAAGGCTGGACCGTTGGGGATGGTGAGCCGGTCGACCACCATGGTGATGGTGCCGTCGTGGTCGACGCGAAACACCGACCCGCCGCCTGGTGTCGCGTCCCACGCCATGCACGTCGCCCAGAACCGGCCGCGGGGGTCGCAGACGCCGTCATTCATCCGTCTCGGCACCCCGCCGGCGGCCGGTCGGCCCAACCACGACAGCTGCGAGTCCTCGGTCAGCAGCGCGATGCCCGTGCCCACCGCGGCCACCCATTCGCCCGGTGAGGACGCGACGGGCGCGACCGCGCCCAGCGAGAGGGGGGCGGTGGACGCCAGAGTGCGAGCGGCGCCCGGGCGATGGCCGTCGGCGGTCAGCAACGTGCCGGAGAGGATGTCGACGAACACGAGGTGACCATCGACCCAGCGAGGTCCCTCGCCGAGCTCCAGCGAGGCCGGGACCCACAGGTCTGCCCGGGCGGGTGCGTTCACCGGCGGGCCTCGTCTCGCGGGCCGCCGACCTGGTCCAGCTCGGCGCGTAGAGGCAGTCCTTCCC
The DNA here is from genome assembly GCF_042666095.1 of Terrabacter sp. GCM10028922. Classification (NCBI taxonomy): domain Bacteria; kingdom Bacillati; phylum Actinomycetota; class Actinomycetes; order Micrococcales; family Intrasporangiaceae; genus Terrabacter; species Terrabacter sp. GCM10028922. Next base: position 208,101 of record NZ_JBHTFG010000014.1, on the reverse strand, counting down.
AGTCGCCCTGCGCCGAGACAGCGGCGGCGCCCATGACGACGGCACGTTGCAACCGCGCCGCGATGTCACCGCCGTCGAGAAGAGCTGACAGGTAGCCGGCCGTGAACGCGTCACCAGCCCCAACCGTGTTGACCGTCTCCACCGGCACGGAGCCGTGGTCCGCGCGTCCTGCGGCCGTGAAGGCTGACGCACCGGCCGCCCCGCGTTTGACCACCACCTCGACCGGGCCGGCACCGAGGAGCTCTGCGACCGTCTCGTCCTCGGCGGCGCCGTCAGCGACGATCGTCAGCTCGTCCTCGGAGGCGACCACGATGTCGACATCTGGCAGCAGGGGCCGAAGTGCGGATCGTGCCTGAGCCGAGGACCACAGGCTGCTCCGGAAGTTGACGTCGAGACACACCAGCGTCCCCGCCGCGTGTGCTGTTGCCGCGGCGTGCGCCACCGCCGCGGCCGGGCCCGGGCCGAGCGCGGGTGTGATGCCAGTCAGGTGAAGCAGCCGTGGAGCCGACGCCAGGGCCGGGTCCAGGTCGGCCGAGGTGATCCGCGTCGCGGCGGATCCCGCTCGTCGGTAGTGCACGCGCACACCTCCACCAGGGCCACGGTCGAAGAAGACGAGACCGGTCTGTTCACCAGGCGTCGTCACGGCTGTGTCGACGAGAACCCCCTCGGCTCGCAACGAGCGAAGCACGAGCAACCCGAGCTCGTCGTCGCCGACGCGACCCAGCCACCGCACGCGGTGACCCAGTCGTGCCAGCCCGATGGCCACATTCGACTCCGCGCCCGCCACCGAGACGTCCAGCACCGTCGCCATCCGGAGCAGACCGGGCGCACGCAGCGACACCATCGCCTCACCGACCGTCACGACCTCGACCGGTTCCACGTCAGCCTGCCACCGGCCGGGACGAACGCAGCTGCTCCAGCGCAGCGACATAGGCGCGCACTCGGGACCTCAGCTGCTCCAGGCTGCCCCCGTCGGCCGCGTCACCCACCAGCGGTGAACCGACTCCGACGGCGACGGCGCCACTGTCGAGATACTCGAGCGCCGTCTGCAGATCCACCTCGCCCACGGGGACGAACGGGACGTCCGGGAACGGGGCTCGCAGGGCCCGCAGGTAGCCCGGACCGCCAAGGCCGGCGGGAAAGAGCTTGACGGCGCTCGCGCCCATCCGCACGGCAGCGATGACCTCGCTGGGTGTCAGCGCGCCGACCAGGACCGGCAAGCCGAGCGCGATCCCCGTCTCCGCGCCGGCGCACAGGCCGGGTGTCACCAGGAAGGTCGCACCGGCATCCGCGCTCGCCCGCGCGTCGTCCGCGGTGAGGACGGTGCCGGCGCCGACTCTGGCGGTGCTGGGAGCGTGCGCGGCGGCATCCGCAATCACCTGTAGCGCGTCGGTGGAGGTCAGGGAGACCTCGAGCAGGCTCACGCCTTCGTCGAGCAGGGTCTCGACGGTGTCGCGAGCGGCGTCGGGAGCGTGGCCTCGGACGATCGCCAGCAGCGGGCTCCTGGCGTGGTCCTCGAAGACCTTCGGTCTGGACGTGGTCACCATTCGGCGAAGCTTCCGTCGTCGTGGAGCCAGGTGGGAGAACGCCATTCGTGGCCGCGCGCATCGGCCTGCCGGACCGACTCCTCGTCGATCTCGATGCCCAGACCGGGCCCGGTCGGCCGGCGGATGTACCCGTCGTCGAAGTGGAACACCGCGGGGTCGACGAGGTGGTCGAGCAGGTCGCTGCCCGCGTTGTAGTGGATGCCGAGGCTCTGCTCCTGGATGAGGAAGTTCGGGGTCGCGAACGCGATCTGCAGACTGGCCGCCAGCGCGATGGGGCCGAGCGGGCAGTGCGGCGCCATCGCGGTCCCGTGCACCTCGGCCAGGGCGGCGATGCGTCGCACCTCGCTGATGCCGCCCGCGTGGCTGATGTCCGGCTGCGCAACGGCGATGCCGCTGTCGAGGGCCTGGACGAAGTCCCAGCGTGAGTAGAGGCGTTCCCCGGCGGCAATCGGCACCGTGGTGCCCTCGATGACGCTGCGCAGGTGCTGACGTTCCTCGGGCACGAGGGGCTCTTCGACGAACAAGGGCTGGAGGGGCTCGAGCAGCCGGAGCAGACGTCGCGCGTTGGGACGTGTGACGCGTCCGTGGAAGTCGATCGCGAGGTCCCGATCCGGGCCGAGCACGGAGCGCGCGATGCTGGCGCGTTCGACCACGGCGGCGAGGTCGGCCGATGACGCGATCGGGCTCATGCGCCCTGACGCGTTCATCTTCACCGCGGTGAACCCGGCCTCGACCTGTTCCCGCACCGCGTCCTCGATCTGCGACGGGTTGTCACCGCCGACCCACGAGTAGATGCGGACCCGGTCTCGGACGGGGCCTCCGAGGAGCTCGTGCACGGGAGCGCCCCGCACCTTCCCTGCGATGTCCCACAGCGCCTGGTCGAGACCGGCCACGGCGCTGGAAAGCACTGGCCCGCCACGGTAGAAGCCACCTTTCGTGAGGACCTGCCAGTGGTGCTCGATCTGCAGGGGGTCCTGCCCGATGAGCAGCTCGGACAGCTCGTGGACGGCGGTGCGTACCGTGGCGGCTCGTCCCTCGATCACGGGTTCGCCCCAGCCCACCACTCCTTCGTCCGTGCTGACCCGGCAGAACAGCCACCGTGGCGGGACGAGGAACGTTTCGATCTCGGTGATCTTCACTGGGCCTCCAGCAGGTTGGTTGCCTCGCTGGCGCGTGCCAGGGCAATGTCGGTGGTGGACTTCGCGAGCAACGCCCCCGCGGCCAGCGCGGCCGCTTCTGCATCGCCGGTGCAGATCGCGTCGAGAACGGCGGCGTGCGCGGGGGTCGGGTCATCGTCCGACATGGCGCCGTGCACCAGTCGGTCCCTGGCCGCGAGCCCCGGCCCGAGCACCACCTCCATGCGCACCAGAAGCTCGTTGTGCGTCGCTCCCAGCAGCGCGCGGTGGAAGGCCAGGTCAGCGGTGACGGCTTCCCCCTCCCCAGCGGCGGCCAGCGCCATCTGGTCGAGCGCGGCCTGCATCGCTGCGATGTCGGAGTCATCTCGTCGCACGGCGGCCAACCGCGCACTCGCGGGCTCGACGATCGCGCGCACCTCGGCGAGGTCGTCGAGGAACTGGCTGTCGCTCCGGTCCTCGAACTGCCACCGCACGACATCCGGGTCCAGCAGGCGCCACTCGGCTCTCGGCCGGATGAACGTCCCACGTTTGGGACGCGCGTCGACGAGTCCCTTGGCCTTGAGCACTTTCAACGACTCCCGCACCACCGTGCGGCTGACATCCATCTCGTGCTCCATGGCGACGACATCGAGGGTGTGCCCCTCCGGGAGCTCGCCGCCGACGATGCGCCGGCCCAACCGCTCGACGACCTCGCCGTGCAGGCCACGACCCTCGTAGCCTCCCGGCGACTGATCTCTGCCCATGCCCGAACCCCTCTCTCGTAGCCCTGAAGACGCGGGCTGCTCGCCGCTCATGCCGAATCCTTCGTGACGCTCCAGCCGCCGTCGACCACCAGGCTCGCGCCCGTGACGAAGGAGGCATCGGGGGAGGCGAGGAACGCGACGGCCGCGGCGACCTCGGCGGGCTCCCCGAGCCGACCCAGCGCGGTCGCTGCGGCGCTTGCAGCCTGGTCCGCATCACTGACACGGTCCCAGGCGCCGGTGCGGACAGGCCCGGGCAGCAGCGCGTTGACCCGGACCCGCGGGGCGTACTCGACCGCCAGCTGGCGGGCCAAGGCTGTCAGCCCACCTTTGGCCGCCGCGTAGGCCGGGTGTCCGGGAATGCCTGTGTGCGCGTGAACGGAGGACACCAGAACGACGGACGCGCCGCCAGGCATGGGGGAGTCTCGAAGACGCGGAAGACACGTGCGGAAGCCCAAGAACGCCCCTGTCAGGTTGACCGCCATCTGACGCTCCCACGACGCCAGGGTCAAGGTCCCGGCCTCCTCGACCTCGACGGTGAACGCATTGCTCACCAGCACGTCGATCTGCCCCCCGGCCGCGGTCAGGACTGCGTCCCAGCCACGGTCGTCGGCAACGTCTGCCACGACGGCACGCGCCTGCCCACCCTGCCGCCGGATCTGCTCGCAGCCGGCCTCGACGTCAGCCCGCACGTCGGCGAGCAGGACGACAGCGCCCTCAGCGGCGAGCCGGTCCGCGGTGGCAGCCCCGATGCCCGATGCGGCGCCCGTCACGACAGCGAGGCGGCCGGCGAACCGGCTGGAGGGGAACGCAGGGTCGTGCCGCGCGCGCGGCGTCTGAGCGGTCAAGGCGACAGGTCCTTCGGGTCGTCGGGGCATCGGTCTGGGGTGTGCCGATGACACGAACGTACAACAAAACATTTAGTATGACTATTTATTGACAGCGGGCGTTGGCGCGGGCCAGACTTCCTAGCGACCAGAGACGCTCGGCCCGACGGCGACTTCATTGCCCGGCGAGCGCTTGATCGACCACGGCGGCGCCGTGGACACAGGTGAGGAGACGACATGAGGCGCATCGCGACTCATCGCCGCGGAGCACGACGCGTGCTTGCGGCAGCTGCGGGCGTGCTGATGCTTGCGGCATGCAGCCAGAGCCCGACGAGTGGGCCGTCGGGTGCGACGACACCCGAGGCGCGCACACCCGGGGAGAAGGTCCAGCTGACGTTCTGGTCGTGGGTTCCCGGTGTGGACAAGGCCGTTGCCCTGTGGAACCAGGAGAACCCGGACGTCCAGGTGAAACTCGAGAAGATCCCGTCCGGCAGCGCGGGCGGCTACGCCAAGATGCACTCCGCCCTGAAGGCTGGAAACGGGGCGCCTGACCTGGCGCAGGTCGAGTACCAGGAGATCCCCGGGTTCCTGCTCGAGAACGGGCTCGTGGACCTGAGCGCCTACGGCGCCGGATCCGACAAGGACAAGTTCGTCGACTGGCAGTGGGCGCAGGGCGTCTTCGGCAACGGCATCTACGCCATTCCGCAGGCTTCAGGGCCGATGGGCTTCTTCTACCGAGCCGACCTGTTCCAGAAGTGGGGCATCGCGCCACCGAAGACGTGGGAGGACTTCCGCGCAGCCGCCCAGACGATCCGGCAGAAGGACCGGAAGGCGTACATCTCCACCTTCCCGCCGGGCAACTCGGCGTGGTTCACGGCCTTGGCCTGGCAGGCCGGCGGCCGGTGGTTCGGCGTCAACGGGGACACGTGGACGGTGAACATGGACAACGCGCCCACGCAGAAGGTGGCGAACTACTGGGACCAGATGGTCAAGGACGACCTCATCAAGACGGAGCCCGACTTCGCCAACGGCTGGTACAAGGACCTCCAGGAGGGCAATGTCGTCGGCTGGGTCAGCGCCCAGTGGGGTGACGCGATCCTGTCCGGCAATGCGCCGAAGACGGCCGGCAAGTGGCGCGTCGCGCCGATGCCCCAATGGGACGGATCCTCCTTCGCTTCAGCGAACTGGGGCGGGTCGTCCACCGCCGTTCTCACCGGGGCCAAACACCCGAAGGAGGCCAAGGACTTCGCCGTCTGGCTCAACACGGACCCCGAGAGCATCGACCTCCTCATCGCGGGAGGCTACGGGTGGCCCGCCGCCAAGGACGCCTTCAGCGGCACCGCCCTGGACCGCGCCTACCCGTTCTTCGGTGGTCAGAGGATCAACGACGTCTTCGCGGCCGCTGACAAGGCGATCGACCGCCAGTGGTCGTGGATCCCGACGACTGCGAGTGCCTACCAGCACCTCAACGACGGCTTCCAGAAGGCCATCAACGGACAGGGCACCTTCGCGTCGGCCGTGCAGGACGCCCAAGCCGCCACGGTCGCAGACCTGAAGTCCAAGGGACTGCAGGCCAGCACGCCCTGAGTCGCTGGCGGTGGGCGGCCGTGCCGGGCGCCCACCGCCGGCCGGCCCCAGCCAGACCGGACGCGCCGGACACCCCGGACTCCCCGGCCGCCCAACGTGAGGACATCATGAGCTCCCGCAGATCACACCGCCGAGCCGCCGGCTTGTTCCTGGCTCCCTTCATGGCGATGTTCACCCTGTTCTTCGTCCTGCCGATCGGTTACGCCCTGTTCCAGAGCCTTCAACGCGTCGAGCGAACGGGCCCCCTCGGGATGGGCGGCTCCAGGACGGTGTTCGCCGGACTGGCCAACTACGAGGCCGCCGTGACGGATCCCGCGTTCGTGGACAGCGTCCTGCGCGTCCTGCTCTTCGGCGCCGTCCAAGTGCCCCTGATGATCGGCCTGGCGACCGTGCTGGCGCTGCTGCTCGACTCCGCGTCGGCTCGCGCCGTCGGGATCTTCCGCAGCGCCTACTTCCTCCCCTACGGGGTCCCCGGAATCATCGCGTCCATCCTCTGGGGCTTCCTCTACGTCCCGGGCGTCAGTCCCATCGTCGACCTGCTGGCCTCGGCGGGGATCCAGGTGAACTTCCTCAGCTCGGACAACGTGCTGTGGTCCATCGCGAACATCGTCACCTGGGAGTTCGCCGGCTACAACATGCTCGTCATCGTCGCCCAGCTCAAGGCCATCAACAGCGACCTGTACGAAGCCGCCCGCATCGACGGGGCGAACGCGTGGCACATCGTCCGTCACATCAAGATCCCCCTGATCCGTCCGGCGCTGGTCCTCACCACGGTGTTCACCATCATCGGGACGTTGCAGCTCTTCGCCGAGCCGCTCGTCCTGCGGCCGCTGGCCAACGGGATCAGCGCCTCGTACACCCCCAACCTCGCCGCCTACTCGCAGGCGTTCGTCAACAACAACTACAGCCTTGCTGCCGCGCAGTCGGTGCTGCTCGCTTTGGCGGCCTGCGTGCTCTCGTTCGGCTTCCTCAGCCTGACCAGCAGGGGAGGTGCAGACCGATGAGCGCGACCGCACAGCAACAGTCCTCGCCGGTCGGGGCTCACCCGGAGGGCACGCTGGAAGACGTCTCGGGCGCGAGGGAGACGCCGGCAGTGCGACGCCGCTGGGCCCCGCTTCGGTGGCGCATCCTCGTCGTCGGCGTGCTGGTCGTGTTCGCGTGCTACTTCCTGCTGCCGGTCTACTGGCTCGCGGTCGCGGCAACGAAGAGCACCGGCGACCTCTTCGGCACGTTCGGACTCACGTTGGCCAACCCACGCCTGTGGGAGAACGTCACCAACGTGCTCACCTACGACGGCGGCATCTACCTGCGCTGGGCTGCGAACAGCGTGCTGTATGCCGGCACCGGCGCACTCGTCAGCACCCTGCTCGCGGCGATGGCTGGGTTCGCCCTGGCCAAGTACGAGTTCCCGGGCCGAGAGGTCCTCTTCAAGGTCATCCTTGCTGGCGTCCTCATCCCGGGAACCGCTCTGGCTCTGCCGCTCTTCCTCCTCTTCAGCAGGGTCGGCCTGACCGACACCTACTGGGCCGTGCTGCTGCCCTCGGTGGTGAACCCGTTCGGGGTGTACCTGTGCCGCATCTACGCGGCGTCCGCGGTGCCGGACTCGCTGCTGGAGTCGGCCCGGATCGACGGGGCCGGCGAGGTCCGCATCTTCTGCACGTTGGCGCTGCGGATGATGGGCCCCGCGCTGGTCACCATCTTCCTGTTCCAGTTCGTCGGCATCTGGAACAACTACTTCCTACCGCTGGTCATGCTGTCCGACCCGGAGCGGTACCCCATCACCTTGGGCCTGACCTCATGGCAGTCCTTCGCCGACCGACAGCCGGAGCTGTACCAGCTGACCGTCGGCGGGGCGTTCCTGTCGGTCATCCCCCTCATCGCCGCGATGCTCCTCCTCCAGCGCTTCTGGCGCGGGGGACTTACCGAAGGAAGCGTGAAGGAATGATCGGCTGGTCGACCAGACACACCGCGGGCTCCCGAACGGTGATCCGCCGAACGTGCGCCCTCAGTGCCGCCCTCGTCACCGTCGTCGCGTCGACGTTCGCCGCGGGGACCCTCGGAGCGCCTGGCGCGTCCGCGGCTCCGGTTCGCGTGGCCGCCCAGTCCGCCCTGCCCGGCAGCGGAACGCCGCCACACGGTGACCGGGAACCGGCTGACACGACCATCACGAACATCGACGGCACCTCTGTGGTCACGCAGTACGGAGGGGTCGTGCCTGCCTTCGACGGGTACGACACCCCGCAGCCGACCCGTGGCTACGCGCACCTGGACGGGCCCTGGAGCTTCCGCTTCGACCCCGACGGCGTCGGGGAGCGGCAGGGATGGCAGCGCCAGCAGACCGACACCTCGGGCTGGGACACCATCGAGGTGCCGTCCTCCTGGGACCTGAAGGACACCCCGGGCTTCGGCAGCTACGACGGGACGAACTTCGGTCAGGGAACGGCCTTCCGTGACGGGTACGCCTGGTACCGCGTCACCGCACGCATTCCCGAGGCGTGGGCAGGCGACCAGGTCCGCCTGAGCTTCCTCGGTGTCAACTACCGCGCCGACATCTGGGTCAACGGCCGCTACGTCGGCGCCCACGAAGGCGGCCACACGCCGTTCGCGCTACCCGTCACACAGTACGTACGCCACGGCCAGGACGCGACGATCGCGGTGCGGGTGCACCGGCGCGCGTCGTACACGAGCTACCAACCCGGAGGAGCCGCAGTCACCGATCCTCTTGCCGTTCCATGGAAACCGGTCGACTACTGGCCCTATGCCGGCATCACGCGCTCCACGTGGCTCGAGGCTGTCCCCACCGTGTCCATCCCCAAGATCCTCGTGTCCGCGCGCGACGGACGCCTCGACGCACGGGTCGTGGTGGAGAACCGCGGAACGGACCCCGCCCGTGGGCGAGTGACCTTCAACCCGGGCGCCGCCGCAGGAGCAGCTTCCGTGACCACACCCGTCGACGTGCCCGCACAGTCGGTCCGCGCCGTACGCGTGAACCTGGCCATCCCGACCGCGCCGCAGTGGTCGACGGACTCGCCCCAGCTGATCACTGCCACCGCGCAGCTCAGGCTCGGGTCGACCGTGTCGGCTCGACCTGTCACGGACCAGCTGACCGCGACGTACGGCGTCCGCTCCGTCGACGTCGCCGACGCCACCCTGAAGGTGACCGGCGCCCCGGTCTTCCTCAAGGGACTGAACTGGCACGAGGAGACCGCTGTCAGCGGACGGTCGATGACGCGCGCCGAGTACGACGCCGAGCTTGCCCACGTCAAGGACACCGGTGCCAACTTCGTGCGCAACGCGGTGTACAACCGCCACCCGTACGCCTATCGCTGGACGGACGAACACGGCGTCTACGTCATGGACGACATCGACAACATGTGGATGAACACCGAGCAGGAGGCCCTGCAGACCAGCAGCTATGGGCTCTCGCGGGCGCTCGCCACCACGATGGCGTGGAACCAGCACAACAACCCGTCGGTGATCGTGTGGGGCCTGCAGAACGAGTCCGAGATCGACGGCGGCGGTGCGCCTGTCTACCGGGCCTGGCTCAAGGACATGAAGGATGCCGTCAAGGCCGTGGACCTGCAGGACCGGCCCGTCACGTGGGCGTCCAGCACGACGAACGACCCGGCCTTCGACCTGGCCGATGTCATCGGCTTCAACGAGTACTTCGGCTACTTCTACGGAGGGAACACCGACCTCGGTCCGGCGATCGATGCGGTCCATGCCACCCATCCGAAGGCGCCCATCCTCATCACCGAGAACGGCTCATGGTCCTACCTCGGCCATCACGGGCCGGCCACCGAGCAGGGCACCGAGGAGTGGCAGGCCGCGAACCTCGAGTCGCGCTGGGCCCAGTCGACCGCCCGCAAGGACTACGTCGCGGGGTACACCTTCTGGGTCCTGAAGGACTACAAGCAGCGGTCCGGTTACAACCAGACGTTCAACGGCATCTCTGCGATGGGGCTCCTCGGCTTCGACTCCACCACACGGCGCGCTGCCTACGACACGTTCGCAGCGGCGCACAACCCCCGTTGACCGACACCATCACCACCGAAAGGTCTGTCTCCGTGTCTCCGACCCATCCCATCGGCGTTCCCAGTCACCTGCCGCCGCGTCTGACCATCACGCTCTGGGACTTCTCCTGGTACACCATGGCCTCGACCCATGAGCCGTTCCACGATCTCGACGCCGCCTTCGACGAGGCGGTCGCCCGCGGCTACAACACCGTTCGCATCTGCGCCATGCCGTACCTGCTGTTCGGCGAGCACGGCATCGACACCACCGCGCTGCCGTTCGCGTCCATGGGTGACGGCGTCGGCTTCGGGACCCGTTGGTACGACGTCACCGGCGGGGTTGTGCTCGACGGACGGCGGCGCCTCACCGACCTGTTCGAGGCCGCGCGCCGACACGACTGCTTCGTGGTCCTGTCCTCGTGGGAGTACCAGCAGAGCCCTGCGTTCCTCGCAGGCCGAGAGTGGTACGACGCACTGGCCGCCGTTCCGGTCACCGCGCGACATCACGTGATGGCCACTGCGATGGCGGACCTCGTGCAGTACCTCAAGGACCACGACCTGGCCGACCGGATCGCGTACGCCGAGCTGCACAACGAGGTCGACCTCAGCAGGATCAAGGACGTGGACGGCTCCGACGGCGGGGCCTACTGGCCGCAAAGGCCGTTCGTCTCCGACGCCGTGGAGCTCATGCAGCAACGGCACCCCGACGTCCTCGCGACCGCCTGCTACGGCATACCTCCGCACCTTGACATGGGCTCGGTGCCGGACAACGGGCAGGTCGGCCACTTCCACATCTACGTCTACGGCGTCCTGGCGGCCCTGGAGCAGTGGGCGGGCGTTCGTCAGCCGCCGCCCGCATTTCCCTCGCGGAACCTGCAGGACCTCATGCGTCATGACGCCCCCGCCTTCGAGGACTACGTGAAGCGGACCGAGCCGTGGCGTTTGGAGGCCACCGGGGTGTCAGCGAGCATGTTCTACAGCTACGACTGGATCGACACGGCACGGTGGGACCGATGGCTCTACGAGAACTACGGGCAGTGGCGTGAAGCGATGAGGCAGGCGCTCGACGACCGACTCACGGTGCTCGCGCAGTGGTCCGACAGCCACTCGGTGCCCCTGGTCATCGGCGAGGGCTGGATCGGGTACACCCCGCTGCACGCCGAGTTCGAGGACGGGCCGGTGGGTCAGGGGCTGGCCGAGGACGCCGTCCGACGGTGCATCGAGGTGGGTGCGTGGGGGACCGTCCTCGGCTCCAACTCCGCACCGCACCATCCCGGCTGGCAGAACGTGCCCTGGCAGCAGCGTTGGAACAGGGAGTTCCTGGGCTCGTAGCCGTCTGTGTCACAGGGGGATCGATGAGCGCGTTCAGGCGCTCGCACGGTCAGCGCAGGATGACCGTGCGGTTTCCGTGCAGGAGGATCCTGTTCTCGCAGTGCCAGCGGACCGCGTTGGACAGGGCCTTGCACTCGGTGTCCCGGCCGGCGGCGGCGAGGTCCTCCGGGGTGTCGGCGTGGTCCACCTGGCGGACCTGCTGGTCGATGATCGGCCCCTCGTCGAGGTCGACGGTCACGTAGTGCGCGGTCGCCCCGACCGTCTTGACGCCGCGGTCGTAGGCCTGGTGGTAGGGCCGGGCTCCTTTGAAGCTGGGCAGGAACGAGTGGTGGATGTTGATGGCCCGACCCGTCAGGTGCTGCACGAGGTCGTGGCTGAGGATCTGCATGTAGCGGGCCAGGACCACCAGCTCGACGTCGTATGCCTCGATGAGGTGGAGCAGCTCGGCCTCCGCCGCCGGCTTGGTGTCAGCCGTGACCGGGACATGGTGAAACGGGATGCCGTGCCACTGGACGAGCGACTCGTGGTCGCGGTGGTTGGACACGACTGCCACGACGTCGATGGGCAGGTCCCCGACGCGCGCGCGAAAGAGCAGGTCGTTGAGACAGTGCGCGAACTTCGACACCATGATCAGCACCCGTCGACGCTGGCCCGCCGGTCGCAGCTCGAACTGCATCGCGTACTCCCCGGCTACCTCCGCGAACGTTGCGCGCAGCCGGTCGAGCTGGGCGTCAGGTCCCACGACATCGGCGTGCGGCCCCGCGACGGTCGGGACCGAGAAGTGGACACGGAGAAAGCACCACTGCCGGCGCGGATCGTCGAACTGCTTGAGCTCTCTGATGTCTCCGGCATGCTCGACGAGGAAGCCGGCGACAGCGTTGACGATGCCGGGGCGCTGAGGGCAGTCCAGGGTCAGGACGTAGCCGGCGTCAGTGGTGGACATCGTTGCTGTACCGGACGACTGCCCGGTCGAGGTGTTCACATCGGTCATGTCCTCGTCCTCCTGACTCGTTCGGGTTCAGCACTCGATGACGTTGACGGCGAGGCCGCCGCGGGAGGTCTCCTTGTACTTGACCTTCATGTCGCGGCCGGTCTCGCGCATGGTCTTGATGGCCTGGTCGAGGCTGACCTTGTGCTCTCCGGTGCCGTGCCGTGAGAGCCGCGCGGCGTTGATCGCCTTGACCGACGCGATGGCGTTGCGTTCGATGCACGGGATCTGTACGAGGCCACCGACGGGGTCACACGTCAGGCCGAGGTTGTGCTCGATGCCGATCTCGGCCGCGTTCTCGACCTGCTCCGGGGTGCCGCCGAGGACGGCGCACAGGGCGGCCGCGGCCATCGAGCAGGCAGACCCGACCTCACCCTGGCAGCCGACCTCCGCGCCGGAGATGGAGGCACCGAGCTTGAAGAGGATCCCGACGGCGGCCGCAGTCAGCAGGAACTCGACGACCTTGTCCTCGTGGTCGTCGACGAAGCGGGTGAAGAAGTGCAACACCGCGGGGATGATGCCCGCGGCGCCGTTGGTGGGCGCGGTGACGATGCGCCCACCCGAGGCGTTCTCCTCGTTCACCGCCAGGGCGTAGAGGTTCACCCACTCCATCGCCCAGAGCGGGTCGAGCACGGGCCGGCCACCCTCGCGGGCGGCGGCCTCCTGCTCGCGCAGGCGTGCTCGCAGCTCGGGAGCACGACGGCGCACCTTGAGACCGCCCGGCAGGGTGGTCTCCGTCCGCGTGCACCCACTCTCGACACACTCCTGCATGACGTCCCACAGGTGCAGCAGCTGGGTGCGCACCTGCTCGTGCGTCCGCCAGGAGAGCTCGTTGGCCATCATCACCTCGGCGATGCTGAGCCCACTCTCTCGACACCTGTCCAGCAGCTCGCGTCCGGTGCTGAACGGGTAGCGGACCTCCGTGGAGTCCTCCACGACCCGGTCGCTGCCGGAGGCCTGCTCGTCGACGACGAAGCCGCCACCCACGGAGTAGTAGGTGCGTCTCAGCAGTGACCGGCCCGAGCCGTCGTACGCCTCGAACGTCATGCCGTTGGGGTGGGTGGGCAGCGTCTCGCGTCGGTGCAGCACGAGGTCGTTGTCCGCGTCGAAGGCGATCTCGTGGCTGCCGCACAACGACAGGGTCCCGTCGGCGCGCACCTGCGAGACCCGCTCCATCGCGCGTTCGGTGTCGACGGTCTCCGGGTCCTCGGCCTCGAGGCCGAGCAGGACGGCGCGGTCCGACCCGTGCCCGTGCCCCGTCGCCCCGAGCGACCCGAAGAGCTGAGCGTGCACTCGACGCGTCTCCTCGAGCAGACCGATCTCCTTCAGCGACAACGCGAACCGCCGCGCCGCCCGCATCGGACCCACCGTGTGTGACGAGGAGGGCCCGATGCCCACGGAGAACAGGTCGAGGGCACTCAGCGCCATCAGTCGAACTCGCGCATGCCGTCGAGCAGCCAGCGGGCGACGAACTCGGTGAAGGAGGCGCGCGGCATGACCTGCCACGTGTCCTCACCGGTGCGCCACAGGATGACCTGGACGGACTCAAGCAGCGTGGACACCGCACGGCCGACAGGGAACTCGCGCGGGTGCAGGTCGAGCTGGATGACCTTGTCGAGCACCGCTCGCGCGCGAGGCCCGGACAGCTCGAGTGTCGCTCGGTTGGCTGACACGTCGACGACCTGACCGCGCTGCCCGTCGAGGGCGGCGCCCGCGGCATTCACGAGCTCACGGCCGCTCTCGCCGGTGACCGCCTCGTCGCCGAGCACTGCCAGCCACTCGTCGGGCCCCAGCCAGATGACGTCGACGGGGCACCCGGGGCCGCGCTCGCCGGAGCTGACGGTCCCGACCCGTTCGGGAAGGGGCGCGCCCAGGACGTGTCCGAGGGCCTCCACCGCAGCCGGCGACCCCGCTCGCAGGGCGAGGTGGGTGGCGAACGGCAGCTCTCGCAGGCTGACCGACTCTCGCGAGCCCGCCGCCATGAGCTCGGTGAGCTCTGCGCCGGGGCTGCGCCGGTGCTTCAGGGGGTCGGTGGTCCGAGTCGACACCGGGGCGCTGTACGGGGCGGCATGGCTCGACGTGGTCGGCTCGGTCGAGCGCTCGGTGGTGGGCTCTGTGGTCGTGGACTCAGCCATCTCGTCGTGCACCTTCCTTGTCGTAGAGCACCGGTTCGTGGACCTCCACCTCGGCAAACTGCCCCTCGAACGAGGCGAGCAGGGTCTGTCCGATGCGGGCGGGGCCGTCCTTGACCAGGGCCAGCGCGAAGCTGCGTCCGAGAGCCTGGCTGTGGTAGCTCGACGTGACGAACCCGAGCATGGGGATGGGGGCCTCGGGCAGGCCCTCACCGGGGTAGCTGCCGAGGGCCTCGCGCTCGATGAGCTGGGCGCCCTCGGGCAGTCGCAGGGAGCGGTCGACGGGCAGCACGCTGACGAGCTGCTTGCGGCCCGGGGCGGTGTGCGAGCTGCGGGAGAACGAGCGCTTGCCGACGAACTCCTTCGTCTTGCTCACCACCCAGTCCATCCCCAGGTCGTGGGGCGTGATGGTGCCGTCGGTGTCCTGCCCGACGATCGGGTAGGCCTTCTCGGCGCGCAGCACGTGCATGGTCTCGGTGCCGTAGGGCGTGATGTCGAACTCCTCGCCGGCGGCGGCGACGTCGTTCCAGATCTTGAGCCCGTACCAGCGGGGCACGTTGATCTCGTAGGCGAGCTCTCCGGAGAACGTGATGCGGCAGATGCGCGCCTCGATCCCGGAGACGAGGGTGGTCTCACGGAACTCCATGAACCCGAAGCCCTCCTTCGACACGTCGAGGTCGGGGGCGAGCTTCGCGATGACGTCGCGTGACCGAGGGCCGACGACGGCGACCGTCGACCACTGCTCCGTGACGGAGGTGAAGGTGACGTCGAGCTCGGGCCACTCGGTCTGGCTCCACTCCTCGAGCCAGTCGAGCACCTTGGCCGCCCCACCCGTGGTGGTGGTCATGAAGAAGCGGTCGTCTGCCAGGCGCAGGGTGACGCCGTCGTCGAAGACCATGCCCGCTGCGGTGCACATGACGCCGTAACGGGCCTTGCCCACCGGCAGCTTCAGGAAGGGGTTGGTGTAGATCCGGTTCAGAAACTCGGGCGCGTCCGCACCGCGGATCTCGATCTTGCCGAGGGTGGTGGCGTCCATGAAGGCGACACCCTCGCGGGCGGCGCGGCACTCACGTGCGACGGCAGCGTCCATGTCCTCCCCGCTTCGCGGGTAGTACCACGGGCGCTTCCACTGTCCGACGTCCTCGAACAGGGCGCCGTGCTCGACGTGCCACGCGTGGGCGGGGCTGGTGCGTGCGGCGTCGAACAGCTCGCCTCGGCCCCGGCCGGCGAGGGCGACGAACGCAACCGGCGTGAAGGGGGCGCGGAAGGTCGTCGTGCCGATCGCGCCAGGGGTCGGCCGCTTGGCCGATGCCGCCCCCTGTGTCTTGGCGGCAGGATCCTGTCCGGGCTGTCCCGTGGGGATCGAGGCCGTGTCGTTGCCGGAGAGCACCTGCGTCAGCAGCCCGATCGTGTTGACGCCGCCGATGCGGCCCTGGTCGACGCCGGTGCTGATGGAGGTGTACCGCTTGACGTGCTCCACGGAGTGCATCCCGGCGACCGTGGCGCGCAGCACGTCCGCGGCGGTGTTGTCGCGGCTGAGGTCGACGAAGTGCCGGTCGAAGGACCCGTCGGCGGCCGGCACGGCCCACAGCTGACGGACCCGCCCGGCCGCGCCGTGCTGACGGGCGAGACGCACCTCCGGGCTCTCGGCCAGCGACGCCGCGGGCTCGGCGGGGACGGGGAACCCGGCGGCCTCCGCCGCCGCACGCCCGGCCCGTTCGCCCTCCGCGAGGCAGTCGATGGTGGAGTAGCTGCCGTTTCCGGCGCCGGCAACGAGCTGGTTGCGGACCTCGCCCGAGGGCACGAAACCGGCCAGCTCGTCATCCCACCGCAACGGACCCTGCCGTTGGCTGTGCAGGTTGACGTTCGGGGTCCATCCGCCTGACACGGCCACGAGGTCGCACTCGAGAGTCTGCCCGGCGCCAACCGGCTGGCCGTCGGCGTCGATCGGCGCGATGGTGACCGCGCTGACGGCGTCGACGCCTTCGACGGCCGTGACCGCGGACGAGGTGTGTACGGCCATTCCGGCGCGCAGAGCACCCTGCTGGGCACTGCTGGGAGCCGTCATCTGCTCACGCGCGTCGACGAGGGTCACGTGCGCACCGGCATGGGCGAGTGCGTGGGCGGCTTCGTACGCAGAGTCGTTCGTGGTGAACACGACGACGTCGCGCCCGGGCACGGCACCCCAGCGGTCGGCGTACGCGCGAGCGGCGGAGGCGAGCATGATGCCGGGAACGTCGTTGTCCGCGAAGACGATCGGCCGTTCGAAGGCGCCAACCGCCAGCACCACCTGGCGGGCGGAGACGTGCCACACGCGCTGGCGTGACACACCGTTGCGAACTGGCTCTTCGGCCGCGTCGTCCGGCGGCTGGCCCTCCGGACGGTGCTCGACGGCGATGAGGTAGTTGTTGTCGTAGCTGCCGAACACGCAGGTGCGCGTCAGCACCGTGGTCTCGGGGGCGGCGTCGAGCTCGTCGCGGACACTCGCGACCCACTCGACCCCGGGCCGGCCTTCGACCATCGCGGTGCGGTCCGACAGGAGCGACCCGCCGAGTGCGAAGTCCTGCTCGAAGAGCATCACGCGTGCCCCGCCGGCGGAGGCTGCACGCGCGGCGGCGAGCCCCGCCGGGCCGGCCCCGATGACGGCCACGTCGGTGTGCACGTGGACCTTGTCGTACTCGGCTGGGTCGGGACGCTCGTCCAGCACGCCGATGCCGTCGAGGAGCGTGACGTCCATGCCATCGGTCAGCTCGAGGGTGGTGGCGGGCAGCATGGACTCGTTGTGCGCGCCGTTGACCCGCACGAAGGCGTTGGGTTCCTCGACGCCCGCGGTCAGGATGCCGCGGGGTCGGCGCAGGTAGATCGAGTCGCCGACGCGGAGGCGACCGTTCGCGACGAGCGCGGACGCGAGGGTGTCACCGGCGAGACCGGTGAGGGTGGTTCCGTCGACGGTGAAGGTCAGCGGGCGGGAACGGTCGATCGCGCCACCCTTGGGACGTCGGTTGGGCTGCGTCGGTGAGGTGAGGTCCATGCTCATGCCTCCTGCCTGCTCGTGGTGGGTGCTGGTGCGACTCGGTCGGGGCGGGCCTGGTCGAGGCGGTAGACGTGCTGGATCTCGTACGTGCGGGTGTTGCGGATGGCGTTGAACCACCTGCGGCAGCCGGCGGAGTGCATCCACCGTTCGGCATAGGAGCCCTGGGGGTTGTCGCGGTAGAAGAGGTACTGCGCCCATTCCTCGTCGGACAGGGCGTTCGGGTCCTCCGGGTAGGCGACATGTGCCTGACCGCCGTAGGCGAACTCCGGCTCGTTGCGCGGGCCGCAGTAGGGGCACTCGATGAGCATCATGATGGAAGTCCCTTTCGCGTCAGTGGGCCACGGCGGCGGCGCCGTGCTCGTCGATGAGGTCGCCGCTGACAAAGCGCTCGAGCCCGAAGGCGCGGTTCAGCTGGTGAGGTTCGTCGTGGGCGATGGTGTGCGCGTAGGCCCAGCCGGCGCCCGGCACCGCCTTGAAGCCGCCGGTGCCCCAGCCGCAGTTGACGTACATCTGGTCCACCGGGGAGCGGCCCATGATCGGGGAGGCGTCGAGCGTCACGTCGACGATGCCGCCCCAGGTGCGCAGCAGGTGGGCCCGGGCGAAGATCGGGAAGAGCTCTACGGCCGCCGACATCTGGTGCTCGATGACGTGGAACGAGCCGCGCTGGCCGTAGCCGTTGTACGAGTCGACGCCGGCGCCCATGACGAGCTCGCCCTTGTGGGCCTGGGAGACGTAGACGTGCACGTGGTTCGACATGACGACGGTGGGGTGCACCATCTCGTGAAGCTCGGAGACCAGGGCCTGCAGGGGATGCGACTGGATGGGCACACGGAACCCGGCCATGTCGGCGAGCACGGAGGTGTGTCCGGCGGCGCACAATGCGACCTTGCCGGCGTTGATCCGTCCCCGGGAGGTCTCGACCCCGACGACGCGGTCGCCGTCCATCACGAAGCCGGTGACCTCGCAGTTCTGGATGAGGTCGACGCCCAGCTCGTCCGCCCGGCGGGCGTAGCCCCAGGCGACCCAGTCGTGCTTGGCGATGCCGGCCCGCGGCTGGAAGGTGCCGCCCATGACGGGATAGCGGATGTCGTCGTTGATGTTGATGATGGGGCACAGCTCCTTGACCTGCTGCGCGTCCACCCACTCGGCGTCGACACCGTTGAGGCGGTTCGCCTCGACCCGCCGGACCGAGTCTCGCTGGTCCTGCAGCGTGTGGGCGAGGTTCAGCACGCCGCGCTGGGAGAAGAAGATGTCGTAGCCGAGCTCCTGCTCGAGGCCCTCCCACAGCTTGAGGGAGTGCTCGTAGATGGCGGCGGACTCGTCCCACAGGTAGTTCGACCGGATGATCGTCGTGTTGCGGGCCATGTTGCCGCCGGCGAGCCAACCGCGTTCGAGCACAGCCACGTTCGTGATGCCGTGGTTCTTGGCCAGGTAGTAGGCGGTGGCCAGGCCGTGGCCGCCGCCCCCGACGATCACGACGTCGTAGCTCTGCTTCGGCTCGGGGTTGGACCAGAGGAAGTCAGGGTGCTGGGGGAGCTCGCGCTGGTTCACGCCAGGCCTCCTTGGATACCGGGGTAGAGCGGGAATCGGGCGGTCAGGGAGTCGACCCGGGCGCGCAGGGCCGGCAGGTCGGCCGTCCCCGGCGGGGCGGCCAGGACGGTGGCGATGATGTCGGCGACCTCCTCGAAGGCCTCCGTGTCGAAACCGCGCGTCGCCAGGGCGGGGGTGCCGATCCGCAGGCCCGAGGACACCATCGGCGGGCGTGGGTCGAAGGGCACGGCGTTGCGGTTGACCGTGATGCCGATCGAGTGCAGCAGGTCCTCGCCCTGCTGGCCGTCGAGCTCGGAGTGGCGAAGGTCGACGAGCACGAGGTGCACGTCCGTGCCTCCGGTCAGCACGCTGATGCCGCGCGCGGCGACGTCCGTGGCCTTGAGGCGGTCGGCGAGGATCGCGGCTCCCTGCAGCGTGCGGGCTTGCCGCTGCGCGAACTGCTCGGTGGCGGCGAGCTTGAAGGCGACGGCCTTGCCGGCGATGACGTGCTCGAGCGGGCCGCCCTGCTGGCCCGGGAACACGGCAGAGTTGATCTTCTTGGCGATGTCGGCGTCGTTGGTCAGGATGATGCCGCCGCGCGGGCCGCCGAGGGTCTTGTGCGTGGTCGAGCTGACGACGTGGGCGTGCGGCACCGGCGACGGGTGCAGCCCGGTGGCAACGAGCCCGGCGAAGTGCGCCATGTCGACGAAGAGAACGGCGCCCACCTCGTCGGCGATCCGACGGAACTCGGCGAAGTCGAGCTGGCGCGGGTAGGCCGACCACCCGGCGATGATCATCGCGGGCCGGTGCTCCTTGGCCAGCCGCTCCACCTCGGCCATGTCGATCAGGTGGGTGTCCTCGCGGACGCCGTAGCCGACGATGTTGTAGAGGCGACCGGAGAAGTTGAGGCGCATCCCGTGCGTCAGGTGCCCGCCGTGGGCGAGCTCCAGGCCGAGGATGGTGTCGCCGGGACGCAGGAGCGCGTGCATGACCGCGGCGTTGGCCTGCGCGCCGGAGTGGGGCTGGACGTTCGCGAACTCTGCGTCGAAGAGCGCCTTGACGCGCGCGATGGCCAGCGACTCGACGACGTCGACGTGCTCGCAGCCGCCGTAGTAGCGCCGACCCGGGTAGCCCTCGGCGTACTTGTTGGTCAGCACCGAGCCCTGTGCCTGCATGACGGCGACGGGAGCGAAGTTCTCCGAGGCGATCATCTCGAGGGTGTCCTGCTGGCGCTCGAGCTCGTGACCGATCGCGGCCGCCACCTCGGCGTCCACGTCCGCGAGGGCACCGTTGAGAGCACCGCCCAGCTCACGGTCGGGCGCGCCGTCGACGGCGCCGTCGAGGGGGCGGTCGGGGAGCACCGTGGTCTGGGTTGGTCCGTCGATCGTCATCTCACCACTCCTGATATCTGCCTGGTCGGCGACTGATATATCAATCTCGGTGCTACGATATGTCTAACGCGGCTCACGGTCAATGGGTTCGCCGGCCCCGTCTCGGCGTGGCCTACGGTGGCGGTGGCCAAGGCCGCCGGACGAGGGGAGAGCAGCAATGAGTGTCGATGCGGTGGTCAGTGGGTCCAGCCAGGACACCTACGCCTCGATGGCCGAACGGGCTTACCACGAGATCCGCGACCGGCTGATCATGCTGGACATCGCCCCTGGTGCGCCGATCAACGAGCAGGCCCTCGCCCTCGAGCTGGGCATAGGCCGCACCCCGGTCCGCGAGAGTCTCAAGAAGCTCGAGCTCGACCACCTCGTCGTGGCCTACCCGCGGCGCGGCACGTTCGCGACCCAGGTGGACATCACCGACCTCGCCGCGGTGTCCGAGATGCGTACCGTGCTCGAACCTCTTGCCGCCCGCCGAGCCGCGACGACCGCGCGCCCCCAGAGCCGTCAGGCGCTGCTGACCAAGGCCGACCAGATCGAGCAGATGGACGGCGGGCGAGAGAGCAACCGGGCCCTCATGCAGTACGACATCGACGTGCACCGTCTCATCTACAGCGCCGCGGGCAACGAGCATCTCGAGGAGACCCTTGTCCGCCTCGACAACCTCGCGACCCGCATCTGGTGCGTCGTGCTCGACCGGCTCCCGTCGATCGAGGAGCACATCCGCGAGCACATCGACCTGCTCCGTGCCATCGCCAGTGGTGATGGCGACCGCGCGGCGGAGCTGGCTCTACAGCACGCCGTGCACTTCGAGAGGTCCATCCGCCGCGTGCTCTAATGGTCAGCCCCGTCGCTGGGTGCCTGCGTCAAGGCTGAGCGGCTGCTTCCCGCCCACGGTGGCGCATTCGCATCTGGACGGACGATGGGATGCCAGCTCTCCCTCTTCGACGATGGCGTGGACAGCGCCTTCTTCGCAGAAGCTGAGCGAGGGGGGTCGGCCTGTCGCGTGGAGCATGGCCACCATCGCGGCGAGGGCGGACACGTCAACCACTCGGCCGATACGGAAGAGGGACCGGGTCTCGGCGATGACGGGGTCTTCGCCGGCTCGCAGGATGACGCGCGCGCCGGGTGCCGTTGCCAAAGCAGTGATGGCGATGGCGACGTTGTCCGACTCGTCCGAGCCGAGCGCCACGAGCGCCGTGGCGTGGCCCAGTCGGACGCGCGCCAGCGTCGCTCGGTCCTCCGCGTGACCGATGATGACGGGGATGCCGGCGTTTCGGGCCAGTCGGAGATTCTCGGCGTCCGGGTTGCGCTCGATGGCGACCGCTGGCACGCCGAGGCTCTGCAGCGTCAGACAGGTACGCAGTCCGACCTGGCCCAACCCGGCCACCACGACGTGGCCACGGCGCGGAAGCGCAAGGCGGCCGATCACGCCGATGGTCCGTGTGGACATGAGCCAGTCGACCAGCCCGGCGATGAAGGTGCCGGTGAACACGATCGCGGCCAGCATGAACGCCGCCGCCAGGATGAGATACCAGGAGGGGGCCGGATGGCGGTCGGCGTCTCCCGGACCGACCGTTGAGACGGTCCGGCTCGCGGCGTAGAACGCCTCGACCGGGGACACGTGCAGGACGACGACCGTGAGCAGCCAGTCCACCAGCAAGATGGTGGCGAGGCCGAGCAGCCCACTGAGCAGGAGCCCCGGGGAGCCGCCGTGCCAACGGGGCACCAGGCGTTCCCAGCCACGCCATCGTGCCTTCTCCGGTCGCCACGGGCGCTCGGTAAGTGTCTGGGCGCCGGCGCCGCGTGAGACGAGCACTGGGCCGCGCGCCGTGTCACGGATGGCCAGGGCCCCGTCGACCAGGGCGGCGCCGACGATGGAGGCGCAGGACACGTCCGCCGGCGAGGTCGTGACGCAGTTCGGGACGACCTTCGCGAGATGTGCCGAGACCGTCCTGTCGAACACCGTCGTGACGATGCGCAGGCCGGGGTGGAGGTGAGACGCAAGAAGGGCGTAGCGCAGGGCCTGCACGTCGGAGTGGACGATCACGACGAGTGCGTCGACGTCGCGTTCCAGCGCTTCCGCGACATCCTTCTCCGTGGGTTCGAGCAGATGCGTGACCACCGAGGAGCGCTCCCGCAACAGCGAGCAGGCCAGGCGCGTTGCCTCCATGTCACCGATCACGACCACCCGGCTGGTTCCCGGTCGGGAGGAGGCCGCCTGGCACAGCTGGGGCACCTAAGGCACCGCCCTGAAGACTCGGTAGGTGTGCGGCACGGATGTCTCCATCTGGGGGAGCGCCGCCGTGACGGAGCCCGTCGCCTGTCGGCTGAAGTCGGGGGAGGGGTATGCGGCTGGGCTGCGGTGAACGGCTGCCGCCGCCTCATGACGCGCTGAGTCTGACATGTGATCACATCGAGGGCAAGGCCAGTTCCATAGCTGCGCGCGCCGACGCGTCGCCCTCGTGCGACGGTCGTGTCGTGTTGTCCGGGGGCAGTCGACAAGCTATGTTTGTGATCACATTCTGTCGTCCGCCCGGAGGGTCGGACGTTGCCAGGAAGGATCTGGATGTCGTCCGGTCAGCTCGCAGGACCTGCCAAGCCGGCCCTGGTTGCCGACCAGGTCTATGAGGTCATCTCCAACGCGATCTTCACGGGCGAGCTGCCGGGAGGTAGCCGGCTCAGGATCCGGGACCTGGCCGCCATGTGCGGCACCAGCGTGATGCCCGTGAGAGACGCGATTCGCCGCCTCGAGGAGGAGGGCCTGGCCACGAGCAGCCCGCACAAGGGCGCGATCGTCCGTGACTTCACCACCGCCGAGCTCCTTGAGATCTATGACGTGCGACTGACTCTGGAGGTGGAGGCGACGCGAAAGGGCACCCCGAGAGTCACCGAGGACGCGATCGAGGCCATGCGGGCCACCTGTGCCCGCATGCAGCAGGCCGTGTCCGAGGAGCGTGTCCAGGACGCCCTCGACGAGGACGAGAGTCTCTTGCGTCACCTGTACTCGGCAGCTGGGAACTCCGTCCTGACGGGACTGATCGAGACTCTCTGGCTCCAGTGCCGGCCGTACAAGATGATCGGTGCCACGGCCGCCATCCAGGCCGGCGACCAGTCTCTCTGGACACCCCAGCCCGAGCTCGTGGAGGCCGTGGCCCGGCGTGACGTCCGAGGAGCCATGCGCATCACCCGCGACTCAGTGATCAGCGCTCGACGTCGGCTCGAGGCCACGATCGACCACTGACGACCACTGACGACCACTGACGACCACTGACCGGGCGTCCGTCCGACTGGGGCGGGAAGCGGCGGCCATCGGAAAGGTGCGCTTCCAGGGTTGTTGTGATGTGTGATCACATCTAGAGTGTGATCACACAAGGTCGAGCTGCCAGGTCAAGGGGGCTGTCCGGCCACGACCCTGAGGCTCACCGCACCCCACAGTTGACCGGAGGTCAGACATGCTGAAGCGCCTTCTCCTCGTCGCCGCGAACAACAAGCGGCTCGAGAGACAGCTGGGCACGAACCCGCGCACGCGGAAGCTGGTCAGCCGGTTCGTGGCCGGCACCACGTTGGAGGAAGCGATTCAGGTCACCAAGGACCTGAACAACCGGGGCATCGCCGTCAGCCTCGACCTGCTCGGTGAGACAGTCGAGGACCTGCGGAAGTCCGCCGTCGCCACCGCGGCCTACATCGAGGCCGTTCAGGCGATTGCCCGGGAGTGCCCCGGGGCCACGGTTTCGGTGAAGCTGTCACAGCTCGGCATCGGGCTCGACCCGGCGGTGTGCGCCGCCCACCTGGACGACCTGTTGCGGGCCGCCGACGACGTCGGCGTCCTCGTCGAGGTCGACATGGAACACAGCTCGGTGGGAGGGGCCACGCTGGAGGCGTTCCGCGCGGCCCTGGAGAACTACCCCGACACCCGGGTCGCGATGCAGGCCGCCATGCGGCGAACCCCCAACGACCTGGAGTCGTTCACCAAGACCAAGCCGCGGATCCGGCTGGTCAAGGGGGCCTTCCTGGAGACGGCAGAGCGGGCCCTGCAGGCACACGACGAGGTCACGTCCCAGTACCTCTACCTCACCGACTGGGCCCTGGAGCACCTGCCCGATCCGGCGTTCGGCACGCACGACGACCGGTGCATCGACCACGTCAAGGAGGCTGCGGTCCGGCTCGGCGTGGACCGCAGCAGCTACGAGTTCCAGATGTTGTACGGGGTGCGGCGCGACCTCCAGCAGAAGCTGGCCGACGAGGGCTACCGCATTCGCATCTACGTGCCGTACGGCACCGAGTGGTACCCGTACCTGATGCGGCGCATGGCCGAACGGCCGGCGAACCTCATCTTCTTCCTCCGCTCCCTCGTCAGCGGCTGACTCCACGCCCGGGGACGACCACCCCAAACCAAAGCTAGGAACCCTGAATGTCCATGTCGAACCACCTGCCCGCCACCGTCGCAGGCAGCATCCGCATCACCGAGCCGGTCAACGAGCCGGTCCGAGACTATCGGCCCGAGTCGCCCGAGGCCGTCGCCCTGGAGGCCGAGATCGCCCGAGTCGCCGGTGAGGTCCGTGAGCTGCCACATGTCGTGAACGGCGAACGGCTCCCCGTGACCGATCCGGTACCGGTCACCGCCCCACACGATCACGGGCATGTCCTGGGCCACTACTCGGCTGTCGACGACTCCGTCGTCGACAGGGCGATCGAGGCAGCGTTGGCCGCTCGTCAGGACTGGTCTCGGACGCCGTGGTGGGATCGTGCCGCGGTGCTGCTGCGCGCCGCCGAGCTGGTCAGCGGCAAGTACCGCGACGAGCTCAATGCCACGACGATGCTCGGCCAGTCGAAGACCTTCCACCAGGCAGAGATCGACTCCGCCTGCGAAACCGCGGACTTCTTCCGCTACAACGCGCACTTCGCCGCGCAGATCTATCAGACCCAGCCGCCCTCGCCGGCACAGGAGCTCAACTTCCTCGACCATCGCGGCCTGGAGGGGTTCGTCCTGTCGGTCACCCCGTTCAACTTCACCGCCATCGGCGCGAACCTGTCGACCACGCCGGCGCTGATGGGCAACACCGTCGTGTGGAAGCCGTCGGAGAAGGCGGCACTGAGCGCCCAGGTGCTGATGAAGGTGTTCGAGGAGGCGGGGTTCCCGCCGGGCGTGATCAACCTCGTGCACGGCTCGGGCGCCACCGTCACCGAGCGCGCCCTCGGGCACGAGCGGTTCGCCGGGCTCGCCTTCACCGGCTCGACCGCGATCTTCCGTGACCTGTGGAAGAAGACCGCGAACAACATCGACCGCTACAAGAGCTACCCGCGCGTGGTGGGAGAGACAGGCGGCAAGAACGCGGTCGTCGCTCACGCCTCCGCCGATCCGGACGCCCTTCTGGTGGCACTGGTCCGTGGCGCGTTCGAGTTCCAGGGCCAGAAATGCTCCGCGGCGTCGCGGGCGTACATCCCGCGCAGCCTGTGGAAGTCGCTCGAGGGTCGACTGGCCGAGACCGTGGGCCAGCTCAAGGTCGGCGACCCCACGCAGCACGAGACGTTCATGGGCGCAGTGATCGATGAGATGTCGCTGCGTCGTCTGGAGTCGACCATCGAGGCGGCCAAGGAGCTGTCCGGCCACCGCATCCTCACCGGAGGCACCGTCAACACGGAGCAGGGCTGGTTCGTCGACCCCACGATCTTCGTCACCGAGGACCCGACGTCGTTCCTGATGGAAAGGGAGTTCTTCGGACCCCTGCTGGCCGTGCACGTCTACGACGACTCCGACTGGGACAAGGTTCTTCACCTCGTCGACACCACCAGCGAGTACGCCCTCACCTGCTCGATCTTCGCCAACGATCGGGCTGCCGTGGGTTCCGCCTTGTCGGCCCTGCGCGACACCGCCGGCATGACGTACGTCAACGACAAGCCGACGGGGGCGCTGATCGGCCGGCAGTCGTTCGGCGGCGGCCGCGGATCCGGCACCAACGACAAGGCCGGCTCCCCACTGGCGCTGCAGCGCTGGGTCAACGCCCGGTTCGTCAAGGAGAACTTCCACCCGCCGTACGACTGGACCTACCCGTACATGGGCCAGTGAGACCTGCTGGGCCACAAGGGATTCCGGCTCGCCCGCCTCGCGTTGGCTCGAACGTCGCGTTCTCGCAGAAAGTCGCACCATGAACTCGCAGTACGTCGTCGTCGGTGCCGGGTTGGCCGGCGCAGCCACCGCCTGGAGCCTCTCACGGCGCGGTCACGAGGTGACGCTCGTCGAAAGGACCCGGCCCGCCGCCCACGACGGCAGCTCCCACGGCTCGGCAAGGATCTTCCGGTACCCCTACCCCGACGCCTTCTACACCGAGCTCGTGGTGCGCGCCAAGGCCGGGTTCGACGAGCTGGAGAAGGTCAGCGGTCGGCAGCTGATCACCCCGACCGGTTCCCTTGACCTCGGTGGAGTCAGAGACCCACGGCGCCTGGCAGCGGTGATGGAGCAGGTCGGTGTCGAGCACGAGCTGCTCAGCGCCGTCGAGGCGCAAGAGCGGTTCCCGCACATCGCCACCGACACCGAGGTCCTGTGGCATCCCGGTGCCGGTGTGATCGACGCGGAGGCCACGGTGAACGCGATGGTCGACGCGGCGGTGTCGCATGGGGCACAGGTACTGAGTGACTGGCCCGTCCACCGCGTCGATGCGACCGGCCGCGGCTACCGCCTGCACAGTGACGACGCGCACATCGACGCCGAACGGATCGTCGTGGCCGCCGGAGGCTGGCTTCCGACGCTGCTGGAGCAGCTGCCGGTCAGCGACGGCTTCCGGGCCGGCCTGCCGCGGTTCGAGGTCAGCCAGGAGAACGCGTACCACTTTCCGTACCGCGACCAGAGCGGCCTTTGGCCGACGTTCATCCACAAGGACGAGTCGATCCAGACCTACAGCCTGCCGGGCGGGCGAGACGCCGAGTTTCGCGGGCAGAAGCTGGCCGAGTACAACGCCGGCCGGAAGATGGCCAGTGCCGCCGACCAGGACGGTCAGATCGACGCGGGCAACCGGCAGCGGATCGTCGAGTACGTCAAGAGGTACCTTCCCGGCCTGGTTCCTGAGCCCTACGCCGAGACGACCTGCCTCTTCACCAACACCCCGAGCGAGGACTTCCTCATCGACACCACGGACGGCATCACCCTCGTGTCGGCTTGCTCCGGTCACGGCGCGAAGTTCGCCCCCCTGATCGGTGAGTTCGCCGCGGATGCAGCGACAGGCACGGCCCGGGCCCCGGAACGCTTCACTGCTCACGCGATCCGGGCGGCGAGCCATGCCTGAGCAGCCGTCCGACGTGGCCCCGCCGAGCAGCGTCGCGGCACTGCTCGAGGAGATCGTCGACATCGGAACCGACCAGACCCGTGGCGGCTACAGCCGCCCCGTCTACTCCGGTGCCGAGCTGGATCTGCGGGACTGGTTCATCGAGCACGCCACTCGCCGTTCACTGGATGTCGAAACCGACCGCAACGGCATCATCTGGGCCTGGTGGAACCCGACCGGCGCGCCTCTGCGCGACGCGGTGGTCACCGGCAGCCACCTGGACTCCGTGCCGGGTGGCGGAGCGTTCGACGGCCCGCTCGGTGTCGCCTCCGCGCTGGCGGCGCTCGACCAGCTGCGCCGGGACGGTCTCAGAGCGACCCGGCCCCTGGGGTTGGCCGTCTTCCCGGAGGAGGAAGGATCCCGGTTCGGAGTCGCCTGCCTCGGATCCCGGCTCATGGCCGGCGACATCGACCCGGTCAAAGCGGCGCGGCTGGTCGACGACGACGGCATCACCTTCGCCGAAGCGGCCGAACGGCACGGTCTGGACCCCAGCGGGCTCGGCCGCGACGAGGAGGCGTTGAGCAGGATCGGAACGTTCGTCGAGCTGCACGTCGAGCAGGGCCGCGGACTGGTCGACCTCGGGCAACCAGTCGCTGTCGGCACGTCCGTCCTCGGCCATGGCCGCTGGCGGCTGCGCATCACGGGCCAGGGCAACCACGCGGGCACGACGCTGATGGACGATCGACGCGACCCCATGGTCGCCGCCGGCGCGATCATCACCGCCATCCGGGACGTCGCGCGCGCACAGCCACAAGCACGGGCCACCGTCGGCCGGATCGTCCCCGTGCCCGGCGGAACCAACGTGATCGCCTCCAAGGTCGACCTGTGGCTCGACGTGCGGCACCCCGACGACGCCGTGACCGCCGCCGTCGTGGCCGACATCGCAGGCAGGGCCGCGGCGATCGCCTCGACTGAAGGCTGCGCGACGCACCTCGTCGAGGAGTCGGTCAGCCCTACTGTGCAGTTCGACGCCGGTCTGCGTGACCGGCTCGGTGCTGCCCTGCCTGATGCGCCGCGGCTGGCCACCGGCGCCGGCCACGACGCGGGGGTTCTCTCAGCCCACCTCCCCACGGGCATGCTGTTCGTACGCAACCCGACCGGTGTCTCCCACTCGCCGGACGAGCACGTGCCGGACGCCGACGCCGAGGCGGGCGCGACCGCCCTGGCGACCGTGCTGCGCGGACTCCTCGGGGCGTAGCCCGTGGCCCAGGGTGACACAACGAGCCGGGACCGTCCTTGGCAACCAATCGATGGGGTATCGCAGACGTGAACGTCCACCGCTTCTCTCTCCACGATGTTCCAGCCCGACCGTGGAAGAACCACGGGGGCACGACTCGCGAGCTCGTGAGCTGGCCGCCAGGGGCGGACCTGGACACCTTCGCGTGGCGAGCGTCCGTTGCCACCATCAGTGCCGACGGGCCCTTCTCGCAGTTTCCCGGTGTTGAGCGCACGATCATGCTGCTCAGCGGCGACGGGCTGCGGCTTCGTGGAACCAGTACGAACCACCAGCTGGACACTCGAGGTGCACCGTTCCGGTTCGACGGTGCGTCCCGGCTGCACTGCTCCCTCATCGCCGGCCCGTGCACCGTTCTCAACATCATGACCAGACGCGATCGCGGTGCAACACACCTCGACGTCGTGACGGAGCCGACCACCATCTCCGCCACAGACGGCATGGTGCTCATCGTTCGGGGCGACTGGCAGCTCGCCAGTGATTCGCTCACCGCGGGGTGCGGGCTGTGGTGGACAGCGTCGCCGCCGCAGCAGCGGCTGCAACCCTCCGGCGGCCCAGGCGAACTTGCGCTTGTCCGGTGGGAACCCAGGTGACCACCTCCCCTCCGGATGGCCAGCCCGCATCGCTGGCCCTGCCAACCGATCCGCGGGTCGACGCCCAGCTTCGATGTGAGTGTGGGCACGCCCTCCAGACCTGCCCCGGTTGCCGGACACTCCGATGCCTGCACTGTGACCCCATCACGTCGGACGACTGCGTCTGGTCCAGCTGAGCCGTGCCAGGCCCGGCGCCTGAGCCGTGCGAGGCCCGGCCCCTGAGCCGTGCCAGCACCGCACGTGTGCCCGACGGGACAGTCGGCTGGGCCGGCGAAGTGGCCGCGGTGACAATGTCGTCCGCGGGCCACTCCGCCGGCTCAGCGCCCTTGGCGTTCAGCAAGAGACCCGCTAGTGCGAGTAGCCCGCGGCGGTCTCGGTGAGGCTCTTTCCCTTCGTCTCGGGAGCCAGCCACTGCGAGAGTCCGGCGCCGACTGCGGCGACGCCGGCGGCGATCAGCATGGTCGGTCCGGCGCCGAGGTTCGTCATGGTCCACGGCAACAGGAAGGTGCCGAGGCCCGCTCCGATACGGCTGACGGCGGCCGCGAAGCCGGTCCCTATCCCACGGATCTCGGTCGGAAACACCTCTGTCGGGTAGATGCCCGTCAGCGTCGTGTAGATCGCGTTGAAGAACGAGAAGAGCAGGAACAGGACCAGCACGAGCAGCGGGGGCGCTCCTGCCCACAGGCCGATGATCGCGAGGAGGGCGGTGCACAGCCACTGCGGCGGGACGGTCAACACGCGGCGGCCGGCCTTGTCGATCAGCAGGACCGTGATCACCACCGCAATGAGCGCTACGGCGGAGAGCCCGACGCCACCGGCGAGCCCACCACTGAGGCCGTACTGCTCCAGCACGCTGTCGGCGAAGGTCGCGATCGCGAAGTACGGTGCGACGGCGCAGAACCAGAAGCCCGAGGTGAAGAGCGTGGCCCGCCAGTACTGCCGCGAGAACAACGTCTTGACGGAGCCCTGCGGGAGCGGTGTGTGGTCGCCTTCGTGGACGACGTCAGAGATCTCCTCCGAGCTGTCCATGTAGCGTCGAGCGACGGTGAGCGCTTCCTTCCGGCGGCCCTTGTCTATCAGCCAGCGGGGCGACTCCGGCAGCCCGAGCCGAGCGAGGAACAGGACGACCGCGATCAGGGTGCTCGACCCGAGGATGACCCGCCAGCTCAGATCAGTGGAATCGACTAGCAGGTGCCCGACGAGGAACGCGACCATGAATCCGGCATACCAGGCGATCAACGTGACGCCCAGCAGCCGGCCACGCAGCCGGGCCGGAGCGAACTCGGACATCAACGGCCAGCCGATGGAGTACTCGCCGCCGATCGCGACACCCATCAGCAGCCGCACCAGGAAGAGCTGCACGGCCGAGTCGGCGAAGAACTGCAGCGCCCCGGCGAAGAACTGCAGCGACGATGCGATCACGAAGAGACCCATGTCGATCAGGAACAGCGGCTTACGGCCCCATTTGTCGGTGGCCCAGCCCCCGAGCGGCGAGCCGATGAAGATGCCGAACAAAGGGCCCGCCGCGATCAGGCCCACCCAGAGGGGGGACAGGCCGAGATCGGCGGTCATGTCGCTGGTCACGGGACCGATGATCCCCAGGATGTAGCCGTCGAGGAACATCCCGCCGATGAGGACGGCGACCAGCCTCCTCATGAAGCGACGCTTGAACGCCGCCGAGGTATCCTCCGAGGCGGCAGTTCCGACTTGCATACTCGATGACATCAGATCTCCTTGGTGGATGTTCGATTTCTCTGTGAGGCATGCGAGAGGTGCTGGAGGGGCGATGCCCCGACGGGTCGCTCAGCCGACAGGTCACGACGACTTCCCGTGGATTGACCGCGGGCGGCCGACGGTGCGCAGGTTTGGACTGTGTGGAGCGGAGTCAAGACGCGAGGGCTCGTGGCACGGGCCGGCGGCAGGCAGAGAACAGTGAGGCGGGCTGACACACCGACACAGCGGCGTTCGGTGCTCGGAATGGTGCAGTCGGGTCAGGAGACCGTCAAGAGCCCCGTTCTCCGAGTCAGAAGCTCATTGCGACCCGGGGCGGTCGTGCGTCTCGCGAAGGCTGGGTGCGCATCGAGCGCCCGCGGTCTCGACCGTGAGGGAGTGCGCGGCGATCGTGGATGGCGTGTCTATCCAGGCGTGAGGCCGTTGCTTACGTTCTTTTGACCACGTTTGACGAAATGTGCTGCAGCTGCTCTTCGCCCATCTGTGCCCGCACCTTCCCTGAACCCAGGATCGGCTCTCAGACAGGTGCCGCCGCGTCGGCGAGACTGGTCTCATCGGCGAGACGTTGGCGCACCTCTTCGGCTGCTACGTCGAGCGAGGCTTCGGACGCCGCGGCGGCGGCCTCGGGGTCGTGGGCCCGCGCGGCTGCCACGAGGTCGCGCTGGTAGCGCCAGAGCCACTCGTTCGACTTCGTGGAGTCGAACGTGGCCTTGATGCCCACGGTCTTGTAGGCGCGGCACTGCTGCCACAGGCCCTGGATGGTGCTGACCAGCACGGCGTTGCCGCTCGCCTCGTAGAGGATCGTCAGGAGCGCCTCGTCGTGGCGCAGATGATCCTCGAGGCGCCCGTCCGCGACAGCGGCGCGCATGAGGTCAAGCTCGGCCTCCATCCGGGCGCAGTCCTTCGGCGTGATGCGTTCGCTGCCGAACCGGGCAGCCTCACGCTCCAGGATCTTGCGGACGCCGTAGACCTGGACCAGCTCTTCGAGCGTCAGGCCCTTGACCACCGCGCCCTTGTGCGGTTCACGGTGAGCGAAGCCGCCCTCCTCCAGGCGTCGGATCGCCTCACGGACCGGCATCACGCTGGTGCCGACCTGTGCCGCGACCTCGCGTATCCGCAGTCGTGACCCGGCCGGCAGCTCGCCGCTGATGATCGCCGCGTGCAGGACGTCGTACACGTGGTCAGCCAGCAGTGTTGGCTTTACCGGCTTGGAGAGGCTCACCCGTCAACGATAGTCAGAGGCCGCATACGTCGGAGGGACCCCCGCACCTCGGCAGTCACTCAGTCGCGGAGAGGTGAGTGAGCATGAAGCGCCCGCAGTTGTCGATCTTGCTGTGCCAGGCCTCCACCGCCCCGGCTGGATCGCCGCGGCGGATCTCGAGCAGGATGCGCTGGTCGTCGGCGAGGATCTCGTCGGTCGGGTAGCGGTAGCTCAGGCCGAAGATCGTGACGAAGATGCGCAGCTGGAGGCTGAGGCGGACGAACATCCACCCCATCCGCGGCATGGTGGCCGCTCTCGCCAGCTCGTCCTGCAGGTCCAGGTCGATGGCGCTGGCTTCGGGGACGAGCCCGAGCTGGTCACACCGGACGAGCCCGGCGTAGTGCTCGTCGACCGTGACTGGCAGGGCCCGGCGGACCGATGCGAGCCGGCGAACGATCGCGGTGCCGAGCAAGCCGCGCGCCGTGTACGTCTCGACGACGTCGCGGGGTGTGGGAACGGGCAGCCGGTACCGTCCCGACCGTTTGTCGATCAGTGCTTCCTCTGCCAGCTGGGCGAGGACGTAGGCAACGCGTCCTGACGGCACGCGCGACTGATCGGCGATGCGACGCACCGAGATGGCTTCGCCGGCCTGCATCTCGCCCGCGCTGATGGCCATGCAGATGCCTCGCACCACATCCATCAGGTCCCCCTTCGGGGGCTCGATCCCGGGGCCGTCGGCCCTGTCGTCGAGGATGGCTTTCGATGCGTCGAAGGGCCGGGACCAGACGAACTCTCGGGCGCCCTCGCTCCGAGCGATGCGAACGAGGCGCTGGACCTCCTGCAGCTCGGCGAGCTGTCGTGGGTCCACGGCGTCGGCGATGCGGTGCAGCATGCCGAACCAGCGCTTCCCGGTGACGGAGTACGCCCTGATCTCGGGGTGACGTGACAACCACCGCTGTGCCGCCGAGTCGAGAACCACGTCGACGACCAACGTGACGGGCATGGGCGAAAGACGTTCTGCCGCACGACGAAGCAGTGCGAGGGCATCGGTACCGCCACACGCGCCCTCCGCCGTCGTGGGGTCATGACCGGTGAGCGACCGGCGCAACAGCGGGGCGCAGACGATGGTCTCGACCGCCGCCGTCCGGGCGGCCCGTGACGGCGCAGAGAGGGCGGGCGCCCTTGGCGCTGCATGGAACCCGAGGGCGCATCCGGACCGGTGGACGTCGACGTAGGTGACGACCGACCCTGACAGGTCCGGCAGCAGAGCCTCGCCCGGCTCGGCGTGGCGGAAGAGCTGGCGTCGGATCCGGCTCACCGTGGCCTGGCTGACGCCGGACACCTCCGCGACGCTGCGGGTCGTCCAGCGCTTGGCGCCGGGAGGAGGTTCGTGGAGCGCGCAGCCCATGATCCGATGGACGACGTCTTCCGGAGCCGGCGGACGGCCGGTGCGAGGAGCGTCAGCGAGGCCATCGATACCGGCGGCCAGATAGCGACGCCACCACTTCGCCGCCGTCAACCGGCTCACCGAGGACCGCCGTGCGGCTTCCGTGACGCCCACGTCGGAGCAGTCGGCGACGAGCTGGGCCCGGATGGCCACGCCGTGGGGGGTGTGCCGGGACCGGCCTACGCGCAGCAGCCTCTCGCGCTCGTCAGGAGCCAGTCGAGTGGCGCTGTCGACCGAGGCTGGGCACATGCTTGGGGCCTTGGCGGTGAGCGTGCTCGACGACGTCGAACTGGTTGGGCAACGACGGGCTAACCATCGATGCTCAGGTCGCTGAGCGGCTTCGAGCAGCAGATGAGGATCTTGTTCGCGGCGATCTCCCGGGGACGGATTCCCCCGTTGTGGTTCATCTCCACCTCGCCGGACAGCTTGGACACCTTGCACGTCCCGCACATGCCTTGGCTGCAGGATGAGGGAAGCCGCAGGCCGGCGGCCAGTGCGGCGTCCAGCACGTTCTCGTCTGCCCGGCAGGTGATGGTCCGGCCGCTCCGCACGAACTCGACCGCGTGGGTGGTCACCGAGGTGTCGAGGGTGTCAGCGGACCCCGGCCGGCCAGCCGAGGTGGTCGGCGAGGCGATGAGATCATCGAACTGGACTCCTTCGGGCAGGAGTGCGGTCCCGGGATGCGTTGGGGCGTCGAACGAGAAGCTCTCCTCGTGATAGCTGCCCATGTCGTAGCCCAGGTCCGACAGGATCCGTCGCACGGATGCCATGTATGCGGCGGGCCCGCAGGTGAAGGTGACTCGCTCGTGGAGGTCGGGCGCAAGCGTCCGAAGCATGTCGGCCGAGAGTCGACCGCGCAGCCCAGTCCAATGCTCCGAGGGGTAGTCGTTCTCGCAGACGTGCGCGACCCGGACGTTGGGCATGACGGTCTCGATTGCGGCGAGCTCCCGGCGGAACACGATGTCAGCGGGAGTGCGGGCGCTGTGCACGAACAGGACGTCGGCATCTGATCCGAGGTCGAACAGCGTCCGCGTCATCGACATGAGCGGCGTGATGCCGCTGCCCGCCGACAAGAACAGGTACTTGTCGGCGGGCTGACGGCTCAGGGTGAACGCCCCGAGCGGCGCCAGCGCCGTGATCTCACTGCCAGGTCTGACGTTGTCATGCAGCCAGTTCGAGACGGGGCCGCCGACGACGCGCTTGACCGTGATGGCGAGGCGGTGGGGCCGGGTGGGGGGCGACGAGATGGTGTAGCAGCGGTTGACCGGGCGCCCGTCGATCTCGAGCAGCAGGGTCAGGAACTGGCCCGGCTCGAACGTGAAGGTGTAGTCGCCCTGCGGTTCGAACGTGAAGCTCTTGATGTCGTGCGTGATCTCGGAGACGGCACGGCACACGAGAACGGTCCGGTCGTTCTCGCCCCAGCAGTCGGGGGACCACGGGGGAGGCAGGAATCGACGATCCATGGATGCTGCGTCGGTTGGCGTCGTGCCGCGCTGCTGGGTGTCGTGGGTGACCGACATCTCTCTTGCTCCGGTGGTCGCTGGGGTCACTGGCCGGATGCCTGGGTGAGCAGTCCCAGGTGGTCGGGGTGCGGGATGAGGTGCTCGCGCAGGCGTCCGATGTACCAGTTGATGAAGGCTTCGACGTCGTCCTCGATCAATCCGTAGGGCCCGGGTTCGTAGCCGGGGTCGGACACGCCGCGCTGGGCCCTCTGGACCAGCGCCCGGTCCTGGTCGTTGGTGGCGCGCCAGACGGCGGTGAGGGTGTCGATGTCGTAGTCGACGCCTTCGACGGCATCGGCGTGGACCAGCCAGGTGGTGCGCACGAGGGTCTTGCCCGGTGCGATGGGCAGGGTGCTGAAGACGACGGCGTGGTCGCTGAGCAGGTGGAACCACGAGTTGGGCTGCAGGTGCAGGGACAGGTCGCCGAACCGGGGCTCGGGGATCTCGCCCATCAGCTTGCGGCACACCTGCGCCCCGTCCTGACCGAAGGAGGCGCCGTCGCCGTCGAGCGGCAGCCGCATGATCATGTAGCCGGTCGGGCGGCTGTCGAGCTCGCGACTCACGTCACGGGGGGCCTTGAGGATCGAGCAGACGTTGTCCAGATGCGCGGAGGCCGCCTGGTAGCGCTCGAACGCCGGGCGCATCCTCGGCGTGACGTCGTCCTCGGAGTAGCGGTGGAACGGGAAGTAGGCCGTGAGGAGCTCGGGGTGTGAGGCGTCGCAGTGGTGGCACTCGCGGTTGTTCTCCATGACCAGCTTCCAGTTGCCCTCTTCGACCAGGTCGGTCTGGTGGGCGACCTTGGCGTCCTGGAGCCGGTACGGCGCGAGGTACGGCTCGATGACCTGGGCCACCTCGTCGAAGTCGGCCGGCGGCTCGTCGGCCAGGCACACGAAGACGAGACCGGCCACGGTGCGCACGTGCACCGGCTTGAGGCCGAACCGCTCCCGGTCGAACTCCGGGGGCTGGGACTCGGCGAAGATCAGGCTGCCGTCGGTGCGGTAGGTCCACTGGTGGTACGGACACACGAGGTTGCCCACCGCGCCGCACCGCTCCTGCAGGATCCGGGCACCACGGTGCCGGCACACGTTGCGCATCGCCCGGACCTGCTCGTCGTCGTCGCGCACCACGATCACCGAGTACGGGCCGATGTCGACCGTGACATAGTCGCCCGGCTCGGGCAGCTCCGCCTCGGCGGCGCAGAACAGCCAGTGCCGGCTGAAGATGGCGTCCAGGTCGAGGTCGAAGACCTCCTGGCTGGCGTAGAAGGACGACTCGAGGCTGTACCCCACGGCTCGGCGCGCCACCATCGCCGCGATGTCACCGACCGGAGCGGCCGTGCGCGTCAACAAACTCACAGAATCCTCCCAAACCACCGAAAATCGCTGACCAACACATGTCGTGTGTTCCGTATCGCGGTACAGATGTACCGTACGAAACAATCGTACGGCGCCCCAACTGTCTTCTGTCAAGAGCTCGACTGCGCGAGCAGGCGAGACTCCGCCTCGCGGGGCGCCGCTTGACCGAACCTCGGGCGCGTGCCTAGGGTCAGTTTCATAGAGCGCCTTTGTTGCGTTATGCGAGAAACGAATTCACGTACGACAACACGCACGCAGGGACAGGAAAGGACTCGCAGTGAGGACTGGCACGCAGGTCGTCGAGCAGCTGTCGGTGGACGTCAACGCGCTCAGCTCTGAGCGTCTGGCACGCGCGCAGACGAGCTTGAGAGCGGCGGGACTCCCTGCTGCCTTGCTCTTCGATCCGGCGAACGTCCGTTACGTGACGTGCGACGGGGCCTTTCTGGTGTTCAACCTGCACTGCTCGTACCGGTGGGCCCTGGTCTTCGCCGAGGACGCCCCGATTCTGTGGGAGGGCGCCGAGGAGGTCCACGTCAGTCGGTCGCGTTGGGACGGCGAGATCCGGGAAGCATCAGGTTTCAGCTTCTTCGGATCAGGACCCAACAGCAGGCGAGATGCACGTACGGCGATCGGCGAGGTCGCCGCGGAGCTCGAGGCGCGGGGCCTGCGGCACGAACCGCTGGGTGTGGATCGTGCTGACGCGGTCGCCTTCATCGAGCTTGCCGCCCGCGGCATAGAGGTGGTCGACGCAGTGCCGGCTCTCGAGACAGCCCGTGCCGTGAAAACACCTCTCGAGCTCGAGATCCACCGCGACAACGCACGCCTGGTCGACGAGGCGGTCCGTGCATTCCTCCCGCACCTGACGCCGGGCAAGACCGAGAACCAGCTGTGGGCCGATCTGACTCGGGAGACCTTTTCACACGGTGCGCTCCATGCAGAGGCGAGGCTGCTCTGCTCGGGGCCGAGGACCAACCCGTGGATGCAGGAGGCGAGCCATCGGGTGGTCGAGAACGGCGACCTGGTGGCCTTCGACACCGATCTGGTCGGTCCGTTCGGTTACCTGACCGACATCTCGCGTACCTACCTCTGCGGCGACCGCCCGGCCACCACGGAGCAACGAGAGGTGTACCAGGCGGCGTACGAGTTCGTCCACGAGAGCATTCCCGAGTTCGTGGCCGGGCGCAGCTTTGCGGAGCTGGGCGAGATGCTCGGGAGCCGTATGCCGGAGAGGTATCGCCAGCAGCGGTACCCCTTCATCGCGCACGGCTGCGGCGCCGCGGACGAGTACCCGGCGGTCACCGTCACGAACCATCACCCAGGCGTTCTCGAGCCGGGCATGGTCCTCAGCGTGGAGGGCTACATGGGAGCGGTCGGCGGGAGCGTCGGCGCGAAGTACGAGGATCAGATCATCGTCACCGAGGGTGCGCCCGAGCTCATCTCTCACGCACCGGTCGACGACCGGCTCCTGTAGGGCCCTTGTCGCGGCGCCACACGCGGCCCGGGGGCGCCTGGCTGTTACCCCGCCGGGCGCCCCCGTCCAAGTCAGCGTCCGTGATAGTGCATGACGTGCTTGGTACGCGAGTAGTCGTCGAGGGCATAGATCGACAGGTCGCGTCCATACCCTGAGCCCTTGAAGCCTCCCCAGGGGACCTCGTTGGCAAGCACGAGGTGGGAGTTGACCCAGACGGTGCCGGCGTCGAGTCGTGCGGCCACGTCGTGGCTGCGGCGGGCGTCGCTCGTCCAGACCGATGCCGACAGTCCGAGCGGCACGTCGTTGGCGCGGTTGATGGCCTCGTCCTCGTCGGTGAAGGTCTCAACCGTCACAACAGGGCCGAAGACCTCCTCGGTGGTGCAGGAGGCGCCGGCGGGCACGTCGACGAGGACCGTCGGTTGGACGAAGTAGCCCGTTCCCTCGAGTGCGGCGCCGCCGACCGCAGCGCGGGCGCCTTCGTCGAACGCACGGTCGAGATGTGCGAGCACGCGGTCGTAGTGCGCCTTGGAGACGAGTGGACCGACCTCGATGTCGTCGCTCGCGTCCGGCTCGCCGACGACCAGCTCGCGTACCTGTGCAACGAGGCGGTCGACGAGCTGGTCCGCGACCGACTCGTGCACGAGCACGCGGCAGGCCGCACCGCACTCCTGGCCGGAGTTGTAGAAGCTGGCGGTGCGCAGCGAGGTCGCGACCAGGTCCAGGTCCGCGTCGTCGAAGACCACGACCGGAGCCTTGCCCCCGAGCTCGAGATGGACTCGCTTGAGAGTGTCCGCCGCTGTGCGCGCGACGGCCTTGCCGCTGCCGACCGATCCCGTGAGCGCGATCATGTCGACGGCGGCGTGGGCCGCCAGGCCGGAGCCGACGACAGGGCCGAGTCCCGTCACGACGTTGAGAACGCCCGGGGGGAGCAGATCGGCGACCAGCTCGGCGAACTTCAGCGTGCTCAAGGGCGTCTGCTCGGACGGCTTGACCACGACGGTGTTGCCCGCGGCCAGGATCGGTGCGATCTTCCACGCCGCCATCAGGAGGGGGTAGTTCCAAGGCGTGACGACGCCGACCACGCCGAGAGGTTCGCGCAGGATGACCGAGAGGTGGGACTCGGCGTAGTCGCCGGCCGCCATCGACGTGGTCGCGCGCAGCGCGCCGGCCATGAACCTGAAGGTGTCGATGGTGCCGTCGACGTCGTCGCGGGCGACCGAGACGGGCTTCCCGGTGTTGGCCGACTCCAGACGGACCAGTACGTCGCGGTTCTGCGCGATGCGGTCGGCGACGGCGTGCAAGATCTCGGAACGCTGCTTGGGCACGACGCGCGCCCACGAGACCTTCGCCTTGACGGCCGCGGCGACCGCGGCATCGACGTCCGCTGCGGTGCCCAGGGCGACCTCGGTGATCACCTCTTCAGAAGCCGGGTTGATGATCTCGAGCGTCTCGGCGGCTCGGGCGTCGCGGAAGGCTCCGTCGATGAAGTGCCCGGCCGGCGGCAGGTCAGTGGGGTCGAGCTTGGTGGCGCCGGTCGATCGGCGTACGACGCTTCGCTGGTGGTCGGTGACGGACATGTGTACTCCTTGGGGGATGTGAGGCGGCACGACCCGCAGAGGATCGGGTGCCGGCCGCGGTCGAGCGGGTCAGCCGACGGTCGCCGTCGAGGGGACCTCCGGCGAGGGAAGCGCGGACGCCAGGCGCGAGATGGTGGCGGAGGCCTCCCGCTCGAGAGGGCCAACGGGCAGTCGCGGGTTCCCGACGGCGAAGCCGGTTGCGTTGAGCGCCGCCTTGACCGCCGCGGAGAACGGCTGGGCCATGATGGCGTCGATGAGCGGGTAGACCTGCTCCCACTCGTGGCGTGCTCGATGGAGATCGCCGTCCACCGTGGCGGCGTGAATCGAGACCAGCTGTGCCGCAATGACGTTCGCGGTTCCCGCCATGACGCCGGCAGCGCCCTCGGCGAGGGCGGCCAGCGCCAGAGCATCCCAGCCGACGATGGTGGAGATGACGTCGCCGTGGTTGTGGATCAGCTGCCCCGCCTGGGCCATGTCACCCGAGGTGTCCTTGACGTACTGGATGTTCTCGACCTCGCGAGCGAGTCGGCCGATCATCTCTGGTGTCATGTTGACGCCGGTGGCGATCGGGAGGTTGTAGAGCATGACCGGGATACTCACCGACTCGGCGACGGTGCGCAGGTAGCGCTCGGTCTCCGCGACGGTGAGCGGCTCGTAGTACGGCGCCACCACCATGAGCACCGACGCACCCGCCTGCTCCGCGTGGCGGGAGAGCCCGATCGCCTCGGTGGGGGTCTGTGCCCCGGTCTGTGCCACGACGGGCACCCGACCCGCCGCTTGGTCGATCACCGTCTCCACAACGCGGCGGCGCTCGGCATTGCTCAGTGAGGTGAACTCACCCGTCGAGCCGCAGGCGACGACGCCGTGCACGCCGCCGTCGATGTTGCGGTCGACGACTCGCCGCAGGGTGGCGTCGTCGACGGCGCCATCGTCGTCGAATGGCGTGAGGAGGGCGGACAGGACGCCGCTCAGGACTGGTGACATGGTGGATCTCCCTGGGTGTGAATGGTGGTCAGAGGGTGGAAGTCGGAACCTAGGATGTGGCGCTCGGCGGCACTGGGGCAGTGCGACGTTCGCGCCGGTCGGAGTCCAGGATGTGCTCCGCAGCCTCGGCTGCGGCGAGGCCGGTGTGCACGGCGGTCTCGGTGTACTGCGTTCCCAGATAGTCGCCCGCCAGCATCACCCGGCTGTCGTGCCGAGTGAGGATCGGTTGGAGCTTGGCGCGGCCGGGGAAGCAGTACGGCGAGGCCTCGGGCCACCGCGCGACCTCGGCCTCGACCAGGTGGGAGGCGAAGCCGGGGAGCACCTGGTCGAGATCATCGACGTAGGTCTCGAGGATGGTCTCGTCGTCCTGCTGGAGCAGCTGACGGGCCAGACCTGCGGGGGAGAACGTCATGAAGCTGCTACCCGGCGCTCGTTCCTGGGCGTAGCCGTGCACGTTGTTCGACATGTTGAGCACCACGTTGAACGACCGCTTTGGGGTGGCGATGGCATAGGTGTCGTCCCAGGCCTGGGGCTCGGTCTCGTCGGTGAGGAAGGCCGCACTCACGAACGGGCCGTACCTGACCTGGGAGAGCGCCTCCCGCAGGTTGTCGTCCAGGTCGACCCCGATGCGGTGGCTCACGCTTGCGGTCGTGGCGAGCACGACACACCGAGCCTGGACCTCGTGCTCTCGGCCGTGCTGGTGATATCGCACCACGACCGAGTCGCTCGTGCGCACCACCTCCACGACCTCAGCGCCCAGCTGCACGTGCTCATCCAACGCGGCGCCGATGCCTTCGATCAGGGTCGAGGGGCCGCCGTTGATGCTGTGCGACAGCCCGGCGCCGATGTTCCACACGAGGTTGAAGTAGCCGACGCCGGCCCCGGCCGAGATCTGGTCCATCTCGGCTGAGGACCTGGTCACCGTCGGCTTGAAGAGCGCCTCGGCGTCGGCCGGGAGATCGCCGATGAAGTCGGCGAAGGAGCGGTCGTTCATGAAGTCGTAGACGCGTTGCTGACGGGTTGCCTCGTCCTCGCCCGGTCGGCGCTTCACGAGCCGGGCGTACCGCGCCACGGCCAGCCGCACCTTCGCGCCGGCCCGGATCAGGCTCGCCCGGTCGTGCCAGGACATGGGGACCCGGAACGGGAACGTCTCCACTCGACCACTGAGCAGCAGCTTGCCGTTCATGCTCAGGCCGGCCAGGTTTCCGGGCACCGGCCGGGACCCGAAGCCAGCGTCTGCCAGGAGCCGCTGGGTGGCCGACGAGGGGTTGCCGTCATAGACGTGACCGCCCCAGTTCAGCCAGTGGGGCCCGCGGCGCTCGGACCGGATCCGGCCTCCAAGTCGCTCGCCGGCCTCGAGCAGCAGGATGTCGCGGTGGCGTAGTCGCCATGCCGCAGCCAAGCCGGCGATGCCGCCGCCCACGATCACTGTGTCCCTCACGACGTCCTCCATTGAGCAAGCCTTTCCACGTGCATGAGGCGCAACAGTAGAGGCGTGATCACAGATCACACAAGACCGCATCCGATGTCTCCGAACCTCTTGACAGTGGTTCTGGCCACTCCTAGCCTCGTTTCACATCGCACACCCGTCCCACGATGTGCAACACGTAGTAATTGGTCTAAATGGTGGTTTCGGTGGGCCTAGGAGGTTTCCGTTGAGTTTGTTGACTGGCACGGCCGCTCCGGTCGGTGACGTCGCGGCGATGGTGGCGCGCCGAGAGGTGGGGTACAGCCTCGAGTCGTCCTTCTACGCCAGCCAGGAGGTCTTCGACCTCGACCTGGACGCCATCTTCAGCCGGCACTGGGTGTTCTGCGCCGCCGAGGCGGAGCTGCCCGAGGCGGGCGACTACGTCACGGTCGACATCGGCCCGTACTCGGTGATCGTGGTGCGCGACGACGACGAGCAGGT
This sequence comes from Terrabacter sp. GCM10028922, assembly GCF_042666095.1. Classification (NCBI taxonomy): domain Bacteria; kingdom Bacillati; phylum Actinomycetota; class Actinomycetes; order Micrococcales; family Intrasporangiaceae; genus Terrabacter; species Terrabacter sp. GCM10028922. The sequence goes on along the minus strand of NZ_JBHTFG010000014.1, from coordinate 165,524 downwards.
CCGGGCGATGCGCAACGTGTGCCGGCACCGTGGTGCCCGGATCCTGCAGGAGCGGTGCGGCGCGGTGGGCAACCTCGTGTGTCCGTACCACCAGTGGACCTACCGCACCGACGGCAGCCTGATCTTCGCCGAGTCCCAGCCCCCGGAGTTCGACCGGGAGCGGTTCGGCCTCAAGCCGGTGCACGTGCGCACCGTGGCCGGTCTCGTCTTCGTGTGCCTGGCCGACGAGCCGCCGGCCGACTTCGACGAGGTGGCCCAGGTCATCGAGCCGTACCTCGCGCCGTACCGGCTCCAGGACGCCAAGGTCGCCCATCAGACCGACCTGGTCGAGGAGGGCAACTGGAAGCTGGTCATGGAGAACAACCGCGAGTGCCAGCACTGCGACGCCTCACACCCCGAGCTCATCGAGGCGTACTTCCCACTGTTTGGCTACTCCGAGGACGACATCACCCCGCGGCTGCGCCCCACGTTCGAGCGCTACCAGGCCGCCGCGGCTCGACTGGAGTCCGCCTGCGCCGTAACCACCATCCCGCGCGAGTCACATCGCGAGCTCGACACCCGGCCCACCGGCTACCAGATCACCCACCTGCCGCTCGACGGCGAGGGCGCCTCCTACGGACGTGCCGGAGCACAGCTCTGCCGCAAGCTGATGGGCGAGATCCCTGACCCCCAGCTGGGCGACCTGTCCCTGCACCTGCAGCCCAACTCGTGGTTCCACCTGCTCGGCGACCACGCCGTCGTCTTCAGCACCCTGCCCATCGCACCGGGCAAGACCCTCGTGCGCACCACCTGGCTGGTCCACGCCGATGCCGTCGAAGGCGTCGACTACGACATCGACACCCTCACCGCCGTGTGGCGCGCCACCAACGACCAGGACCGGGCGCTCGTCGAGAAGGCCCAGCGCGGCGTGACCGACCCCGGCTACGAACCCGGCCCGTACTCGCTCGTCGAGGACGACGTCGAAGCCTTCATCAACTGGTACATCGGGCGCCTGCGCGAGCACCTCATCCCCGACCACGACCACCTGGGACTGCTCACTCGGGGCTCGGGACAGTGACCCACACGCGCACGTCGAGTGCGGCACCAACCATCAACTCGGACGGGAGTCCAGCATGAATGCGATCGTGGCCCGTGAGACCTACAAGGTCTTCGGCAAACGCCCCGAGCGCGGCGTCGCACGTCTGCGCGAGGGCGCGACACGCGAGGAGCTCCGCAAGGAGGGCATCACCGCTGCCGTGATCGACGCGTCCTTCGACGTACGCGAAGGAGAGATCTTCGTCGTCATGGGCCTTTCAGGCTCGGGCAAGTCGACGCTGATCCGCATGGTGAACGGGCTGCTCGAGCCCACAGCGGGCGAGCTGCGCGTCTACGGCGACGACGTCGTCACCATGGACCAGGACCAGCTGAGACGCATGCGACGCGAGAAGGTCAGCATGGTCTTCCAGCACTTCGCGTTGTTCCCGCACCGGACGGTGGGTGAGAACGCCGCGTATGGGCTTCACATCCAGGGCATCGACAAGAGCGACGGCGAACGACGAGCCAAGGAGGCTCTGCGCCTGGTTGGCCTGAAGGGCTGGGAGGACTCGCTCCCGGGCCAGCTGTCTGGAGGGATGCGACAACGCGTCGGACTTGCGAGAGCGCTTGCCGCGGGCACCAACATCATGCTGATGGACGAGGCGTTCAGCGCCCTGGACCCTCTCATCAAGCGTGAGATGCAGGACCAGCTCGTCGAGCTCCAGCACAAGCTGGGCAAGACCATCCTGTTCATCACGCACGACCTGAACGAGGCGATGCGGCTCGGCGACAGGATCGCGATGATGCGCGACGGTCGGATCGTGCAGATCGGCACGGCGGAGCAGATTCTCAACAACCCGGCGAATGACTACGTCGCCCAGTTCGTCCAGGACGTGGATCGGACGCGGGTGCTGACCGCCGGTGCGATCATGACTCCGCCGGTAGCAGTCGTCGGTAGCGAGCAGGGGCCGCGAGCCGTGCACAAGCTCATGCGTGACCACCAGACCGCGCGACTCTTCGTCGTCAACCGCGACAGGACGTTGCGGGGCGCGGTCGACGAGGAGGCCACGGTGGCGGCCGTGCGCGACGGAGCCCAGACCCTTGACGGCATTCTCGACGACCAGGTGGTGAGCGTCCCCGCGCAGGCCCACCTTTCTGAGGTGCTCGCGTTGAGCGCGAACAGCCCCAAGGCCCTGGCTGTGGTCGATGACGAACGCCGGTTGGTGGGCGTGGTCGCGAGGGTGACCTTGCTCCAGGCTCTGGCGCAGAGCAGCGCCCACCATCATCCCGACCCCGGCCAACGCACCGAGGTACAGGTTCCTGAGTCCGATCGCGTGCGCGCGGAGGTGGCGCCGCTATGACTTCTTACGCCCTGATCGACGTCCCCAGGATCTCCGTCGGCGAAGCGATCCAGCAGTTCTTCGACTGGCTCACCAACAACCTCGGTGGCTTCTTCGATGCCATCAGCAACGGCATGGGTTCGGCCGTCGACCTGCTGATCGACGTGCTCCAGGCCCCTGACCCAGTCCTGCTGGCGACAGTCTTCGCCCTGGTCGGCCTGGCGGTGCGAGGGTGGAGGTTTGCGCTCATCGGACTGTCCGGACTGCTGCTCGTGATCAGCATGGGGCAATGGGCCGCGGCGATGCAGACGCTGGCGCTCGTCCTGGTGTCCACTGTCGTGGCCGTGGTCATCGCGATCCCCTTGGGTGTGCTCGCGGCTCGGAGCCCACGGACGAGTGCGGTGCTGCGACCCATCATGGATCTGATGCAGACGATGCCCGCGTTCGTGTGGCTTGTCCCCGTGGTCACCCTGTTCAGCATCGGTGTCGTCCCTGGCGTGGTGGCGACCATCATCTTCGCGCTTCCACCAGGCGTTCGGCTCACGGAGCTGGGCATCCGGAGCGTGGACGCGGAGATGGTCGAGGCGGCAAACGCCTTCGGCGCCACACCGCGGCAGACCCTGTTCGGCGTGCAGCTACCACTGGCGCTGCCGACCATCATGGCCGGCATCAACCAGGTCATCATGCTGGCCCTGTCCATGGCCGTGATCTCGGGCCTGGTCGGTGCTGAGGGCCTGGGCGGTCAGGTGACCGCTGCCATCGCAACGCTCGACCTCGGGCTTGGCTTCGAGGCGGGGTTGTCGGTCGTGATCCTGGCCATCTACCTGGATCGCGTCACGGCATCCATCGGACAGGGCAACGTCGGCGGCGCCCTCCTGTCCTTGTCCCGCAGGCGACGTTCGACGGTTCAGAAGGACATCGACCTCGAGGAGACAGCGGAGGAGGAACCGGCCGCTCAAGGCGACCCGAGAACACCAATCAGCGCGTAGCGCACTGGAACTTTCCCACTCTCAGAGGAACAAGAATGAAGAAGCGATTCCTGACCTTTCCGATGCGGCTCGGCGTGCCCCTGACAGCGGTTGCGGTGCTCGCAGCAGGCTGTGCCAGCGGTACTGCGGGCGGTACGAGCGCCGCCGGTGGCGGCAGCAACAAGACCATCAACATGGGCGTCATCCCGGGGTGGACCGACGAGACGGGCACGGCATACCTGCTCAAGAACGTTCTCGAACACAACGGCTTCACGGTGAAGATCACCGAGCTCAGCGACAACGCCCCGATGTACACGGCGCTGTCCAAGGGAGACATCGACGTCCTGTCTTCCGCCTGGCCCGAGAAGCTGCACAAGGCGTTGATGGACCGGTACGGCAAGAACCTCGAGGACGTTGGCGCGTACTACGAGGGTGCAACCTCGTTCCTCGCGGTGCCTACCTACTCAGACATCAAGTCCATCTCCGACCTGCCCAGCCACGCGGCAGAGCTCGACGGCAAGATCACGGGAATCGAGCCGGGCGCAGGCCTGACGAAGGCGACCAAGGACGATGTGATCCCGGCGTATGGGCTCAACAAGGACTTCAAGCTCGTCCTCTCCTCGACGACCGCGATGTTGACGACGTTGAAGAAGGCTACGGAGGCCAAGAAGCCCATCGTGGTGACGCTGTGGAAGCCTTTCTGGGCCAACGGGGCATTCCCGGTCCGGGCGCTCGAGGACCCGAAGGGTGCCTACGGCGCGCCGGAGAACCTGCACGTCCTGGCTCGAAAGGGCTTCTCCGCGGACAACCCGAAGGTCGCGAACCTGCTGAAGAACTTCAAGCTCGACGACAAGCAGTACCAGAGCCTGGAGGACCTGGTCGCGAACAAGTTCGGCCAGGGCGAGGAGGACAAGGCCGTTCAGGCTTGGCTCGACAAGAACCCCGAGTACGGCACGAAGCTGGCCAGCTACCTCAAGTGAGCAGTGAGGTCGTCCTCGGGTACAGCAGCTCAGCTCAGGCCGGGGTGTTGTACCCGAGGTCCGCCTCGGTTCGAACCAGGCGGCGTCCTGCCGACGACGCCGCGCCACCGCCTGAAGTCACGCTCCGCCGAAGGAGCAGGACGGAGTCACGACATGACAGACAACAGAGTCGTCGTCTACAAGGAACCTGGGAAGGTCGCGGTCGAGAAGAGCGACTTTCCCAAGCTCGAGATCCCGCGTGAGGTCGCCGACGGGTTGGGCATCAAGCAGGCCGCTCCGCATGCCGTGATCCTCAAGCTCGTCACCACCAACATCTGCGGCAGTGACCAACACATGGTCCGCGGCCGCACGACTGCGCCTCAGGGCCAGACGCTGGGCCACGAGATCACCGGCGAGATCGTGGAGAAGGGCGACGACGTCCTGTTCCACGAGATCGGCGACATCTGCTCGGTGCCGTTCAACATCGCATGTGGACGGTGCCGCATGTGCAACGAGGGCAAGACCGGCATCTGCCTCAACGTGAACCCGGCCCGCGCCGGTGCGGCGTACGGGTACGTCGACATGGGCGGTTGGCTCGGTGGGCAGGCGGAGTACGTCATGATCCCGTTCGCCGACTTCAACCTGTTGAAGTTCCCCGACCGGGACAAGGCGCTGGAGAAGATCCTCGACCTGACCATGCTGTCCGACATCTTCCCGACCGGCTACCACGGCGCCTACACGGCAGGCACGACCACAGGGTCGACCGTGTACGTCGCGGGCGCCGGTCCGGTGGGACTCGCGGCGGCCTACTCCGCCCAGCTGCTCGGGGCGGCGACCGTCATCGTCGGCGACATGAACGCCGACCGGCTCAAGCAGGCTGCGAGCTTCGGCTGCGAGACTGCCGACCTGTCCACGGGCGACGACCTGGCCGACATCATCGCCGACATCGTCGGTGAGCCCGTTGTCGACGCCGCCGTCGACGCGGTCGGCTTCGAGGCGCGCGGTCACGGCCAGGGCGCCGAGGAGGAGCCCGCCACCGTCCTCAACGACATCATGAACGTGGCTCGCGCCGGCGCCTCTCTCGGCATCCCCGGCCTCTACGTGACGGGCGACCCCGGCGCCCGCGACAACGCAGCCAAGCAGGGTCAGATCGGTGTTCGGCTGGGCCTTGGTTGGGCGAAGTCGCACACGTTCGTGACCGGCCAGTGTCCGGTGAAGCAGTACAACCGTCAGCTGATGAACCTCATCCTGGCCGACAAGGCGCACATCGCCAAGGCCGTCAACGCCACCGCGATCAGCCTTGATGATGCGCCGCGGGGCTACGCCGAGTTCGACCAGGGCGCGGCCAAGAAGTACGTCATCGACCCGCACGGCATGGTCGTCGCCTGACGTCCGCGAAACGCGACACCTTCCCCACGGGGAAGGCGTCGCGCTTGTCCCTGAGTGAGCGGCGCGTCGAGCCGCATGGCCGGCCTGGTCGTGCGCCCGTCAGGGCCCGTACCCACCCGGAAGACACGCCACATAGATGTGCGCCCCTCCTGACAAGGGCGGAGTGAAGAACGACATGAAAGAGAGCCGTCGTGCGTATCGCTGAGATTCACGTGTTCCAGATGGACTTGCCGCTGAGCGGTAAGGGCTATCGCATGTCTGAAGGCTCTTACACGACACTGGATTCCACGATCGTGCAGGTCGTCTCAGACACCGGCATCTCAGGGTGGGGCGAGACGTGCCCGGTCGGCCCGACCTATGCGCCCGAGCACGCCCTGGGCGCCCGCGCGGCTCTCGCCGAGCTGTCTCCGGACCTGATCGGCACGCCGGTGACCGGTCCGCTCGGGATCCGCCGCTCGATGGACAGGCTCCTCAACGGACACAACTACGCCAAAGCCGCGGTTGACATCGCCATTCACGACCTGATCGGCAAGGCCCATGGCATACGCGTCTGCGACATGCTGGGCGGCGCGGCGAGCGAGCGCGTGAGCTCCTATTACGCGCTCACCATCGACGAGCCGGACGACGTCGCCCGGACTGCCGCCGAGAAGGTCGCCGAGGGCTATCCGCGCCTTCAGATCAAGGTGGGCGGGCGACCGGTCGAGCTCGACATCGAGACGATCCGTAAGGTGTGGGAAGCCACAGGTTGCACCCGTCTCTCGGTCGATGCAAACCGGGCGCTGACCACGCGCGACGTCCTCCGGATCGGGCGGGAATGTGCTGACATCCCCTTCGTCTTCGAGCAGCCATGCAACACGATGGAGGAGATCGCCGCGATCCGCGGGCAGCTGCACCATGGGGTCTATCTCGACGAGAACACAGAGGACCTGAGCAGCGTGCTGCGAGCGATCTCGCTCGGACTATGCGACGGATTCGGTCTCAAGGTCACGCGCCTGGGCGGACTCGGCACCATGGCGACGGTCAGGGATCTTTGCGAAGCGCGCTCCATGCCGCATACATGTGATGACTCCTGGGGCGGCGACATCATTGCAGCCGCCTGCGTTCAGGTCGGCGCAACGGTTCAGCCGCGTCTTCTCGAAGGCGTCTGGCTGGCCGACTCCCACATGGACGTCCACTATGACTCGACGAATCCCGTTCGCATCGAAGGGGGACACATTCAGGTCCCGACCGGTGCGGGTCTCGGCGTCGTGCCCGACGAAGATGTCTTCGGCGATCCCGTCGCATCCTTCGGCTAGCCCGCACGACGATCACCACAGCACCCTGGAGGGAACTCAGATCTTGTTGCCAAGGACCATGGCCGCCGTCCTGCTCACGGGCCACGGCGGACTCGAAAAGCTCGAGTACCGGACGGACGTGCCCGTTCCTCGCCCCAAGCCTGGTGAGGTGCTGATCCAAGTCGCCGCCGCGGGGATCAACAACACGGACATCAACACCCGAACGGGCTGGTACTCAAAGGCCGTCGCCTCGGAGACCGGTGAGGGCGGAGCGGCTGGCTTTGACGCCGTCGACACGATGGATGCTTCCTGGTCGGGTGTTCCCCTCGAGTTCCCGCGTATCCAGGGCGCGGACGTCTGTGGCCGTGTCGTGGACGTGGGCCAAGACGTTTCGCGCGAGCGCATCGGCGAACGAGTACTCGTCAGGAACATGCTGCGAACGCCCGTCGGCTACCGACCTTATGAGTGCTGGACCTATGGCAGCGAATGCGACGGTGGGTTCGCGCAGTTCGCCGTTGCACCAGCTCGGGAGACGTATGCGGTTCGCAGCGACCTGAGCGACGAAGAGCTCGCGGCCCTGCCCTGTGCGTACTCGACTGCGGAGAACATGATGCACCGCGCAGCCGTCGGCACTGAGCGCGTTCTCGTGACGGGCGCCTCGGGGGGAGTCGGGCTGGCCGCAGTCCAGCTCGCGAGACGCCGTGGGGCAACCGTGACTGCAGTCTGCTCGAGCGCGAAGGCCGCCGACGTAGAGGCTCAGGGCGCCAGCCAGACCGTCGATCGCGGAACCGATCTGGTCGCTGCGCTCGGCAGAGCATCCGTCGACGTGGTTGTCGATCTCGTTGGCGGGTCTCAGTTCTCACAGCTGTTGGACCTGTTGCGCCCAGGTGGCCGATACGCCATCGCCGGCGCCATAGGTGGTCCGGTTGCAGAGATCGACCTGCGAACGCTCTACCTGAAGGACCTCTCCTTGTTCGGATGCACCTTTCAGGAGGATGAGGTGTTCGAGAACCTGGTCAGGTATCTCGAGCGCGGTGAAGTGCATCCGGTCGTCTCGCGAACCTACGCACTGCAGGACGTCAGGCAGGCGCAGGAAGCGTTTCTCACCAAAGAGCACATCGGCAAGCTGGTGCTGGTCCCGCCCGTCCCCAGCACGTGATCACACCGTCTCAGCCTCGACGTGCGTGCGATGGGCCAGGGGAGTCGATCCCTGCCGGTCAGGTGTCTGTGCGCACTGTCATGCAGTCCCCGACGCAGATCCTGCCGGGCTCGATGACGTCCGCGTAGACGCCGAAGGTCGCGCCGACGCCGAGGACGGAGTCGCGTCGCCCGCGGTAGGACGTGATCAGGCGGAGCGTCTGCAGGTCAACCGCCCCGGAGTCAGGGTTGCGTGTGGTGGCCGCGCAACGCTTGACCGGGCCACCGCCACGCAGGACCGCGTGGCCGACCTCGAGGACCTTCCCGTCCCAGGAGTCCTCGAGGTGCGGCTCGCCACCCGAGAACTCGATGAGCATGCGGAAGCGGCGCGAGTCGACACGGGATCGATTCGCCTGGCGCGCCAGCTCCTCCACCGAGCTGGTCCCGAGCAGGGTCACTGGCCGCACGTCATATGCGGACTCGCGGGCCTGGACCAGATGGACCCGCCTGCCCACCAGGTCGGAGAAGAACGTGCCCCAGACAGGGTCCGCGACGACGTCGGACCTGATCGTGCGAAGCCCCCACATGTCGGTGACCACCATCGTCGTCGGCTCGATGTCTCCGCCGAGCAGCACCTGGTCCCCGCGGGTCACCCGGAGGCGACGGCTCGCCGGGTCGTACTCCGCTCTGACTCCCGCAAGGCCGGGGTTGTGCGTGAAGCTCTGAACCTTCCCGGTGTCATCGACGAGGTAGAACTGCCTGTCGCCAACGGCTCCCTGAGCTGTCAGCTCGATCGAGTCGGGGTGGTGGAGCAGCAGTCCCTTGACCGGGGTGACCGACAGGCGGGCGACGGTCGTGCCGATCGACATGGGATCAGCCCTCCACCGTCGCGAGTGAACGCAGCCGCTCGTGCAGGTCTGGTGACACCGAGCAGGACGATGCCTCGTGGTGTGCCGTCCAGACGTCGGGGTCGGCGCCGTACTCCGCCTTCCATCCTTCGAGCTGCGCGTCGAGCCGGCTGACATAACCCGGGGCGAGTGTGTCGACCGAGACCGCGACGACGACCACGCCCACCGACGGCGACGACGCACCGCGGTTGAACGGCGGCGCATCCACCGAGAAGAGTCCGCCGGCGAGGGTTGCGAGCACCTCGACGAGCAGCGCGATGTTGCCACCCTTGTAGCCGCCGAACGGCAACATGGCACCCTCGAGCCCGGCTGCGGCGGACGTGGTCGGCGCCCCCTCCTGGTCCACCGCCCAGCTGTCGGGGATCGGCTCGTCGCGCGCGGCCGCCTCTCGCAGGGCCACCCACGCCGTTGCGCTCGACGCCTGGTCGAAGGCGAGCCGTCGATCGTGGGGGAGCGGGACCCCGAAGGCGAGTGGGTTGGACCCGAGGAGCGGGCCGCGCGCCCCAGCCACCGTCATCAGGGCCGGCGAGTTGGCACACGCGAGTCCCATGAACCCATCCACGTTGAGCCGGCGGACGTAGTAGTCGAGCTCTCCTGCGGTGAAGCAGTGCCGGAGGGCCGCAACGGCCAACCCGTGGTGTGCGGCGGTGCCGCGCAGGTCAGGTAGCGCGAGGGCGAAGCCGTGCTGGGCAAGGCCCCCTCGACAGTCCACCGTCGAGATCACGGTGGTGTGCTGCTCGACCGAGGGATCGTCGGACGTGATGCGGCCGGTGCGGAAGCCGTCAAGGTAGTCGACCAGGTGGGTCAGGCCCACTGGCCGCCGGCCGAGCAGCTCTGCCTCGACGGTGGCCTCGGCGAGGATCGCCGACTGGGCGGGGGAGGCACCGCTTCCGAGCAGCGCACGCATGCACAGGTCGGTGAGCTCGCTGCGTCGAAGTTCGACCATGGTCTCCTCGCTTCTCGGTTGTGGTTCCGTCACGGGTCAGGCCCAGAGGTCTCCGACGGTGAAGCCGTTGACGAACGGGTCATCGGGATCGAGGACGAAGGTGCTGTAGCCGGAGATCCAGGCCCGGCCGCCGATGGTCGGGACGACACCGGTGTACGGGCCCACCTGCACCTCCCTCAGCAGCTCGCCGGTGTATACTGTGCCGAGGATGCCTTCGTGGCGGAAGGGCACGTTGAGCCCGAGCTGACCCTTGGCATGGAGCGTGGCCATCCGCGCGCACGTGCCGGTGCCGCACGGACACCGGTCGAGCGAGCCTGTCCACGTCGCCGGGTCGGCGAGGTCCACCGGGCCGCTCGCCATCGTGACCACGTTCTTCCTGTCGGCCGCCGGGTTGTCCGTGGGGCCCGACAGCTGAGAGATCGTGATCCCGATCCCCGGGTAGTCGGGGTGCTCGACCGGAAGCTGGTCCTGAGCGGCCCGGAGGATGAGGGAGCTGATGCGCGCGATCTCCCGTCCCCGGGACGGGATGAGGTGCAGCCCGTCGAACTGGCCCACGTCCGCGATGACGTAGAACATGCCGCCCCAGCCGACGTCCACGGTCACCTGGCCCAGTTCAGGGACGTCGATGACGGCATCGAGATGAGCCGCGAACGCCGGCACGTTCTCGAAGGTCACCTGCAGGACCTTGCCACCGCGGCACAGCGCCCTGATGCCGATGAGGCCGGCGGGCGCCTCGAGCGTGAACTCGGTGTAGGGCTCCTGCATGGGGATCATGCCGGTCTCGAGCAGGACCGTTGCGACGGCGATGGTGTTGCCACCACTCATCACGGGGTACTCGACCTGCTCCATGATGATGTAGCCGGCTGCGGCGTCCGGGTGCTTCGGGGGAACGATCAGGTTGCAACACATCGGGGGGTAGCCGCGGGGCTCGCGCAGCATGAGCAGCCGGATCTGGTCGTCATGGATCTCGAGCCACTTCATCTGCTCGTAGACAGAGCGCCCAGGGATGTTGGGGACTCCTCCGGTGATGACACGCATCGGCTCCCCGGAATGTGTCTCAACTGCGTGGATCATCCGCTTGAAGGACATGCTGGCCACTCCCTTCGCTTGCTGCCGTGCCCGGGAGCCTTGGCCCCACGGCGACCCTAACGATTCGTTCTGTCAGAGGCAACAGACGGGTGATGCGAAACAACGCGACCATCTGGACGTCAGGGCCGGTGCGGCTGAGCCCGCGCATACACTTACCGTCGGAGCGCCGCCCATGCGCGACGCCGATCGCGACATGCCAGTGATCGCGCTGTATTGTTCCTCTATGGCCAACAGTCGCGCTAGCGGAGACAGCTCCGTGCAATCCGTAGACCGTGCTGTCTCCATCCTCCAGGTGCTGGCGCGACATGGAGCGTGCGGCGTGACCCAGATCGCGGGCGAGCTCGCGGTGCACAAGTCGACGGTCTTCCGCCTCTTGGCCACCCTCGAGTCCCGAGGGCTCGTGGAGCAGAGCTCCAGTCGCGGTCGGTACCGGCTCGGCTACGGCGTGGTTCAGCTTGCGGCTGGTGCCACGAAGAAGCACGACCTGTCCGTCACCAGTCGTCCCATCTGCCAGGAGCTCGCGGAGACTGTCGGCGAGACCGTGAACATCGCCATCAACGACGGGAACACGGTCGTGAGCATCGACCAGGTGATCGGGTCCGCCGCCGTCACCACCGTCAACTGGGTCGGCCAGCGCTCGCCGATGCATGTCACCTCAGCGGGCAAGGTCTTCCTTGCCAACATGCCCGCTGACGAGCTGAAGGCCTGCTTGGACGAGGGCTTGGTTCGATACACCGAGAACACCATCGTCGACCCCGCGGTGCTCGAGCGGCAGCTGGAGGAAGTCCGAGCGCAGGGCTACGGCTTCACCCAGGAGGAGCTCGAGATCGGACTGGCTGCCGTGGCGGCCCCGATCCGGGATCTCGAGGGGCACGTGATCGCCGCCGTCGCGGTCTCCGGGCCTAAGTTCCGGATCAACGAGGACACGATTCCGGGGATCGCCCAAGAGGCGCGGTCCGCCGCGGCCCAGATCTCCGAGCGCAACGGATATCCCAAGCCGGGCTGAGCGCATCGAGAGCAAGGGGATTCGACCGGGACCATGGGTTTGGCCGGTGAGACCCGCGTGGGCGCGTCGTTCACCGGACACTCAGCCGCGGTTCGGCTCGGACGACTGGTCAGCCACCCACGCAGCCACCTGCGTACGGCTGGTGAAACCGAGCTTGGTCAGGATGTGCTCGACGTGAGCCTCCGCCGTACGCCGCGAGATGACCAACCTGTCGGCGATCTCCTTGTTGCTGAGTCCCTCCCGGATCAGCTCCGCGATCTGCCGCTCGCGACGGGTCAGGACGTCACGGGCCGTGCTCCGGGCGATGGAGGCCGACCGCCGTGTCTCCTCCAGGCCGAACGCGGTCGCGCTCGTCTGGTCCAGTGACCTCCCGCGCGACCAGGCGCGGTCGAACGCCTCGTCACCGATCGAGCCCCGCGCAGCCGCCACGGACGCCTCCTGGCGGGCATCGAGCCCAGCCATCGTGTGGATCGACGTCTCGATCCTGTCCCACTCGTTCTGCGCAGCGCCCATGAGCACCGCTGCGCGCTCAGGATCGGTGGCGGCTTCGATCCAGGCGAGTGCCTCCAGCGAGGCGCCGATCCCGAGGCGCTCGGCCATGAGCTGCTCCAGACGCAGGCTCTGCTTCACGAGCAGCTGCGCAGACCGATGATCACCGTTCTCCCAGGTCGCCAGCCCCGCCGCCCACAGCGACCATGACCGGAGCCACGTCTCGCCCGCCGGCTCGGTGATCGCCAGACAGGCGCGATGGCTGGCCAGGGCCCGGTCCGCGTCGTTCACGATCGCGTTCACGATGGCGAGCAGCATCCAGCAGTGGGCGACCTCCGCCGCCTCGCCCGACGCGGACAGGCCACGGATCGCCTCGGTGAGCAGGAGCTCGGCCGCCTCCACGTCTCCGGCGTAGAGCGCAACGGTCCCGGCCGCCTGGGTGAGGAGCATCTCGGTCTCGTCGCCCAGTCGGCTCGCCAACGCCTGGCCTTCCTCGAGAAGCGGCCGTGCAGAGTCGATGTCTCCTTGCAGCGCGGCCCACCAGCAGGCGCTGCGCAGCGCGAGAGCGCGGGCGGCCGGATCCCCGCCGCCCCCGGCGAGCATCCTGGCGCACCAGCGCCGACCCTGCCGGAACAGCCCGTGGATCACGACGTACTCCAGGAGATGGGCGCACGTCTTCAGGCCGGAGTCCACCGCGTTCGGCTCGGTCGCGCACGAGTCCAGGGCCTCGGCGATGTTTCCCAGCTCGCGCCCGACCCGGTCGATCCAGACGAGCTGGCGGTCGCTGAGCCATTCGTCGTGCGCCTCGCCGACCATGGCCACGAAGAAGTCCCGGTGCCGGCGACGCTGCTCGTCGACGGCATTCATCCGGGCCAGCTCGGCCAGGCCTCGCTGCCGGATGGGCGGGAGCATTCGGAACCGGGTGGTGGTGTCGTCCCGGGTCGTGGCCAGCACGGACTTGTCGACGAGCGATGCGAGGGTCTCGGCGATGGGCTCCTCGTCGTCCGGACCGGAGCAGACCGCAGCTGCTGCGTCGAGCTCGAAACCGTCGACGAAGATCGCCGCCTTGGCCCAGAGCCGCCGGTCTGCGGGAGTGCAGAGGTCGAAGGTCCACTCGATGCAGGCCGCCATGGTGCTGTGTCGATGTGGCCCCGTGCGCGTGCCTCTGCTGAGCAGCTCCCACTGGTCGGTCAGGGCCTTGTCGATCTCCGTGGGAGACAGCGTGGGAAGCCGCGCGGCCGCGAGCTCGATGGCCAACGGGATGCCCTGCAGCTTGCGACAGATCGCTGCGACGGCAGCGCGGTTGCCCTGGGTCAGGTCGAAGCCGGGGATGCTGGCGCGAGCACGGTCGAGGAAGAGCTGAACTGCCTCGAACTGCTGCAGCCCGCTCCCGTCCGGCTCCTCGTGCGGCGGACAGGTCAACGTGGTGACCGCGTGCACGACCTCGCCGTCGACCCGCAGCGGTTCACGGCTCGTCGCGAGAATGCGCACCCCCGAGCAGTTCCGCAGGATCGTGTCGGCCAGCCGGGCCACCATGTCGACGACGTGCTCGCAGTCGTCCAGCACGAGCAGGAGCGCGCGGGTCCTCAGGTACTCGACAGTGGCGATCGTGCCGGACTGCGTCGATCGCCCGTACAGTCCCAGCTCGCCGGCGATCTGGTCGGGAACGTCGTCTGCCTCGAGGACGGCGCCCAGCGGTACGAAGCAGATGCCGTCCGGGAACACCCGCCGGAGGTCCGTGGCCACCCGCAACGCGAGTCGCGTCTTGCCGATGCCGCCGAAGCCGGTCAAGGTGACGAGGCGGGACTCCGTCAACCGTTCCCGGATCGCGCTGCACTCGAAGCGGCGGCCCACGAATGTCGTCACCTCGGCCGGAAGGTGGCCAGGCGCTTGAGTGCTGGCGAGAGCCTCTGTCATGTGGTCTGGTCCTCCACGAGTCCCGACGCGACCACGGTACTGCCCGACCGGCGGCGTCGGGCGGGAGTGGCCGTATGCCGTCGCCGGCCTCCCACGTCCGCTCGCCAGGACGCCGTGGCAGCACGACCAGGCGGGCCGGCGCGTGCGGTGGTCGCGGCCCCGAAAGTCGTCCTGGCCGGGCGTGGTCACAGTCTTGACAGCGGCCGTGACCGCCGCCACTCTGTTGCACCATCAGCAAACAGGTGCGCAATGAGAGACAACATTGGCTCGCCACTCCCATGGAGAAGGGTGCGGAATGCCAGAGCTCTACGTGGACGGAACGTGGGTCGACCCTGTCAGCGCGGGTCACCGGGAGATCCGGTGTCCGGCGGACGGACGGCTCGTCACCACCGTCTCGGAGGGGGGCAGAGCAGACACCGTCAACGCCATCGCGGCAGCCCGTCGTGCCTTTGACGAGGGGCCCTGGCCGCGAACTCCCGAAGTCGAGCGCGGGGCGCTGCTCCTGCGGACCGCCGACCTGCTCCTGCGCGACAAGGCGCAGTTCGCCCGGGCGGAGAGTCTCGACACGGGGAAGCGGTTCGTCGAGGCGGAGTACGACATCGACGACGTCATCAGCTGCTTCCGTTACTACGGGGGGATCGCGGGCACCGATGCCGGGCGGGTGATCGACACCGGCCGCGACGACGCGATCAGCAGGGTGGTGCGCGAGCCGGTGGGCGTCTGCGGCCTGATCACCCCGTGGAACTATCCCCTGCTGCAGACGTCGTGGAAGGTCGCCCCGGCGCTGCTCGCCGGAAACACCTTCGTGCTCAAGCCGAGCGAGCTGACACCGTCGACGGCCGTCCTGCTCATGCGCAGCCTCGAGGAGGCCGGCCTGCCCGCCGGCGTGGCCAACCTCGTGCTCGGCGCCGGTGACCAGGTCGGCGCGCCGCTTGCCGAGCACCCGGATGTCGACCTCGTGTCGTTCACGGGGGGCCTCGACACCGGCCGGTGGATCATGGCCGCCGCCGCGCAGACCGTGAAGAAGGTCGCGCTGGAGCTCGGCGGCAAGAACCCGAACATCATCTTCGCCGACGCCGACCTCGAGACGGCTGTGGACTACGCCCTCACCGCGGTGTTCCTGCACTCGGGCCAGGTCTGCTCGGCGGGGTCCCGGCTCATCGTCCAGGAGGAGGTGCACGACCTCGTCGTCGACGAGGTCGTGCGGCGTGCCGATGCCATCCGGCTGGGCGGCCCGTTCGACGAGCACGCCCAGACAGGTGCGCTCATCTCCGCGGCGCACCTCGAGAAGGTCGCCAGCTATGTCAAGGCGGGCATCGCCGAGGGAGCGGTGTTGCGGTGCGGGGGTTTCCGCGCCGAGACCGGTGGCCTCGCGGATGGCTACTTCTACCGCCCAACCGTTCTCGACGAGTGCCACGCCGGCATGCAGGTCGTGCAAGAGGAGTCATTCGGTCCGGTGCTCACCGTGGAACGGTTCACCGACGAGGCCGAGGCAGTGCGCATCGCCAACGACACCACCTACGGCCTGGCCGGCGCGGTGTGGACCCAGGACGGCGGCAGGGCGCAGCGGGTGGCCCAGCGGCTGCGGCACGGCACCGTGTGGATCAACGACTACCACCCCTACGTCCCCCAGGCGGAGTGGGGCGGGTTCAAGCGGTCCGGACTCGGGCGCGAGCTCGGTCAGGCCGGGCTCGCCGAGTACTACGAGACCAAGCACGTCTGGCAGAACATCCGCCCTTCAGTCCAAGGGTGGTTCAGCGAATGAGCCTCCCGTCGCAGTCCACCCGGCAACAGCTCATCCAGGAGAGTGCAGGAGAGACCACCATGACAACGGCCACGCGCGACGAGATCCTCGAGACCCCGACCACTCCGACCCCGGCTGCTGGCCGCTCGGTGGACCCCGTGATCTCGGTGCAGAACCTGTGGAAGGTGTTCGGGGGCAAGGGCGCCGACGTGCCCGGCTCCGACGAGCTGAGTGCCCTGTCCCGCAAGGAGCTGAAGGAGCGCACCGGCTGCGTCGCGGCGGTCTGTGACCTGAGCTTCGACGTGGCGCCGGGTGAGGTCTTCGTCGTCATGGGCCTGTCCGGTTCGGGAAAGTCCACTCTCGTCCGCTGCCTCACGCGTCTGATCGAACCCACCGCGGGCCAGGTCCTGTTCAAGGGCGATGACATCCTCCAGGCCAACGAGCGGTCGCTTCGCGAGCTGCGCCGGCACAGCATCGCCATGGTCTTCCAGCACTTCGGTCTGCTGCCCCACCGCCGGGTCGCCGACAACGTGTCCTACGGACTGGAGATCCGGGGCACCGGCAAGAAGGAGCGTGCCCAGCGCGCCGCCGAGGTCATCGACCTGGTCGGGCTGTCCGGCTACGAGAACTCCTTCCCCGACCAGCTGTCCGGTGGCATGCAGCAACGCGTCGGCCTGGCCCGGGCGCTGGCCGGTGACCCGGAGGTGCTGCTGTTCGACGAGCCGTTCTCCGCGCTCGACCCGTTGATCCGCCGTGACATGCAGAACGAGGTCATCCGGCTGCACCACGAGGTCGGCAAGACGATGGTCTTCATCACCCACGACCTGTCCGAGGCGCTCAAGCTCGGCGACCGCATCCTCATCATGCGCGACGGCCGGCTCGTCCAGATCGGCACCGGCGCAGACCTGGTCGGCGCCCCGGCCGACGACTACGTGCGCGACTTCGTCCGGGAGGTCCCGCGCTCGCACGTCCTCACCCTGCGCTGGATCATGCGCCCGGTGCACGCCGACGACGTGCTCGACGGCCCAGAGCTCGGTCCAGAGGTCGTGGTCCGCGACGCGGTTCGGGTGGTGCTCGAGGCCGAGCGGCCGATCAAGGTCGTCGAGGGCGGCCGGCTGCTCGGCGTCGTGGGCGACGCCGAGATCCTCTCTGTCGTCGCCGAGTCATGACGGCGATCGCTGCGGTCCGCACCGGGTTCCGCCCGCACCGGGGTGCGATCATCACCGGCCTCCTGCTCCTGTGGCTCATCGGGTTCACGGTCCTGCGCGGGCGCGACACCCTCTCGCTCGGCGCGGCGGACGTGACCGCGCTGCACACACGGCTCAACGATCTCAATGACGCGGTCGGCGCCAACCGCAACAGCAACCCGCTGTTTCTCTACTTCTTCAACGAGATCCGGCTGGTCATCGAGCAGCTCACGAACTTCTTCTCCGCCCTGGTGGCGCAGCCGGCGTTCGGCCGCCCGGTCCCGTTGATCGGCTGGCTGGGCGTCGTCGCCCTGTTGGGTTACGGCTCCTGGGCGCTGGGCAACCTCAAGGTCGCACTGCTCGCCGTCGCCGGCTTCACGTTCATGGGCCTGCAGGGCCTCTGGCAGGAGAGCATGGACACCTTCGCGCTCACCCTGTCCGCGGTGCTCGTGTCGCTCCTCATCGGCATTCCGCTCGGCATCTGGGCGGGGGTCTCCGACCGGGTCAACCGAGTCGTCACCCCCGTGCTCGACTTCATGCAGACGATGCCGACCTTCGTCTACCTCGCGCCGCTCACCCTGGTCTTCCTCATCGGGCCGGCCTCGGCGGTCATCGCCACTCTCATCTACGCGGCTCCACCGGTCATCCGGATCGCGGCCCACGGCATCAGGCAGACGCCCAAGGAGACTCTCGAGGCCGCCCAGTCGCTCGGCACCACGAGGTTCCAGCTCCTCCGGCAGGTGATGCTGCCCATGGCCAAGCGCACGATCGTCATCGGGATCAACCAGACGATCATGGCGGCGCTGTCGATGGTGACCATCGCGGCCCTCATCGACGCGCCCGGCCTGGGCCGGGTCGTGCTGCGCTCGCTGCAGTCCCTGGACGTCGGCGCCGCCTTCAACGCCGGCCTGTCCATCGTCGTCATGGCCATCGTCTTCGACCGGGTCACCACGGCCGCCAGCGTCCGTGTCGAGAAGTCGCGGCGTGGCACCAGCCGGTTCCCGGCCTCGGTGCGCAAGGTGGCCCTGCTCGTCGGCGGCGCGGGCACCCTCGTGTGCCTCTACGTGTCCTACACCTTCGTCTGGGCCGCCGAGTTCCCCACGGACATCGACCTGGGCGCCCCGATCAGCCGGTTCGCCTCGGGCGTCACCGACTGGACGCAGGTGCACCTGAGCGCGCTGACCGGCGACTTCAAGGAGCTCGTCACGAACCAGCTGCTCAACCCGTTCCAGAGCCTGCTCACCGACTCACCGTGGTGGCTGCTGTTCACCGTTCTCGTGGCCCTGGCCGCGGTCGCCGGCAGCATGCGCACCGCCTTGACCACCGCCTTCTGCCTGGCGCTCATCGTCGGCACCGGACTGTGGTTCGACGCCATGACGACGCTCGCCGCGACGCTGCTGGCGACGGTCGCAGTGATGGCTCTGGGTCTGGTCCTCGGAGTCTGGATGGGCCGCAGCGCGAGAGTCGACCGCATGGTCCGCCCGGTGCTCGATGCGGCACAGACCATGCCGTCCTTCGTCTACCTCGTGCCGTTCGTGGCGTTGTTCGCTGCGAGTCGCTTCACGGGTATCGCGGCCGGCGTCGTCTACGCCGCGCCGGTGGCCATCAAGATCATCGCGGACGGGATCGCCGCGGTGTCGCCCACGACGATGGAGGCGGCGACATCAGCCGGCTCCAGCACGTGGCAGCTGATCACCAAGGTCCAGCTGCCGATGTCGCGCGGCGCGATCGCGCTGGCCATGAACCAGGGCCTGATCTACGTGCTCTCCATGGTCGTGGTCGGCGGTCTCGTCGGCGGTGGGGCGCTCGGCTACGACGTCGTGGCCGGGTTCCGCCAGAACGCGCTGTTCGGCAAGGGCCTGGCCGCCGGGCTCGCCATCGTCCTGCTCGGCATCATGCTCGACCGACTCACCCAGTCGGTCGCGCGCCGGGCCCAGGCCACCACCGACCACGCCCACCGCTAGCCCTCCCCCTCCAAAACACGCCGCACGTCCCCAACCTCTCCCGTGCGCCGAACGAAAGGCACGTCTCCATGTCCCGATCCAGAACCGCCCTGACGACGACCCCCCGACCCCGAGCTCTCGCCGGCTTCACCGCCGCGGCACTGGCGCTCTCCCTGAGTGCCTGCGGCGGGGCGAAGGTGGGAGACACCGCCGCAGGTGCCCAGGCCGGAAGCGAGGGCAAGTGCGGCACCGTCAACCTGGCAGTCAACGCCTGGGTCGGGTACGAGGCCAACGCGGCTGTCGTCGCGTACATCGCCGAGAACAAGCTCGGCTGCAAGGTCGTCAAGAAGAACCTCGACGAGCAGGTCTCGTGGCAGGGATTCAGCACCGGCGAGGTGGACGCGGTGCTGGAGAACTGGGGCCACGACGACCTCGCCAAGAAGTACATCACGCAGCAGAAGGTCGCCCAGGACGCCGGACCGACCGGCAACGTCGGCATCATCGGCTGGTACGTGCCGCCGTTCCTTGCCAAGCAGCACCCTGACATCACCGACTCGAAGAACCTCAACAAGTACGCCGACCTGTTCAAGACCTCCGAGTCCGGCGGCAAGGGACAGCTCCTCGACGGCGACCCGGGCTTCGTCACCAACGACGCCGCGCTCGTCAAGAACCTGAACCTGAACTACAACGTCGTCTACGCCGGCTCCGAGGCCGCGCTGATCACCAGCTTCCGGCAGGCGGAGCAGACGAAGAAGCCGATGATCGGCTACTTCTACTCGCCTCAGTGGTTCCTCGCCGAGGTGCCCCTCGTCAAGGTCAACCTGCCGAAGTACACCAAGGGCTGCGACGCGGCGCCGGCCAAGGTCGCCTGCGACTACCCCGAGTACACCCTCAACAAGATCGTGAGCACGAAGTTCGCCCAGTCCGGCAGCCCGGCCTACAACCTCGTGAAGAACTTCACGTGGACCAACGACGACCAGAACGTCGTCGCCCGGTACATCGCGCAGGACAAGATGTCGGACGAGGCCGCTGCGAAGAAGTGGGTGGATGCCAACCCCGAGAAGGTGAGCGCCTGGCTGGCCGCCGGCTGATGACACTCGAGTGACCGACGTGCCCGGTCACGGACGACGTCCGTGACCGGGCAGGTGGGCACGGGGAGCGAGCCGTGTGCCGCTCCGTCGCCGACGGCGCAACCGATCGTCAAGCAACTCAGTTCGGAGGAAACATGGCATCTGCTCAGTACGACTTCGTCATCGTGGGGGGCGGTTCGGCCGGCTGCGCGCTGGCAAACCGCCTGTCGGCCGACCCGGCCACCAAGGTCCTCGTCCTGGAGGCCGGTCGGAACGACTCCCTCTGGGACGTGTTCATCCACATGCCCGCTGCGTTGCCGTTCCCCATCGGCAGCCGGTTCTACGACTGGAAGTACGAGTCCGAGCCCGAGCCGCAGATGAACGGCCGCCGGATCTACCACGCGCGTGGCAAGGTGCTCGGCGGGTCCAGCAGCATCAACGGCATGATCTTCCAGCGAGGCAACCCGTTGGACTACGAGCGCTGGGCGGCGGATCCCGGCATGGGGACGTGGGACTACGCCCACTGCCTGCCCTACTTCAACCGGATGGAGAACTGCCTGGCCGCGGACCCGGACGACCCGTTCCGTGGCCATGACGGCCCGTTGGCGCTCGAACGCGGCCCGGCCACCAACCCGCTGTTCGAGGCGTTCTTCCAGGCCGCCGAGCAGGCCGGCTACAGCCGGACCAACGACGTCAACGGCCACCGCCAGGAGGGCTTCGCGCGGTTCGACCGCAACATCCGCAACGGCCGGCGGCTGTCGGCGGCGCGCGCCTACCTGCACCCGGTCATGGACCGTCCCAACCTCGAGGTCGTGACGAGGGCCTTGGCCACGCGCGTGCTGTTCGAGGGCAAGACCGCCGTCGGCGTGGAGTACCAGCGTGGCCGCGGTGCCACCACCCGGGTGCGGGCCAAGACCGTGGTCCTCAGCGGAGGCGCCATCAACTCGCCGCAGCTGCTCCAGCTCTCCGGAGTGGGCAACGCCCAGGAGCTGTCCCAGCTGGGCATCGACGTCGTGCACGACCTCCCGGGTGTCGGGGAGAACCTGCAGGACCATCTCGAGGTGTACATCCAGTACGCCTGCAAGCAGCCGGTCACCATGCAGCGGTACCTCAAGCACCGGTACAAGCCGGTGATCGGCGCCAACTGGCTGTTCCGGCACCAGGGCCCGGGCGCGACCAACCACTTCGAGGGTGGCGGGTTCGTCCGGAGCAACGACGAGGTGGCCTACCCGAACCTGATGTTCCACTTCCTTCCCATCGCGGTGCGATATGACGGGTCGGCGCCCGAGGGCGGTGAGGGATACCAGGTGCACGTCGGGCCGATGTACTCCGACGCCGTCGGGTCGGTCAAGATCAGGAGCAAGGATCCGCGCGAGCACCCGGCGCTACGGTTCAACTACCTGTCCACGGACCAGGACCGCCGCGAGTGGGTCGAGGCCGTCCGCGTCGCACGCAACATCCTGACCCAGCCGGCCATGGATCCGTTCAATGCCGGCGAGATCTCGCCCGGACCTTCGGTCGAGACCGACGAGGAGATCCTCAGGTGGGTCGCGGAGGATGCCGAGACGGCCCTGCACCCCTCGTGCTCGCTACGCATGGGGGTCGACGAGAGGTCGGTCGTCGACCCGCTCACCATGGGCGTGCACGGCTTGGAGGGCATCAAGGTCGTCGACGCGTCGGTGATGCCCTACGTCACCAACGGCAACATCTATGCCCCGGTGATGATGGTGGCCGAGAAGGCGGCCGACCTGATCCTGGGCAACACCCCGCTGGCGCCGTCCGAGGCCCAGTTCTACCGCCACCAGAGCGCGCTGCACTGAGCACTGCTCCCGACGCGGCTCGTCGACGCTCGTCCTCGCCCGCGAAGCCGCCAGGCTTCGCGGGCGAGTCTCTTGTCAGCCCGGCCGGCGGGCTCGATCGATCGCCGCCGGCAGGGCCCGCAGGAAGGCGTCCACGTCGGTGTCGGTGGAGGTGTGGCCGAGGGTGAGCCGCAGTGAGCCCCGGGCCCGCTCCTCCTGCACGCCCATCGCGAGCAGCACGTGGGACGGCTGCGGGAGTCCGGCCTGGCAGGCCGATCCGGTGGAGCACTCGACGCCCGCGGCGTCGAGCAGGTGCAGGAGGGAGTCGCCGTCGCAGCACGGGACGAGCAGGTGCGCGTTGCCGGGGAGGCGCCGTGTGCCGTCACCTGCCTCCCACACGCCGCTGACCGTGAGGCCGTGTCCGAGATGGAGGGCAGAGGTGATGAGACGGTCGCGCAGGGCGACGAGCCGCGCGGACTCCGCCTCCCTCATGGCTACGGACTCCTCTGCTGCGACAGCGAATCCGCGGATCGCCGGCACGTTGAGGGTGCCGCTGCGGAGGTTCCGCTCCTGGTTGCCGCCGAAGCTGAGCGGAACGAGCCGGGCGCCGCGTCGGGCAACCAGCGCTCCGACACCGAGCGGGCCGCCGGTCTTGTGAGACGTGATGGTCATCAGGTCTGCGCCGCTCGCCGTGAAGTCGACGGGGACGTGCCCGAGGGCCTGGACCGCATCGGTGTGGAACGGGATGTCGAACTCGTGGGCGACGGCCGCGATCTCGCGCACCGGCTGAACGGTCCCGACCTCGTTGCTGGCCCACATGACCGTGACGAGGGCGACCGAGCCCGGGTCGTCGGAGACGGCTTCACGCACTGCGGCGGCGCTGACGACGCCCTCGGCGTCCGGGCTCACCCACGTCACCCGCGCACCGTGCCGGGCCACGAGGTGCTCGACGCAGTCACGCACGGCATGGTGCTCGATGGCGCTGGCAACGACGTGGTCCCGGCGGGGATCCACCTCGTGCCGCGCCACGAAGGTCCCTGCCACGGCGAGATTGTCCGACTCGGTGCCGCCGGAGGTGAAGATCACCTCCGACGGCCGGGCACCGATGCTGCGTGAAAGGCGCTCGCGCGCCTCCTCGACCGCTCGCGCGGCGGTTCTCCCTGCGGTGTGCAGCGACGAGGCGTTGCCCATGGTCGCCATCTGCTCGGTCATGGCCGCGATGGCCGACGGACGCATGGGCGTGGTCGCGGCGTGGTCGAGGTAGGCCGTCACCTGGCTGGTGCCCCCGGGTCGGAGGGTGCTGACTCGGCGGGGAGGCTGCCGGTCAGTGACCCCGGTCCAGCCACGCCTGGACGTCCGGGGCCTCGGCGCCGATGGTGGTGTCCGCGCCGTGGCCCGGGTGGACGACGGTCTCGGGCGGCAGCGTGAGCAGCTTCTCCGTGATCGACTCGATGATGGTGGGGAAGTCGCTGAAGGAGCGGCCGGTGGCTCCGGGGCCACCCTGGAACAGGGTGTCTCCGGTGAAGACCTCACCGAGCTCGGGGACGTAGAAGCTGCACGCGCCGGGTGCATGGCCGGGCGTGTGCAGCACGTGGACCTGCGTGTCGGCCAGTGCGATCCGGTCGCCGTCGTCGAGCTTGTGGTCGGGCTCGCTGGTGTGGACGCGGTCCCACAGCATCCGGTCGTCGAGGTGCAGGTAGGTCGGCGCGCCGGTGCTCTCTCGGAGCTGCTGCGCGACGCCGATGTGGTCGTCGTGCGCGTGGGTCAACAGGATGGCCACGACTCTGCGGCCGGCCACCGTGTCGAGGATCGGACGGGCCTCGTGCGCTGCGTCGACGATGACGCACTCGTCGTCGTTGCCGACGACCCACACGTTGTTGTCCACCTCCCAGGTGCCGCCGTCGAGGCTGAACGTGCCCGAGGTGACGACGCGGTCGACGCGCAGGGCGCTCACAGCTGGACCACCGAGCGCAGCACCTCACCGTGGTGCATCTTCGTGAAGGCGGCCTCGACGTCGTCGAGCCCGATGGTCTCCGAGACGAAGGCGTCGAGGTCGAACCGGCCCTGCTTGTAGAGGTCGACGAGCATCGGGAAGTCCCGGCTCGGGAGGCAGTCGCCGTACCAGGAGGACTTGAGCGCGCCCCCGCGACCGAAGACCTCGATCAACGGCAGGGTCACCTGCACCTCGGGGGAGGGCACGCCGACCAGGACGACGGTGCCGGCGAGGTCGCGGGCGTAGAAGGCCTGCTCGTAGGTCTCTGGGCGTCCGACCGCGTCGACCACGACGTCGGCACCGTGGCCGTCGGTGAGCTTGCGGATGGCCTCCACGGGGTCCTCGGCGCTGCTGTTGACGGTGTGGGTGGCGCCGAAGCCGGTGGCCCAGTCGAGCTTCCGGTCGTCGATGTCGACGGCGATGATCGTGGTCGCGCCCGCCAGCTTCGCGCCGGCGATGGCGGCGTTGCCGACGCCTCCGCAGCCGATGACGGCGATCGAGTCGCCGCGGCCGATGCCGCCGGTGTTGACGGCGGCGCCGAACCCGGCCATGACGCCGCAGCCGAGCAGGCCGACCGCTGCCGGGTCGGCCTCGGGGTCGACCTTGGTGCACTGGCCGGCCGCGACGAGCGTCTTCTCGGCGAACGCGCCGATGCCGAGGGCGGGGGAGAGCTCGGTGCCGTCGGTGAGCGTCATCTTCTGGGTGGCGTTGTGGGTGTTGAAGCAGTACTGGGGGGTGCCCTTCTGGCAGGCCCGGCACTGGCCGCAGACGGCGCGCCAGTTCAGGATGACGAAGTCGCCCGGGGCGACCTCCGTGACTCCCTCACCGACCGACTCGACGACCCCGGCTGCCTCGTGGCCCAGCAGGAAGGGGAACTCGTCGTTGATGCCGCCCTCGCGGTAGTGCAGGTCCGTGTGGCAGACCCCGCAGGCCTGGACGGCGACGACGGCCTCGCCCGGGCCTGGGTCCGGGACGACGATGTCGACGACCTCGACGGGCGCGCCCTTGGCGCGGGCGATGACTCCCTTGACGGTGTTGGGCATGGGTTGAGCTCCTCGGGACGTGAGTGGGTGGATTCAGGTGTACGGACAGGGGGTTCAGCGAAACACGACGGTGCGGTTCTGGCCGAGCAGGACGCGGTGCTCGGTGTGCCAGGTCACCGCACGAGCCAGGACCTGGACCTCGACGTCGCGGCCGGCGGCCACGAGCTCGTCGGGCTCGAGGGAGTGCTCCACCCGGGCCGCGTCCTGCTCGATGATGGGGCCCTCGTCGAGGTCCGCGGTGACGTAGTGAGCGGTCGCGCCGATGAGCTTGACCCCTCGGGCGTGTGCCTGGTGGTAGGGCTTGGCGCCCTTGAAGCTCGGCAGGAACGAGTGGTGGATGTTGATCACCTTTCCCTCGAGCTTGGTGCACAGGTCATCGGACAGCACCTGCATGTAGCGCGCGAGCACCACCAGGTCGATGTCGAGCTCGTCGACGAGGCCGAGGAGGCGGGCCTCGACCTCCAGCTTGGTGTCTGGTGTGACCGGGAGATGGTGGAAGGGCACCCCATACGTGGTCACGAGGTCCTCGAAGTCGCGGTGGTTGGACACGACGCCGGCTATCTCGACGTTCAGCGCGCCGATTCTGGCCCGGTAGAGAAGGTCGTTGAGGCAGTGCCCGAAGCGCGAGACCAGCAGCAGCGTGCGGGTCGGGGTGCCGGCGTCATGGATCTGCCAGGACATCTGGAAGGCCTGGGCCACCCTCGCGAAACGCTCCCGCAGCTCGGCCAGGTCACCACCCACCACGCTGAACTGCACCCGCATGAAGAACGTGTCACTCAGCCGGTCGTCGAACTGTTGGCTCTGGCTGATGTTGCCGTTCTGCTGAACGAGGAAGCTGCTGACGGCATAGACGATCCCGGGAGCCTCCGGGCACGAGATGGTCAGGACGTATTCGCGGCCGGCCGCGGGGCGTGGTGCCATGATGGTTCTCCAAACGGTGCGTATTACACAACACGAAGAGCAATGCGCAACAGTGTGGCTTCCGACCCTGCCCGGGTCAAGGGGCGGCCCAGCATCGTCTCCTCTTGACAGCCCCGGCCGCGTCCGCGACGATCGTTGCGACTGATGCACGCTGTTGCGCAAGGCGCACAATCGGAGGTTGGAATGACGGGTCCCAAGGTTGTCATCATCGGTGCGGGTGTCGTCGGAGCCGCACTGGCGGACGAGCTGACGGGGCGAGGCTGGGACGACGTCACGGTCGTCGACCAGGGCGACCTTCCGGCCCCCGGCGGTTCGACGTCCCACGCGCCCGGGCTGGTGTTCCAGGCCAGCTCGTCGAAGACGCTGACCGATCTCGCGCGCTACACCGTCGAGAAGTTCTGCTCGCTCGAGGCCGAGGCCGGCCCCTGCTTCCTGCAGGTCGGCGGGCTGGAGGTGGCCACGACGCCGGAGCGCGTCGTCGAGCTGCACCGCCGGCACGGTTGGCTGACCGCGTGGGGCGTGGAGTCGCGGCTGCTCGACGCGGCCGAGACGGCGGCGATGTACCCGCTGCTCGATCCCGAGGTCGTGCTCGCCGGCCTGCACACGCCGACCGACGGACTTGCCAAGGCCGTCAATGCCGTCGACGCGCAGACCCGGCGCGCCGCCTCTCGCGGCGCGCGCCTGCTGCCGCGCCACGAGGTGCTCGACGTCACCGTCGAGGACGGCACGGTGACCGGCGTCATCACGGACCAGGGCGAGATCCCCGCCGACATCGTCGTGTGCTGCGCCGGTATCTGGGGCCCCGTCATCGCCGCCAAGGTCGGCCTGCAGCTGCCGCTGACGCCGTTGGCGCACCAGCTGGCCTGGACGTCACCGGTTCCCGCCCTGGCCGGCGCCGCCAAGGAGGCGACGCTGCCGATCCTGCGCCACCAGGACCAGGACCTCTACTACCGCGAGCGCTTCGACACCCTCGGCATCGGCTACTACGGCCACCGTCCGATGCCCATCCGGGCCGAGGACATCGCCCGCCTCGACGACTCTGCGGTGATGCCCTCCGTGCTGGAGTTCACCGAGGGGGACTTCGAGCAGGCGTGGAAGCAGACGCAGATGCTGCTGCCGTCCACGCGCGATGCGACGGTCGAGGAGGGCATCAACGGGCTCTTCTCGTTCACCACCGACAACATGCCACTCATCGGCGAGTCGCCCGACGTCAGCGGCTTCTGGGTGGCCGAGGCGGTCTGGGTGACCCACTCCGCCGGAGTCGGCCGGGCCGTGGCCGAGCTGCTGGTCGACGGCTACTGCTCGAGCTTCGACCTGCACGAGTGCGACCTGAACAGGTTCGAGGAGCACCAGATCTCGCCGGAGTACGTCCTCACGCGGGACTGCCAGAACTTCGTCGAGGTCTACGACATCCTGCACCCGCTGCAGCCGACCGGCGCGCCTCGTCCCATCCGGACCAGCCCCTTCTACGAGCGCCAGCGTGCGCTCGGAGGAGAGTTCCTCGAGGCCTCCGGCTGGGAGCGGCCCCAGTGGTATGCCGCCAACGCCGGGCTCGTGGACGGCCGTGACATCCCCGCGCCGAACGACTGGGCCGCGAGGTACTGGTCGCCCATCGTCGCCGCGGAGGCGCAGGCCACCCGCGAGTCGGTCGCGATGTACGACATGACGGCGCTCAAGCGCCTGGAGGTCACCGGTCCCGGGGCGGCGCGGTTCCTCAACGGGCTCGTCACGGCCAACGTGGACAAGTCGGTCGGGTCGGTGACGTACTGCCTGCTGCTCGACGTCGACGGCGGCATCCGCAGCGACATCACGGTGGCCAGGCTCGCGGTGGACCGGTTCCAGATCGGCGCCAACGGCAACGCCGACCTCGACTGGCTGACCCGCCACCTGCCCGACGACGGCAGCGCGCAGGTCCGCGACATCACCTCCGGCACGTGCTGCATCGGGCTGTGGGGACCGAGGGCGCGCGACCTCATCCAGCCACTGACCGACACCGACTTCAGCCACGAGGCGCTCAAGTACTTCCGGGCGACCCCGGCCTTCGTCGGCACCGTGCCGGTGACCGCGATGCGCCTCTCCTACGTCGGCGAGCTCGGGTGGGAGCTCTACACCACCGCGGACCACGGCCAGCGGCTCTGGGACCTGCTGTGGGAGGCCGGGCAGCAGTACGGCATCATCGCGGCCGGCCGCGGCGCGTTCTCCAGCCTGCGACTGGAGAAGGGCTACCGCTCCTACGGCGCGGACATGACGGCCGAGCACGACCCCTATGAGGCCGGCCTCGGCTTCGCGGTCAAGCTCGACAAGGGCGACTTCGTCGGCCGAGACGCGCTCCTCGCCCGCAAGGACGAGGTCACGCGCCGGCTCACGTGTCTCACGTTGCCGGATCCCGGCAGCGTCGTTCTCGGCAAGGAGCCGGTGTACGCCGGTGACAGCTGTGTCGGGTACGTCACGAGCGCCGCATACGGCTACACCATCGGCAGGGGCATCGCCTACGCCTGGCTGCCGTCCGAGCTGACCGAGGTCGGGACCGAGGTCGAGATCGGCTACTTCGACGAGCGTGTGCGGGCGGTGGTGACCGCCGAGCCCTTGTTCGACCCCGCGATGTCGCGCCTGCGCAGCTAGCGGCCCATGACGATCAGCGTCTTCGACCTGTTCTCCATCGGGATCGGGCCGTCGAGCTCGCACACGGTCGGCCCGATGCGTGCCGCGTGCAGGTTCGCCGAGGGGCTGGTCGAAGACGGCCTCCTGGGTCAGGTCGCAGGAGTCCGGGTCGAGCTCTTCGGCTCGCTCGGTGCGACCGGCCACGGTCACGGCAGCGTCAAGGCCGTGATCCTCGGCCTCGAGGGCGAGCGACCCGACCTCGTCGACCCGGCGGAGGGCCAGCCACGGGCCGACCGGGCGGTGCGGGAGCGTCGGCTGCGCCTGGCAGGCCGGCAGGAGATCGACTTCAGCCCTGACGACGTCGTGCTGCACCGAGGCGCGACGCTGCCCGTCCACCCCAAGGCCATGACGTTCCGGGCCACCGATGCACGCGGCGCGACCCTGTCGGAACGCACCTTCTACTCGGTCGGCCGCGGGTTCGTCGTCAACGAGTCCGAGTCCGGTGAGCCGCAGCTCGTGCCTGACACGACTCCGGTGCCGTACCCGTTCGACACCGGAGCGCAGCTGCTGGAGCACTGCGCCCGTGAGCGCCTGCCGATCAGCTCGGTCGTGCTGGCCAACGAGCTGTCGTGGCGCAGCGAGCCAGAGGTTCGCGCGGGTCTTCTCCGCCTCTGGGAGGTGATGCGGGAGTGCGTCGACAGAGGCTCGAGCACCGAGGGCGTGCTGCCCGGAGGACTCGACGTGCACCGCCGCGCCGCCACGCTGCGGGCCAGGCTCGAGGCCACGAGCCAGGGCACCGACCCACTCCAGACGCTGGAGTGGGTCAGCCTCTTCGCCCTGGCGGTGAACGAGGAGAACGCCGCAGGGGGGCGGGTCGTGACGGCACCGACCAACGGGGCGGCGGGGATCATCCCTGCGGTCCTGCACTACTACGACCGGTTCGTGCCCGGCTCGGACGACGACGGGGTCGTCCGGTTTCTTCTCGCCGCCGCCGCGGTCGGCATGCTGTTCACGGAGAACGCGTCCATCTCAGGTGCGGAGGTGGGTTGCCAGGGCGAGGTCGGTTCCGCGTGCGCCATGGCCGCGGCCGGTCTGGCCGAGGTCATCGGCGGCCGCCCCGAACAGGTCGAGAACGCCGCCGAGATCGGCATCCAGCACAACCTCGGCCTCACGTGTGACCCGGTCCGCGGGCTGGTGCAGATCCCGTGCATCGAGCGCAACGCCGTGGCGTCGATCAAGGCGATCACGGCGGCCCGGATGGCCCTCCACGGCCATGGCACCCATCACGTCTCTCTGGACAAGGCGATCACGACGATGCGCGAGACCGGCGCCGCCATGTCGGTCGTCTACAAGGAGACCTCGCGGGGCGGTGTGGCGGTCAACGTCGTGGAGTGCTGAGATGCGCCCGGACATGCGCCCGGCCGATGTCTCCCGCGAGTCCGCTCGTCCTGGAGAACCGAGCGCCGCCTCAGCTGCCGAGATGGCCCAGCCGGCGGCTGATCTGGCTTCCGGCCACCTGCAGCGCAGCGGCGACCTCGCGCATCTGGTCGGGGACGAGGCGGAAGGCCGGCCCGGAGACGCTCACCGCAGCGACGACGCCGCCGGTGTGGTCCCGCACGGGCACTGCGACGGCGTTGAGACCCACCTCGTACTCCTCGAAGGTGCTGGCGTAGCCGTCGCTCAGGGCCTGCTCCAGCTGCTTCTCGAGCGCGCTGCGGGAGGTGATGGTGGCCTCGGTGAGCCGAGGCTGTCCCGCGACCTCGAGGACGTCGTCGCGCTGGGCGCGATCGAGGTGGGCCAGCAGGATCTTGCCGCTGGACGTGGCGTGCAGGGGAGTGAGCTGACCCATCCAGGTCTGGGCCGAGATCGCCGAGGGCCCCAACGCCTCGGCCACGTTGACGGCATACTGCTCGCGGATGACGGCGAGGTTGACCGTCTCGCCGATCTGGGCCGCCAGCTCGTCGAGCAGCGGCCTGGACTGGCGGACCAGCCCGAGCCGCATGGGGATTGCGCTGGCGAGGCGCAGGATCCCGAAGCCGAGCTGGTACTTGCCGCGGTCGGAGTTCTGCTCGACGAGGCCGCGGTCCTCCAGGGCGGCGAGCAACCGGAACGCCGTGGACTTGTGGACCTCGAGCTCCGCGGCCACCTCGCTGACGCCGGAGCCGCCGCTCGCGGCCAGGATCTCGAGGACGCGGACGGCCCGGTCGACCGACTGCACCCCGCCGCTGCTGTCGCCGTTGGCGCGGGTGCCCGCCCGTTGGGCCTTGCCGTTCGTCCCCTGCATGTTGTTGCTCATGGCGCAACTATAACGCCCGGGCGGCATGGTCCCCGCGTCGGGGCGCGCGCACGACCGGGCCTGCGGCGCCGCCCCGACCATCGCGAGAAGCGCTCACGCAAGGAGTGACCCGTGGAGTATGCGCGGTTCGGTGGGCTCGTGGCCCGCGATCCCGTCGAGGTGCGGGCCACCCTGGAGGGCCTCGACGAGGGGTTCTGGGCGGTCGTCGCCGACTTCGAGGGGCCCCTGACGGCGGTGCGGTTCGCCGACGTCCAGCCCGCGTGTCTCGACCTGGGCGGCGTCGGTGTCCGGGACGAGGAGCCTCCGGAGTGGGCCGGGCTGGCAGGCGACTGGCACAGCAGCCTCGACCGGGAGGCATACTGCGCCAACGTCGAGGAGATCCGCGCGCGCATCGCCGCGGGGACGGTGTACCAGGTGAACCTGTGTCGTGTGCTGTCGCACGAGCTTCCCGATGGGGCGGACCTGCGTGGGCTGGCGGCGCTCCTGGCCGAGGGGAACCCGGCTCCGTATGCCGGGCACGTCCACGTCCCGAGCGTGGGGGTGGACGTGGTGTGCGCCTCACCGGAGGCGTTCCTGCTGCGAGAGGGCGACCGGTTGGAGTCTCGGCCGATCAAGGGCACCGCTGCGCGGATCGAGAGGATGCTGCCCAAGGACTACGCCGAGAACGTGATGATCGTCGACCTCGCGCGCAACGACCTGTCCCACGTATGCCGTCCCGGCACGGTGCGCGTGGACCACCTGTGTGCCCCCGAGGGGCACCCGGGCCTGGTGCACCTGGTGTCGACGGTCTCCGGCCGGCTGCGTGCCGACGTGGACTGGGCGGACATCATGGCTGCCACCTTTCCTCCGGCGTCGGTCACGGGGCGCCCCCAAGTCGACGGCGCTTCGGGCCATCGGCGATCTGGAGCCGGCTCCGCGCGGGCCCTACTGCGGTGCCGTCGGGTGGGTCGACGCGGGGCGGCGGCGGGCACGGCTCGCGGTCGGCATCCGCTCCTTCTGGGCCGAGCGGGACGTGTCCGGTCGTCGGTGGCTGAGGTTCGGCACCGGCGCTGGCATCACGTGGGACTCCGACCCCTGTGGCGAATGGGAGGAGACGCAGCTGAAGGCCGCTCGGCTCATCGGGCTGGCATCCGGAAGCGTCGTCGTCGCAGCGACGCCCCACCTCGGTCGGCCTGACCCTCGACCCTCTTGACAGTACCGCAGCCCGGTCCCAGACTGTTGCGCATCATGCTTTGAGTTGTGCTATTCGCATCGAGGTGGTCACTATGTTGTCGGTCTGTCCGCTGTCGTCGCTGGCGCGTGGGGAGGCGCTCCGGGTCGAGGCCGACCCCCCCATCGCGGTGTTCCACACCGAGGACGGGGAGGTGTTCGCGCTCGATGACACGTGCACGCACCAGGACGCCTCGCTCGCCGACGGGTGGGTCGAAGGGTGCGAGGTCGAGTGCCCGCTGCATGCCTCGCGCTTCGACCTGCGCACCGGACAGGTGGACGCCCCGCCGGCCAAGAAGCCGGTCCGCGCCCATCGCGTCGTGGTCGAGGACGGCCACATCTTCGTCGAGCTCTCTGCGGAGGAGCCGAACCTGCCGCCGGGTGTGAGCGTGGGGAACCAGGCAGCCACCGGTGGCGCGGCATGAGGACGGTAGCGGTCGTCGGGGCCTCGCTCGCAGGGCTCTCCTCGGTCAGGGCACTGCGTAGCCAGGGCTTCGACGGGCGGGTGGTCGTCATCGGCGACGAGCGGCACCGACCGTACGACCGACCACCGCTGTCCAAGGAGTTCCTGGCCGGAAAGGTCACGGGGGAGGACATCACCCTCGAGGACGACGACGAGGAGCTGGATGCCGAGTGGCTGCTGGGCGTCAGGGCCGAGCGCCTCGACCTGGCCGACCGCAGCGTGGTGCTCGCCGACGGGACTCGCGTCCGAGCCGACGGCGTGGTGCTCGCGACGGGCGCCAGCGCCCGGACCCTGCCCGGGGCGGAGGGGCTGGCCGGCATCCACACGCTGCGTACGCTCGACGACGCGCTGGCGCTCAGGGCCGAGATCGAGCCCGGCCGCCGGCTGGTCGTGATCGGCGCGGGCTTCATCGGTGCTGAGGTCGCCTCCACCGCGTGGGCCCTCGGTCTCGACGTCACGGTGGTGGAGGCGATGGGCACCCCGCTCGCCGGGCCCCTCGGTACGGACATGGGTCGCATCGTGAGCACGCTGCACGCCGACCACGGCGTCCGGCTCATCTGCGGCGCGGGGGTGCGAGGGTTCACCGGTGTCGGACGGGTGGACGGCGTTGCCCTCGGCGACGGTCGGCTGCTGCCGGCCGACCTGGTGCTCGTCGGGGTCGGCGCGCAGCCCAACGTGGGCTGGCTGCAGGGCTCAGGCCTCGAGCTCGACAACGGGGTCCGTTGCGACGCCGGTGGCCTGACCGGCTCCCCGGGGGTGGTGGCCGTCGGTGACTGTGCAGCCTGGTACGACCGACGGCTCGGCCGTCACCACCGGGTCGAGCACTGGACCGGAGCCCTCGACCGGCCCAAGCGCGCTGTGGCCACCCTGCTGTCCGGCGACAGCGCGGGGCCGGATGTCGCTCCGGCGTACTTCTGGTCCGACCAGTACGGCGTGCGCATCCAGTTCGCCGGCGACGCGCGGTCCGCCGACACCGTGACCGTCGAGGACGGCGACCCGGCCGACCGCTGCTTCCTGGCGGTCTACCGGCGGGACCAGGAGCCCGTCGGGGTGCTCGGGATGAACCAGGTCCGAGCCTTCACGCGGTGGCGCCGAACGCTCGGCGCCCCATCCGTCGCAGCCCCCTCCTGAGGGCCGGACAACCCTTGACAGCGGGAGTCGCACGCCCTCACGCTGTTGCGTATCACACTCTATGTTGCGTTAACAACAACATGTTGCCCATCAGTTCAGTCGTCGCCCAGGAGCATCCATGTCCCTCATCGAGACCTCGCCCAGCCTCATCGCCACCCTGCCCGGCCACACCTACACCGATGAGGCCGTGTTCGCCGCCGAGCAGGAGCGGATCTTCGAGGCAATGTGGTTCTGCGCAGCCCGTTCGGCCGACCTCACGGGGCCCGGCTCGTTCAAGACGGTGCAGGTCGGCCGCGAGAGCGTCCTGATCACCCGAAACCGCAAGGGCGAGGCCCGTGCCTTCTTCAACATCTGCCGGCACCGCGGTGCCCAGCTCTGCACCGAGGAGTCCGGCCAGGCCCAGCGCTCCTTCCAGTGCCCGTACCACGCCTGGACGTACGACTTCGACGGCAAGCTGGTTGCCGCGCCGAACCTGACGAAGATGCCTGACATCGACCGCGTCGAGTACGGGCTGCGCACGATCTCGGTGCAGGAGTGGCTGGGCTACATCTGGGTCTGTCTGGCGCCGGAGCCGCCCTCGTTCGACGAGACGGTCCGCCACGCCGTGATCGAGCGCCTCGGTGACCTCGAGTCGATCGAGCACTACGACGTGGCCAGCCTCGCCCTCGGGCGCCGCATCGTCTACGACGTCAAGGCCAACTGGAAGCTCATCATCGAGAACTTCATGGAGTGCTACCACTGTGCGACGATCCATCCCGAGCTGACCGAGGTCCTGCCGGAGTTCGCGGACGGCTTCGCTGCCCAGTACTTCGTGGGTCACGGCGCCGTCTTCGGCGAGGAGATCAAGGGCTTCACCGTCGACGGCTCCGAGGGGCTCGACCGCATCCCCGGGGTCTCCGAGGACCAGGACCGGCGCTACTACGCGATCACGGTCAAGCCGCAGGTGTTCATCAACCTGGTCCCCGACCACGTCATCTTCCACCGGATGTACCCGCTGGCGGCCGACCACACCATCGTCGAGTGCGACTGGCTCTACCTGCCCGGCGTGGTCGAGAGCGGCAAGGACGTCACCGCTTCGGTGGAGCTCTTCCACCGGGTCAACCAGCAGGACTTCGACGCGTGCGAGCGCTGCCAGCCGGCGATGAGCTCCCGGGTGTACGCCGACGGTGGCGTCCTGGTGCCCAGCGAGCACCACATCGGCGAGTTCCACGACTGGGTCTCGGACAAGATCGCCGGTGCCGTCCGCCCGTCCGTCAGCTGACGGCCGTGGTTGCGCCCCACGACGCCCGCCCGGACACGCGGGCGGGCTCGGCGTCCACACAAGGAGCTGGCATGGCCACCGCGACACTCATCGACGGCAGACGCATCGCCGAGAAGGTCAAGCTCGACCTGGCCGACCGCGTCGCCATGCTGCAGCTCCAGGGCATCAGGCCGGGCCTGGGCACGATTCTCGTCGGCGACGACCCGGGAAGCCGTTCCTACGTCAACGGCAAGCACCGGGACTGCCGTGAGGTGGGTCTGCACTCGATCCGGCTCGAGCTGCCACAGACCGCCTCGCAGGAGGAGATCGAGGCGGCTGTCCTCCGGCTGAACGCCGACCCGGCCTGTACCGGGTTCATCGTCCAGCTGCCGCTGCCTGCCCACATCGACACCCACCGGGTGCTCGAGCTCATCGACCCGGAGAAGGACGCCGACGGTCTCCATCCGGTCAACCTCGGGCGGTTGGTCCTCGGCATGCCGGCCCCGCTGCCGTGCACACCCAGGGGCATCATCGAGCTGCTGCGACACCATGACGTCCCCATCACCGGGGCGCGGTTCTGCGTCATCGGCTGCGGACTGACCGTGGGCCGTCCGCTGGGACTGATGCTGACGCGACGCAGTGAGCACGCGACGGTGACCCTGTGCCACGAGGCGACCGTCGACGTCGCCGCACACACGCGGGTCGCGGACGTCGTCGTCGCGGCGGCGGGTGTGGCGCACCTGGTGCAGCCCGACTGGGTCAGGCCGGGCGCGACGGTGCTGTCCGTCGGCATCACCCGAACCATCGAGGGCATCCTGGGCGACGTGCATCCCGGCGTGGACACCGTGGCCGGCAAGGTCAGCGGAGCCACCGGAGGAGTCGGGCCCATGACACGGGCGATGCTGCTCACCAACGTCGTGGAGATGGCCGAGAGTCTCGGGGCCGCCTGAACTCGAGCGTTCTGTATTACACAACAGATTGCATATTAGGCAACGCGAAAGTCTTGACTCGTGCCTGCGGTCGCAGGATGATGTTGCGTATTGCACAAAGTGGTGCGAGATGAGCAACGGCTGATCAGGGGAATGTCAGTGGGTTCGAGCCCGTCGCCATCGCCGTGAAACGGCACTCCTCACCGAAGGATTGGAAGGACATCTCCGATGACAGTGCAGTCTGACTCGGAAACACAGCGGCGGGGGACTCTCGCCGACCAGCTGCCGGCGGACCGAACGGTCCTTGCGAGCTCCGCGGCCGTGGCGCTGGCATTCGTCGTCTGGGGGATCGTCGACCACGACAGCCTGGCCGACATCAGCGGCGCCGCACTCGACTGGGTGATCGGCAGCTTCGGCTGGATCTTCATTCTCATCAGCACCGGATTCGTCGCGTTGACAGGGTTCCTCGCCGTCAGCCGGTTCGGTCGGATCCGACTGGGCCGGGACGACGAACGCCCCGAGTTCCGGACCGTGAGCTGGGTCGCCATGATGTTCAGTGCCGGCATGGGCATCGGCCTCATGTTCTACGGCGTGGCTGAGCCCCTGTCGCACCTGAGCTCACCCCCGATGGGACTGGCACAGCCCAACACCCAGGAGGCCGCCCGGCTCGCGATGGAGTACTCGTACTTCCACTGGGCGTTCCACCCGTGGGCGATGTACGCCATCGTCGGGCTCGCGCTCGCCTACTTCGGCTTCAGGAAGGGCAAGGCGAACCTGATCAGCTCCGCCTTCTTCCCGTTGATCGGCCGGCGATCCGAAGGTGGCACGGGCCGAGCCATCGACTCGTTCGCGATCTTCGCCACCCTCTTCGGGTCCGCGACCTCGCTCGGGCTCGGGGCCCTGCAGATCAACTCGGGACTGAACCAGCTCTACGACCTGCCGAAGTCCACGCCGATGGCCATCGGCATCATCGCCCTGCTCACCGTCGCGTTCATCGTGTCGGCTGCCAGCGGCGTGCACCGCGGCATCCAGTTCCTGTCCAACACCAACATGGTGCTGGCCGTGGCGCTCCTGTTCTTCCTGTTCGTCGTCGGTCCCTCCGTGTTCATCCTCAGCATGTTCACGGAGTCGGTCGGTGACTACCTCTACGAGCTGGTCCCGATGAGCTTCCGTGCCGGTGCCTTCGGTGGCCAGGAATGGCTCTCGGGATGGACCATCTTCTACTGGGCGTGGTGGGTCTCGTGGACCCCGTTCGTCGGCACGTTCATCGCGCGCATCTCGCGGGGTCGCACGATCCGGCAGTTCGTCCTCGGTGTCGTCCTGGCGCCCAGCCTGGTCAGCTTCGTCTGGTTCTCCATCCTCGGCGGGATCTCGATCGACCTGCAGCTGGGCGGGTTCGACCTCGGAGCCGCTCTCAAGCAGGGTCAGGAGACGGCGCTGTTCGAGCTGCTGCGGCAGTATCCCCTCTTCACTGTCACCGCCCTGGTCGTCATCATCCTCGTGGCACTCTTCTTCATCTCCGGGGCAGATGCTGCCGCTCTGGTGATGGGCATCCTGTCCAGTCGCGGATGCAAGGAGCCGCGCATGCTGGTCACGGTGTTCTGGGGAGTGATGACCGGCGCCGTCGCCGCCATCCTGCTCGTGGCCGGTGGTCTGGACGCGCTCCAGACCCTGTGCATCCTGGCGGCGTTCCCGTTCCTGTTCATCATGGTGGGGGTCGCGGTCTCGCTCGTGAAGGAGCTGCGCAAGGAGCCGGGGCCGGGCAGTGAAACCCCGCCCCAGCCGGTCAGCCCCCCGGTGGTCGCCAACCCGACCAGGGACGCCAACGGCGTCAAGGACGCCATCCCCGCCGTGCCCGAGCGGGCCTGACAGGTCCTGAGAGGTCCTGAGAGGTCGACGGACCTGGACACAGGGCAGCCTGCGGAACCTTGCGTGACCTCGATGTCCTGGGCGGGGA
This sequence comes from Terrabacter sp. GCM10028922, assembly GCF_042666095.1. NCBI lineage: Bacteria > Bacillati > Actinomycetota > Actinomycetes > Micrococcales > Intrasporangiaceae > Terrabacter > Terrabacter sp. GCM10028922. Next base: position 127,562 of record NZ_JBHTFG010000014.1, on the reverse strand, counting down.
CGAACACCCCCGCCCAGGACATCAGTGGTCGCCCGGGATCCCGGCAGGCGGGTTCGCACCCGCTTCGTGAGACCCACCTGCCGCCGACGGTGTGATATGTGATCTGCTTCCAGGGGCCCAGTGGCGAGACGCCGCAGACGGCAGGTCGGTCGCCTGCAGGTGCTGAAGGGACGCGCGCGTCCGACAAAGAAGGAGTGATCGTGCCATGCCGGAGGACGAGCTGTTGGGGACGCCGGACGAGTCCCGCCTGACGGTCCGCAGCCCACGCGACCACGCCGCAGGTGTCGAGGCCGTGGCCGTGGCGATGGGCCGGGCAGTGGGTGAGATGGGGCCGGCGCGGGCCGCCAAGACCCTCATGCGGCTCAACCAGGTCGACGGGTTCGACTGCATGAGCTGCGCCTGGCCCGACCCGGACCCAGAGCATCGGCACACGGCGGAGTTCTGTGAGAACGGCGCCAAGGCCGTGGCCGAGGAGGCGACGAAGGCCCGGGTGACCCCGGAGTTCTTCGCCCGGCACAGCATCGCCGAGCTGTCCACGCGCCCCGACTACTGGCTCGGCAAGCAGGGGCGACTGACCCATCCGATGGTGCGCCGTCCGGGCGGTACGCACTACGAGCCCATCGGGTGGGACGACGCGTTCGCCCTCGCGGCGACGCACCTGAACGCTCTCGGGTCGCCCGACGAGGCGGCGTTCTACACGTCCGGGCGCGCCTCGAACGAGGCGGCGTTCGTCTACCAGCTGTTCGTCCGTGACTTCGGCACGAACAACCTGCCGGACTGCTCCAACATGTGCCACGAGTCCAGCGGGGTGGCGCTCATCGACACGATCGGCATCGGCAAGGGCAGCGTCAGCCTCGAGGACCTGTACCGTGCCGAGCTCATCGTGCTGGCCGGGCAGAACCCGGGCACCAACCATCCGCGGATGCTGTCCGCGCTGGAGACCGCGAAGCGGCGCGGCGCGAAGATCATCAGCATCAACCCGCTGCGCGAAGCAGGCCTGGTCAACTTCCGCAACCCGCAGCACACCCGCGGCGTGGTCGGTCACGGCACCGACCTGACCGACCTGCACCTGCCGATCCGCCTCGGCGGAGACCAGGCGCTGTTCCAGGCGATCGGGTCGCTGCTGGTCGAGTGGGACGCCGTCGACGACGAGTTCGTGGCCGCCCACACGGACGGGTATGCCGCGTGGCGCGCACACGTGGCCGACGTCGACTGGGACGTCGTCGACCGCGCCACCGGCCTCGAGCGCGACCAGGTCGTCGAGGCGGCCCGGATGGTCGCCGCCTCCGGGGCCACGATCTGGTGCTGGGCGATGGGGCTGACCCAGCACCGCAACTCCGTGGCCACCATCAAGGAGGTCGTCAACCTGGCGCTGGCCCGCGGCGACATCGGCAAGCCGGGTGCGGGCCTGTGCCCGGTCCGGGGCCACTCCAACGTGCAGGGCGACCGGACGATGGGCATCTGGGAGAAGCCACCGGCGAGCTTCCTGGACGCGTTGCAGCGAGAGTTCGGGTTCGAGCCGCCGCGGCACCACGGCCATGACACCGTCGAGGCGATCGAGGCGATGCTCGCCGGCAGGGTCGGGGTGTTCGTGGGGCTCGGCGGCAACTTCCTTCATGCCGCACCTGACACGAGCGTCACCGCGGAGGCGCTGCGACGGACGGCACTGACCGTGCAGGTGTCGACCAAGCTCAACCGGTCACATCTCGTGACCGGCGAGACCGCCCTCATCCTGCCCACGCTCGGGCGCACCGAGCGCGACCTGCGCGAGACCGGACCGCAGTTCGTCACCGTGGAGGACTCGATGTCGGTGGTCCACGCCTCCCGCGGCCGGCTGGCACCAGCCAGTGAGCACCTGCGTTCCGAGGTGGCCATCGTGTGCGGGCTGGCCGAGGCGACCCTCGGGGCATCGGGGTCGGCGTCGGGAACCGGACGGGGTGGCACCACGACGATCGACTGGGCAGCCCTGAGCGGTGACTACAGCCGAGTTCGGGCGCACATCGAGCGCGTCGTCCCCGGCTTCGACGACTACGAGGCCCGGGTGCTGACCAAGACCGGGTTCGTGCTGCCGCACCCGCCCCGCGACCGGCGCGCGTTCGACACACCGTCAGGTCGCGCGCAGTTCACCGCGTCGGCCCTCGAGCTCCTCGAGGTCCCGGCGGGCCACCTGGTGCTGCAGACGATGCGCAGCCACGACCAGTTCAACACCACGATCTACGGCCTCAGCGACAGATACCGCGGCATCGAGGGCGGTCGTCAGGTGGTGCTGCTCAACCGCCGCGACATCGCAGCGCTGGGTCTGCGGGCCGGCGACCACGTCGACATCGTGGCGCACTGGGCCGGCGACGACCTCGACCGCCGGGTCCGCGGCTTCCGGGTCGTCGAGTACGACACACCACGCGGCACGGCCGCGGCCTACTACCCGGAGACCAACCCGCTCGTGCCGCTCGGCTCCGTCGCCGAGCACAGCAACACCCCCACCTCGAAGTCCGTGCTGGTCCGCCTGGAGCCCAGCACCGTCGGGTGACAGACCGGAGGGCACCATGAGAAAGCGAGCCGTCCGCCGGCGCGTCACCCGGATCCGGGTGGGCGATCCGGCACGCGTCCGAGAGGACCGGCTGGCCGCCGAGGAACCGCTGGAGATCCGGGTCGGTGGCCGTTCGCTCGCCGTCACCATGAGGACCCCCGGCGCCGACGTCGAGCTGGCGCTCGGCTTCCTCGTCTCCGAGGGCGTGGTCCGGCGCCGGGGCGACGTGACCACCGTTCGCTACTGCGCTGGGACCACCGAGGAAGGGCTCAACACCTACAACGTGCTCCACGTCCAGCTCACGCCGGGAGTCGAGCTGCCGACGTTCGCGATGGAGCGGCATACGTACATGTCGTCCTCCTGCGGCGTGTGCGGCAAGGCGTCCATCGACGCCGTCCGCACCGAGTCCGCGTTCCCGGTCGGGGACGACCGGCTCGTGGTCAGCCCGGAGCTGCTCGTCTCGCTGCCCGAGCGGCTCCGAGAGGCGCAGCAGGTCTTCGACCAGACCGGAGGACTGCACGCGGCAGGGCTCTTCGAGGGCCCCAGCGGTGACCTCCTCGTGGTCAGGGAAGACGTCGGCAGGCACAACGCCGTCGACAAGGTCGTGGGCTGGGCGCTGGAGCAGGACCGGCTGCCACTGTCTGCGACGGTGCTCATGGTGTCGGGGCGGGCCAGCTTCGAGCTCACGCAGAAGGCGTCGATGGCGGGGATCCCCGTGCTCGCTGCCGTGTCCGCCCCGTCATCGCTGGCAGCGGACCTCGCCGACGAGATCGGCGTCACGCTGGTCGGTTTCCTCCGCGGAGACTCGATGGTCGTCTACAGCCGCGCCGATCGGGTGGTGACCTGAACCCGTAGGCAGGTGCACAGGCGCGGGTCCGTGGCATCACGTTGGTCCGGGCCCTCTGGCGTGGTGGCCGAGGGCGTGGACCAGGTCCCGTAGCGACTGCACCTTCAACGTCGCGTACACGTGTGCGAGGTGGGTCTCCACGGTGCGCTCCCCGACGTGCAGCTCGCGCCGGTGAAACCTGGGGACGCCCTCGACGCAGACGAGCTCCCTGGGGACGGCGCCGCCTCGTCACGGATCCCAGGGGAAGGTCCGGGAGACGACGCCGCCGGCAACCACCTACCCACCACCGGGGTTCCCCGGTCGCCAGTCCGCCTAGGTTTCGGCGTACGAGGTGAGTCGAGCGTCGTCGGCGGGTACGGTGCCGTCGGCGTCCTGGTCGCGGGCATCTCGTGGAGGGGATCTCCGCCGGCCAGGACGTCCCCGACCGTCGCCCCGGTGCTGGGGGAGGCTCGTCACGGGCCCGCCCTGCTCACCGAGAAAGTCCTCATGCGGCCGCGGTGGTCCTGTCAGACTGGGTCATGACGTCTCCCTCCGATGGGCGGCCCGCGCGGGTGGTGGCCGTGGTCGGCGCCACTGGGCGGCAGGGCTCGGCCGTGGTCCGCCACCTGCTCCAGGACGGCTGGCGTGTGCGCGCGCTCAGCAGAGACCCGTCCGGTGACGCCTCACAGGCCCTTCGCGCGAGCGGGGCAGAGCTGCACCGCGTGGACGCGGAGGACGTGGCGTCCCTGCGACGCGCTTTCGACGGCGCGTACGGGGTCTTCAACGTCCAGAACCCGATAGCCAGCAGCGTGGAGGCGGAGGTCCGGCAGGGAGGGAACGTCGCAGACGCGGCTGCGGGCGCCGCCGTACAGCACGTGGTCTACGGAGCGGCAGGGGTCCGCGGGGACGTGACGGGCGTCGGCTCCTGGGACTCCAAGGTCGCCGTCGCCGGCCACTTCCGCGAGCGCGGTCTGCCTCTGACGGTGCTGCGTCCGATGGCCTTCATGGAGCTCATGACGGACAAGGGGTTCTACCCGCCGGTCACGGTGTGGCACGTGATGCCCAAGCTCATGGGCTCCTCCCGGCCGATGGGCTGGCTGTGCACCGACGATCTCGGTGCGGTGGCTGCCCGCGTGTTCGCCGACCCCGAGCGGTGGGTCGGGGCCGACCTGAGCCTCGTCGCCGACATCCAGTCCGTCGACCAGTGCCGGGCCATCTGGCACGAGGTCACCGGCCGCGTACCTCGCAGCTACCCCATGCCTGTCTGGCTCTTCGAGCGCATCGTGGGCAGCGACCTGACCACCATGTGGCGGTGGCTGCAGACGGCTCAGCTGGACATGTCCACCCGCACGCTTCACGAGATTCTTCCCGAGGCCAGGACCGTCCGCGAGTGGCTGGTCGGCACCCTCGCCGCGTCGTCCTAGCACCGCGTGTTTGCAGCGGGCACGGATGGGGCACGGGAGGGTTACGACACGTTCTGAGGATGAGCTCCCGTGGCCGGCTGCGCCCGGTCAGCGGACCGCGTTCGCACCGATACGTCGCCCAAGGCGGCCGCGAGCCGGGCGTCATTCCTCACCCGACGTCATTGGAGGAGGTTCGATGGGGATGGCCGACCAGCTGGCCCAGGAGGTCGCCGAGCTCGCCCGGCGGCGGAGGCTGCGAGTGGCCGTCGCCGAGTCACTGACGGGCGGTGAGATCTCCAGTCGACTGGCGGCGGCCCCGGACTCGAGTGAGTGGTTCCTCGGTGGCGTGGTCGCCTACGCGGAGGACGTGAAGTTCGAGCTCCTCGGCGTGGATCGCGGGCCGGTCGTGACCGAGGCCTGTGCTCGTCAGATGGCGGCGGGCGTCGCCGACCTGCTCCACGCCGGCATCGCGATAGCGGTCACGGGCGTGGGCGGTCCCAACCCGGAGGAGGGTCAGCCCCCGGGGACGGTCTGGTTGGCCACTGCGCGGGGCGCCGCGGTCCATGCCCAACGGCACGACCTGACCGGTGAGCCGGCCAGCATCGTCGAACAGACCACGGAGCTGGCCCTGCGCGCCCTCGTGGCGAACTGTCGGGAAGCCGCTGAGACGTCGCCCGATGCGGGCCGTGAGGCGCGCTCCTCTCCGGGGGATGGCTCAGCAGGTTCCGCCCCAGATCGAGCAATGGAGACCATCAGCTTTCCCTGTCCGACGGAGGGTTGCTCCGGCACCGTGACGGCGACAGCCGGACCGGTCATGGGTGGTCAGGAATGGGCTGTGCGCCACGTCGATGGCACCCCCGACGTGCGTTGCTCCGAGAGCTGCACGTCACCTACCGACCTGGAGGAGCGCGTCAAGGCGGCTCTGCAGGCCGGCTGACACGTTGCTCCCACCGCTGGCGACGACCCGCTCGGCCACCCGGGTGACGGGTGGCCGAGCGGACGGATCAGGCGTCGCCGACGGCCGCTGTCGCCGCCACCGGATGCTGGCTGACGTGCTCCGGGTGGGCCTCGCCTGCGGCGATGCGCCGGATGCGGTCACGCGCCACGAACCAGCCGCCCGCCAGCAGCGGGATGATCACGGCGAGTGAGGCGACGGTCCAGGTGCCGACCGGACGGTCGAAGGCCATGAGCACGACCACCGTGGCGAGGAACCCGAGCGTGAGCCAGCCGGTGACCGGCGAACCGAAGAGCCGGAACGACGGCCGCTCGAGCCGGCCGGCGCGTGCCCAGGCGACGAGCCGCATCTGGCACAGCACGATCATGCCCCAGGCCGAGACGATGCCGAGGGCGGCGACGTTGAGCACGATCTCGAAGGCCTGGGCCGGCACGAGCGCGTTGAGCAGCACGCCGACGAGAGCGACCGCGGCCGTGATGACGATGCCGCCGTAGGGCACGCCTCCGCGGCTCATCCGCGCCGCGAACTGCGGCGCCGACCCGGAGAAGGCCATCGAGCGCAGGATGCGACCGGTCGAGTAGAGGCCGGCGTTGAGCGAGGACAGCGCCGCCGTGAGCACGACGAGGTTCATCGCCGTGTCGACGCCCTCGACGCCGATCGACCCGAAGAACGTGACGAACGGGCTCTCCCCGGCCTTGTACGCCGTGTACGGCAGCAGGAGCGAGAGGAGCACGACCGACCCGACGTAGAACACGATGATGCGCACGATGACGGTGTTGATCGCCTTGGGGATGACGACTCGGGCGTTCTCGGCCTCGCCGGCGGCCGTGCCGATGAGCTCGATGGAGGCGTACGCGAAGACGACACCCTGCACGACGACCACAGCGGGCAGCGCGCCGTTCGGGAAGATGCCGCCGTTGGCGCTGAGCAGGCCGACGCCGGGGTCATGGCCCGCGACCGGGGTGCCGAAGAAGAGGAACCAGAGGCCGACGCCGAGGAACAGGACGAGAGCCGCCACCTTGATCAGGGCGAACCAGAACTCCAGCTCGCCGAACACCTTGACGCTGACGAGGTTGAGGCAGAGCACGAGGACGAGTGCGCCAAGGGCGAAGGCCCACTGGGGCACGCTCGCGATGGGCGCCCAGTAGCGAGCGAAGAAGTTCATGTACAGGGCGACGGCCGTGACGTCGACGACAGCGGTGGTGGCCCACACGAGCCAGTACATCCATCCGGTGACGAAGGCGGCCTTCTCCCCGTAGAACTCCCGGGCGTACGACACGAACGAGCCCGACGACGGCCGGTGCAGCACGAGCTCGCCGAGCGCCCTGAGGATGAGGAAGGCGAAGAAGCCGCACACGGCATACGTCAGGGCGAGTGACGGGCCGGCCGCCTCGAGACGCCCGCCGGCACCGAGGAACAGGCCCGTTCCGATGGCCCCACCGATGGCGATCATCCGGATCTGGCGTGGCTTGAGCGACTTGTGGTAGCCGCTCTGCTCGAGGTCGGTCGTGGTGTCGCCGGCGGCGGGCCGCTCAGCTGTTGAGGTTGGTGGTACGTCGGCCGTCCGGGTCGTTCTTCCAGGCATGCTCATCGTTGGGCGCCTTTCTGTGACAGGTGAATCGGAAGGATGCGCGACCGGGCGGCCGACGCGATGGCTGGTGGCTCCGCAGGGGTCAGACGGGCTGTGGACGGGGGTCGGGCAGGTTGGCCAGACGCTCCGGGCGGATCAGCTCGCCGAGCTCGGCGGCTGACAGCAGTCCCCGCTCGAGCACGAGCTCGGCGACGCCCCGCCCGCTGAGCAGCGCCTCGGTGGCCACCGCCGTGGCGGCCGCGTAGCCGATGTGCGGGTTGAGCGCAGTGACGAGGCCGATCGACTGCTCGACGGAGGCGCGCAGCCGGTCGGCGTTGACCGTGATGCCGTCGACGCATCGGTCGGCGAGGACGCGGCACGCGTTGCCCAGGTGGGTGATGCTGCGGTTCAGGCTGTGCACGATGACTGGCTCGAACGCGTTGAGCTGCAGCTGACCGCCCTCGGCGGCAAGCGTCACGGTGACGTCGTTGCCGATGACCTCGAAGGCCACCTGGTTGACGACCTCCGGGATCACGGGGTTGACCTTCCCGGGCATGATCGACGAGCCGGACTGCACCGCAGGCAGATTCAGCTCGGCGAGTCCGCTGCGCGGCCCGGACGACAGCAGGCGCAGGTCGTTGCAGATCTTCGAGAGCTTGACCGCGACGCGCTTGAGCACGCCCGACAGGTGCACGAACGCGCCGACGTCGGCGGTGGCCTCGATGAGGTCGGGGCTCGTGGTCAGGGGCAGGTGCGTGACATCGGCAAGGTGACGGCGAACCGCCTCCGTGTAGCCGACGGGAGCGTTGAGCCCCGTGCCGATCGCGGTCGCGCCGAGGTTGATCTCGTGGAGCAGGGCGCCCGCCTCGGCGAGCCGGTCGCGGTCCTCGGCGAGCGTCACCGCATACGCGGCGAACTCCTGACCGACGGTCATGGGCACGGCGTCCTGCAGCTGCGTGCGCCCCATCTTGACGACGTCGTGGAACTCGCCGGCCTTGCGCCGGAAGGCTTCCACCAGGTGGTCGACCGAGCCCAGGAGGTCGGCCAGCGCCCAGATGGTCGCGATGTTCGCGGCCGTGGGATAGACGTCGTTCGTCGACTGGCTCAGGTTCACGTGGTCGTTCGGATGCAGCACGGCGTAGTCGCCGCGAGCCGCGCCGAGCAGCTCGAGGGCGCGGTTGGCGACCACCTCGTTGGCGTTCATGTTCGTCGAGGTGCCCGCGCCGCCCTGGATGGCGTCGACGACGAACTGGTCGGTGTGCTGGCCGTCGAGGATCTCGAGGCAGGCGCCCTCGATGGCGCCGCAGCGCCGTTCGTCGAGCAGGCCGAGGTCGCGGTTGGCGCGCGCCGCGGCGAGCTTGACGGCAGCGAGCGCGCGGACGAGGTACGCGTTGCCGGCGATCGTCTCCCCGGTGATGGGGAAGTTCTCGACGGCGCGCAGCGTGTGCACGCCCCAGTAGGCGTCGTCGGGGACCTCGCGGTCTCCGAGCAGGTCGTGTTCGGTACGGGGCACGGGCGTCCTCCTGTAGGAGTGGTGGGGCAGCGGGTCTGGCTGTGTCAGAGCGGAACTGCGGTGAGCCGGGCGACGGTCTCGGTGCCGAGGTTCACGGGGTCCAGGGAGAGGGAGGCGAGCGCGGCCACGACGGCGTCATGACCTCCGGCAGCCGCGAGCGCGGCGACGGCGACCGGCATCCGGGCACGGTCGGCGCCGTCCGCGATCTTGACCGCGACACCGGTGCCGTCGGTCAGGCCGAGCAGCTGCACGCCCTCGGCGCCGTCCTTGGCGACGAGCCCGGGCACGGCGACCATCGCCTCGGTGACGTCGCGACCGGCGCCCCCGACGAGGTGCGGGTGGGCGCGCATCGCGGAAGCGACGCGGCCCTCGGCGGTCGTGGGTTCGGCCGCGGCGAGACGGCCGTACGCCCGCGCGAGGGCCAGCAGCCGCATGCCGAGGACGGGCATGCCGCAGCCGTCGATGGCGACGGGCCCGACGGGTTCGGCGGCGAGCTCGTCGAGCGTGTCGCGGATGACCCTCTGGACGGGATGGTCGGGGTCGAGGTAGGTCGCGGTGGGCCACCCGGAGACGACGCATGCCGCGAGGACGAGCGCGTGGTTGCCTGAGCAGTTCTGCACCATCTGGCCACGGCCGCCCCCGGCGGCGAGCAGTGCCTCGCGCTCCGGGGCGCCGTACGGCAGGTCCGGGGTGTTGCGCAGGTCGCGCTCGTCGAGCCCGTGGGCGGTCAGGATGCGCCGCGCCGCGTCGACGTGCTCCGGCCCGCCGGAGTGGCTGGCGGCGGCCACGGCCAGCAGCTGCTCGTCGATCTCGACGCCGAGCCGCAGCGCGGCGACGGCCTGCAGGGGCTTGAGGGCAGAACGGGGGTAGACGGGGGTGGTGCCGTCGCCAACGACCAGGGCGGCGCGGCCGTCCGCCCGGGTCACGACCACGGACCCGTGGTGCACCGACTCGACGAGCAGGCCCCTGCTCAGCACGGCCACCGGGACGTGGGCTGGCAGGGGCCCGGACACGTCAGGGTGATTCGCCTGTATGGCTGTAAGGCTGTAAGACAGGTTGGCCATGCCGGAACCCTAGGGAAGCTCGTCACCCAGGTCAAGGGGGCGTCTCGGGGCGCGACAGGAAGCAGCGCGGACGTGGAAGCCGGTCAGGCGTCGGGCGCGTCGTCGGCGAAGAACCGCGCGACCGCGTCCTCCACCGAGGACAGGTGCTCGCGCATGGCCGAGCCGGCACCCTCGGGGGAGCGCTCGGCGATCGCCGTGACGATGCGGCGGTGCTCCGCGTCCGACTCCTCGCGGCGGCCCTCGAGGGAGTTCAGCATGCCGGACTGGCTCGCCATGGCGTCACGGATCTCGGCGACCACGGTGCCGAAGACGCGGTTGCGGCTCGCCGTCGCGACGAGCTGGTGGAATGCCGCGTCGAGGTCGACCCAGCGCCCGAAGTCCGCCTCGTGGGCCATCCGGTCGACGAGCTCGGTGAGCCGGGCCAGCTCCTCGTCGGTTCGACGCGTAGCGGCGAGCGCGGCCGCAGGAACCTCGACGTGCGGGCGGGCCTCCTGCAGCTCGCGCGGCGAGTAGCGGCCGAGGGGTGCCTCGGCCGACGGTGTGCGCGAGACGACGAAGGTCCCGCGGCCCACGCGCGTCTCGGTCAGGCCGAGCGCCGCGCAGCCGCGCAGGGCCTCGCGCACGACAGGGCGGCTCACCGCGAACCGGGTTGCGAGGGCGCCCTCGGCCTCGAGCCGGCTCCCGACGGGGAAGGTGCCGTCCTCGATGGCCTCGCGCAGCCGCCGGAAGACGTGGTCGACCGCGCCGGACGGCCGGTACGGCTGCCCCGCGGTCCACGTCACGGCCTTGTCCACGCGCGCCATCCTAGGTGTACTCGGTCACGCCCCTGGTGACACGAGCTGAGCCGACACAAGCACACGTGACCGCTGTCGGTGGCGCTCTCAGGTGAGCCCGTGCTGAACCGCGTACGCCGCGGCCGAGGTGCGGGAGCGGACGTCGAGCTTGGTCAGGATGTTGCTGACGTGCCGGTGGACGGTTCGCTCGCTCAGGCACAGCGCGGTGGCGATCTCTGCGTTGGTCCGGCCCCTGGCGATCAGACTCAGCACCTCGATCTCCCGTGGGCTCAGTGCGGCGAGGTGCGGGTTGCGCCCCGACATCAGCCCGCGGACCCGGGACGCGTCCGGTCGCGCGCCGAGCCGTTCGAACGTCGCCAGAGCGGCGCGGAGCTCCATCTGTGCGCCCTCCTCGTCACCGAGTGCCCGGCACCCCTCACCGATCTGTACGCCGACCTGGGCGGTCTCGTACGGTGCGTCGAGCTCCCGCCACCGGTCCGAGGCCGCCCGCAAGCGGGCGAGTGCGTCGCTGGGCCGGCCGTCACCCAGCGCCACAGCCCCACGGGCCGCATCCAGGACGGCCCGCATCGCAGTCGTGGGGTAGGTCTGGGCCGTCTGCGCCATCTCGGTGACGACGTCCTTCGCGTCCTCGATCCGACCAGCCGCCAGGCACACCGCCACGACCGCCGGGAGGAGGATCAGCCGGTCGCCGGCCCGCTCACGCTCGGCCAGGACGCGACGCAGGCCGGCCTCGGCCGCCTCCGCCCTGCCCTGGCCGAGCCGGTACAGCGCGAGCCCCGGCTGGGCGACGTGCCCGAAGGCTGTCGCCTGCTCGAAGGCCTCCTCGACGCCCGGCTCTCCCCGCAGCCGCCGCAGCTCGCCAAGCTCGTACCAGGCGTGGCCGGCGACCAGCTGGCCGTCCACCGCCAGGTCACGGCAGGCCTGCTGCAGCTCGGCCTCAGCCCGGGACCAGTGCCCGCGCAGACGCATCAGGATCGCGCGGTAGATCCGACAGTTGCCGAAGTAGGCGCCTCCCAGCTGCGGCAACGCGCCGAGCCACCGGTCGAGGGCAACCGACCACTCCGCCGCCCGCGCGATCTCCTGCACCTCGTAGCACGAGCCGATCGCGGCGCAGAACATCACGCTCGTCGTCCGAGGTGAGGTCGCCAAGGCCAGGATGCGGACCATGGCCGCATCGAGGAGCCCCAACCCCTGCTCCAGCGATCCGAGCTTGAGCGAGGCCCGGCCACGCATCGTGGTGGCGATGGTGACCAGGTCGATGTCGCCGCGCCCGATCCCGAGCTCGACCGCCCGATGCAGCAGACCCTCCGCGGTCGCGTAGTCACCCCCTCCCATGCAGGCGTAGGAGCGCGGGACAAGGAGCCACCCGTACTCACCCGACCCCTGTTCCTGCGCCAGCGTCCCGGCTCGCTCGACCCAGCCGGCCGCGAGGGCGAACTCGCCTCGCGCAAAGATGTGAGCGCTCCAGAGCCAGTACGCCGCACGCGTCGTCTCGTGGATCTCGCCGGCTTCCGCACGCAGCTCGAAGCATCGGGCGAGCGCGGCGATCGCCTCGTCGATCCGCCCGACCACCTGGGCGGCCTCCGCCCAGGACTCCAAGTCCTCGACCTTCAACGGCGTGGCGAGGTCGGCGGCGGCGTACTCCTCGCACGCCCGGACCCAGCGCGACGAGCGATGGTGCTCGCGGGCGGTCTCGAGGTGGTCGCGTTCGCCGCTCATCGCACCTCCTTGCGCCGATCCTGCCATTCGGTGGCGCTGGGTAGGAATACCCACGGCCGGGGCGCAAGGTCGGCCCGCTCTGCGGAAGCGTGGCAACCACGGCGGCGCGGATCGTGGACTCACAGCCCCGAGGCCGTCGGGGCACAGACTCCCAGGAGAACGCCATGACCGCTCCATTCATCTTCATCGGCACGCACAAGATCAGGCCCGGCAAGCGGGAGGCGTTCAAGGAGTACTTCGCGCGCTTCAGCTCCGACGTCGTCGACCCGGCGGAGCCGCGACTGCACTCCTTCTACGGCTACGCCGCGCCGGACTCCGACTACGTCACGGTGGTCCAGGTGCATCCGGACGCCGACTCGATGGCGACCCACATGAAGGTCGGCATGGAGCACTTCGCCGACGCGTACGCCGAGTACCTCGAGGCCGAGAGCACCATGGAGATCTACGGAAACCTCACCGAGGACCTGATCCGGGCGATCTCCGCAGCCGCACAGACCGACGCAGGCGGCTCCAGCGTGACGATCCGGGAGCCGTTCGCCGGGTTCGACCGGCTTCCCCCGTCGTGAGCCTCTGGCCCGCCGGATTCCGCTGTGCCCGCGTCGTTTTCAGCGAGCGGGCTCAGCGAGCCGGCTCGGCGTCGGGGTGAGGCGGACGTACCGCGACCGAACCGCGCTCGATGAGCTCGGTGGGCAGTCGGCGGTGGGCGACCGCCCCGCCTGACCCCTCGATCCGCGACAGCAGGAGACGGCAGGCGGCAACACCGATCTCGTAGGTGGGCTGTGCCATCACGGTGAGGCCGGGGCTCACGACGTCCGCCCACTCGGCGTCGTCGAACCCGAGCAGCGAGATGTCGTCGGGGCAGCGGACGCCGGCGCGCGAGATCGCGTGGAAGGCGCCGAGCGACTGCATCGCGTCGAAGGCGAAGACTGCAGTGGGCGGGTTCGGCAGGGACAGCAACCGGGCCGTCTCCGTCTCGGCGTCCTCGCGGCGGTACCCGCCGGACGAGATGAGATCGCGACGGATCGGCACCCCGGCGGCGGCCATCGCGTCACGGAAGCCAGCGGCCCGGGCCCCCACGGTCGTGGCGGAGAGCCGCTCGATGCCGCGCATGTCGGGGCGCAGCATCCGCTCGAGCATCTCGGGAGTGCCGCCGGTGACGATGGCGATGTCGCGGTGGCCCCGCCCCAGCAGGTACTCCGTCGCGGTACGCGCCGCCTTGCGGTTGTCGATGCCGACGGTGTCTGCCTTCACCCCCGCCACCCTGCGGTCGAGGAGCACCACGGGGATGCCGGCGGCAATGACGTCGCTGATGTGGGATCGGTCCCCGCCGTCGGCCGGACAGACGACGAGACCGTCGACGCGGCGTTCGGTCATCAGCCGGACCGCGGTCTCCTCCTTGTCGAGCTGCTCGTCGGTGTTGGCCAGCAGCACCTCGAACCCCTCGGCGCGCGCGGTGTCGGCTATGCCGCGCAGCGAGCGGCGGAAGAACGGGTTCTCGATGTCGGACATCACGACGCCCAGGGTGCTGGTGGAGCCGGTGATCATGCTCCTCGCCAGGCTGTTGGGCCGGTAGCCCAGCTGTTCGGCGGCTGCCTGCACGCGCTCCCGGGTGCTCTCCCGCACGGATCCGTAACCCCCGAGTGCCCTCGCGGCCGTAGCCGTGGAGACGCCCGCCGCACGGGCGACGTCGGGCACCGTCGCGATACCGCGTGGCTCCACGGTCCTGCTCACGGTCCTCCTCGGGAACTCGTCGGGCTCGACGCCGGTGCCGGCTGTGCACTGGCGGGCGACGTCAACGGGTCGCCTGGTCGCTGTGCGCCAATCCCTGGGCCGACCCTAGCCGGTGCCCGGTCAGCTGCCCCGTCGGCATCCCGACCAATTTCCGACCAGCCCCTTGACAGGCGCTCGCAGAAGTTGAGAACGTTCTCAAACCAACATTGAGAACGTTATCAATAACTTCGTCAGACGGCCAAGATCAGGAGCAGCGATGACCCAGACCCTCCAGACCCTCCCCCTGAAGCAGATCGACGCGGACACCGTCGAGAAGCTCGCCAGCAGCATCGCCGAGCGCGACTCCATCACCCGCGTCGTGCGCGACGTCGTGGACACCGGGCTGCGCAACGTGTACTTCGTCGGCGCCGGTGGGTCGCTGATCTGCAGCTACCCAGCCCACTACCTGCTTCAGCAGAAGGCGTCCTTCCCGGCGTTCCAGCTGCAGAGCGACGAGCTCAACACATCCGTCCCCGAGCTCATGGGCCCGGGCTCACTCGTCGTGCTCGCCTCCTACACGGGCACCACCAAGGAGACCGTCGCCGCGGCGAAGACCGCCAAGCGAGCTGGAGCCACCGTCATCGCCGCGGCCAAGACGGGCAGCCCGCTGGCCGAGGCGGCGGATGTCGCGTTCAGCGGAAAGAGCGACCTGTTCGAGCTGCTCGTCGCCTACGAGCTGCTGGCCGCGACGGCCGCCGAGCTGGACCTCGAGGCTGTGAGCCAGGCCCTGACCGCCCTGCCGTCCGCCGTCCACCACGCCATCGAGCAGGCCGAGCCCCTGCTGGCCGACATCGCCCAGGCGCTCAAGGACGAGCCGATCACCTACGTTCTCGGGTCGGGCCCGAGCTACGGCTGGGCCTACGGGTTCGCCATGTGCTTCCTGCAGGAGATGCAGTGGAAGCACGCGGCCGCCTTCAACTCCGGCGAGTTCTTCCAGGGCGCCTTCGAGATGGTCGACGACGACACGGCCGTGCTGTTGTGGCTGGGTGAGGACGCCTCGCGGCCGATGGGGGAGCGCGCCAAGGCGTTCCTGGACAGGCACTGCAAGAAGGCGCAGTACGTCGACGTGCGCGACCTCGAGCTGCCCGGCATCCCGACGTCGGTGCGTGAGCACGTCTCCCCCATCGTGGTGGGTGCGCTCGCGAACCGCCTCGCGCAGCACTACGAGTCGGTGCGCGGCCACGACCTCGAGCAGCGGCGCTACATGTTCAAGGTCGACTACTGACATGGCGAACCACATGCTCAACTTCGACGCGGACCGGTACCTGCGGATCCAGTCGGGCGCCGTGGGACTGGCCGACGAGATCGACGCCCTCGTGCGGGACGCCCTGGGATCCGGCGTGACGAACGTCGTCTTCGCCGGGGCCGGCGGAGCCGGGATCCTCATGCAGCCGGCGGCTTCGCTGCTGCGCGAGCGCTCGACCTTTCCCGCCCAGGTGACGATGCCGGCGGAGCTGGTCGTGACCGGCTCCGCGACACTGGGCCGCGACAGCCTCGTGGTGATCCCGTCTCTCTCGGGCACGACAGCCGAGAGCCTGGCGGCCCTCGACCACGCCAAGTCCGCCGGTGCCCAGGTGGTGGTGCTCACCGCCAACGGCGACAGCCCGCTGGCCCGGAAGGCCGACATCAGCCTCGTCAACTTCGCGGAGGACGACACCTCCTGCGAGTCGTTCTACGTGCAGTCCCTGCTCCTGGCGCTGTCCGTCCAGGCTGCCCGAGGCGAGCTGGAGGACCATCGAGCCGTCGTGGCCGAGCTCCGGCGGCTGCCGCAGCTGCTCCTGGCTGCGAAGTCGGCCTTCGAGCCGCGGGCGCGCCAGCTCGCCGAGGCCATCGCGGCCGACACCTGGCACATCGTCACGGGGGCGGGAAACGCCTGGCCCGAGGCCTTCTACTACGGCATGTGCATCCTCGAGGAGATGCAGTGGATCCGCACCAGACCGGTGCACGCCTCGGACTTCTTCCACGGCACCCTCGAGCTCGTCGAGCCGGACGTCAGCGTGCTCCTCCTCAAGGGAGAGGACGCCACTCGCCCGCTCGCCGAGCGCGTCGAGCGGTTCGTGTCGGGACTGACCGACCGGCTTCTCGTCGTCGACAGCGCTGACGTGGCGCTTCCCGGCATCTCCCCGTCCACACGGGGGCTGGTGTCGCCGGTGGTCCTGGCAGCCCTGCTCGAGCGGGTAAGTGCCCATGTCGAGGCGCTTCGCGACCATCCGCTGACGACCCGTCGCTACTACCGCCGCGTGGCGTACTGAAGGGCAAGCCGATGAACGTCACCCTGCTCGCCGTCGGCGACAACGTCGTCGACCGCTACCCCGACCTCGGGGTGTTCTACCCCGGTGGGAACGCGGTCAACGTCGCGGTGCACGGCCGCCGATGTGGCGCCTCCACGGCATACATCGGGGCCCTCGGCAGCGACCTCGCCGGCCGCACCGTCCTCGACGCCCTCGTCGCCGAGGGAGTGGACACCTCGATGCTGAAGATGGTCGAAGGCGCCAACGCGCACGCCGAGGTCCGGGTCGTCGACGGCAACCGGGTCTTCGAGCACGGCGACCCCGGCGTCTCGAGGTTCCGGCTCACGGCCGCGGACTACTCGGCCGTGGCCGCCGCGACGATCGTGCACACCGGTGAGTGCTCGATGGTGGAGGACCAGCTCGCCGAGCTCAGCGCGGCCGCACCGCGGCTCTCGTTCGACTTCTCGGAGCGTCCGCTCGACTACATCGCCGAGCACGCACCATTCGTGGACGTGGCCATCAGGTCGCTGCCGTCCGTGGCCGACCAGGCCGATGACGCCATCGCCGAGGCCATCGACCAGGCGAGGCTCATCCAGGCCCTGGGACCCCGACTGGTCGCCGTCACCATGGGCGCCGGAGGTGCCGTGGTGCTCGACGGCGAGCGTGTCGTCCACGCGCCGGCCCCGCCGACCGCCGTGGTGGACACCCTCGGTGCCGGCGACGCCTTCATCGCCCGGCTCCTCACCGGGCTCATCCGCGACGAGCCGCTCACCACGCTCGTCGGCGCCGCGACGGCATTCGCCTCGCACACCTGCACCACCTTCGGAGCCTTCGGCTACGAGACCTCCCTCGTGCACCTCACCGCACAGCTCAACCCCATCCACAAAGGAGTGGACCTGTCATGAAGCACACCACGCGCAGCGCATCCGTCGTCGTGCTCGGTGCCGTCGCCGCGGTGGCCCTGGCCGCCTGCGGTGCGCCCGGCACCTCCAAGACCGCCTCGGGTGCAGGTCCCCAGGACCTCACGGCACCGGCGGAGAAGTCCGGGACCCTCACCATGGTCACCAAGTTCGCCGACCCCAAGTACGCTCCCTACTTCGAGAGCGTGGCCAAGGCGTACGAGCAGGCGAACCCCAAGGTCACCGTCAAGCTCGAACAGGTCGGCGACCAGCCCTACAAGGACAAGATCCGCATCCTGTCGGCCTCCAAGCAGCTGCCCGACATCTACTTCTCGTGGGCCGGCGACTTCGCCAACAAGTTCGTCAGGGCGGGTCTCGCGGCCGACGTGACCTCGGTCATCGGCCCGGACACCGAGTGGGGCCAGACCTTCTCGCCAGCCGCGCTCAAGGCCTTCGAGACGAAGGGCAAGTACTTCGGCGTGCCGATCAACCTCGACGCGAAGTACCTGGCCTACAACAAGGCCGCCTTCGCGAAAGCCGGTGTGAATGCGGCCCCCTCGTCGCTCGAGGACCTGCTCGGTGCCTGTGACAAGCTGCGCGCCGCCGGCTACACCCCGATCGCCTTCGGCAACCAGTACGGGTGGCCGGCGATCCACTACATCACCCAGCTCAATGCGTACAACGTGCCGTCGGCGACGCTCGCCAAGGACTACGACCCCTCGTCGGGCGCGTTCACGGACGAGGGATACGCCAAGGCACTCGACCAGTTCAAGAGCATCATCAGCCGGTGCTCGAGCAAGGACGCCAACGGCGTCTCGCACGAGGCGGGACAGGCGAACTTCCTCAGCGGCAAGGCCGCCATGCACTATCTCGAGTCCGTCGAGTTCCAGGGCCTCACGGCGAAGGGAGGGGCGCCGAAGTCGCTCGCCGACAGCTGGAGCTTCGTTCGTCTGCCCGCCCCCCAGGGCGCGGCCGGTGACACCGGCGCGCTGACCGGCGCGCCCGACGGCTTCATGGTGAACGCGCAGAGCAAGCAGGCGGCGCTGGCCGTCGACTTCCTCAAGTTCATGACGAACCAGCAGAACGCCGCCAAGCTGACCGCCGACATCGGCTGGCTGAGCCCGGTGAAGGGCTCGGCCACGACGGCGAACTCGTTCCCCCAGCTCGAGGAGGCGCTGGCCGACATCAGCAAGGCCAACCAGTTCGCGATCTGGCTCGACACCGTGACCAACGCCGAGGTGGCCAACGCCTACCTCTCCGGCGTCGAGGGCATCATCGACGGCTCAAAGACGACGAAGGACGTCATCACGGGCGTGCAGGACGCGGCGGCCAAGGCAAGGAAGCAGGTCGGCTGACCTGCCACCCGGTGGGACGGGCGAGAGATCGCCCGTCCCACCCACCAAGGGCCCACGGGCCCCGACCTCGACACGGCCGGTCGTCGCGACCGGCCACGGCCCACCCGAGGAGGGCACAAACATGAGCACCACGTGGATGCGCTGGCGGTCGCTGGCCTGGGTCCTGCCCGCGCTGGTCCTGCTGCTGGTCTTCGTCTACTACCCGATCGTCGACAACCTCCGGCTGAGCCTGTTCTCCTGGAACGCGTTCTCGGTGCAGCCGACCTTCGTCGGGCTCGACAACTACCGCACGGCGTTCGACGACCCGATCTTCTGGCAGGCGCTGCGCAACAACACCGTCTTCGCCGTCGTGTCGTTGGTATGCCAGGTCGGGTTCTCGCTCGTGCTGGCCGCCCTGCTCGAGGAGTTCGTGCACCAGCGGCTGAGAGGCGTCCTGCGCACGATCTACTTCATCCCGGCGGTCATCTCGATCACCGTGGCCGGGATCCTCTTCTCGTTCCTCTACAACCCCCGGATCGGGCTGCTCAACCGGCTGCTCGACGCGGTCGGTCTCGACAGCTGGCAGCACTCGTGGCTCGGCGAGCCGGCGACCGCGAT
This sequence comes from Terrabacter sp. GCM10028922, assembly GCF_042666095.1. Lineage (NCBI taxonomy): Bacteria > Bacillati > Actinomycetota > Actinomycetes > Micrococcales > Intrasporangiaceae > Terrabacter > Terrabacter sp. GCM10028922. Next base: position 108,339 of record NZ_JBHTFG010000014.1, on the reverse strand, counting down.
GGGCAGCATCATCGCGATGAGCCAGTGGCAGTCCATCGGCTACACCGCCATCCTCTTCGTCGTCGCGATCCAGCGCGTGCCGCGCGAGTTCTACGAGGCCGCCAAGGTGGACGGTGCCGGCCCGATCCGCGGCTTCTTCTCGATCACGGTGCCCATGGTCCGGGAGATGACGACGCTCATCACGATCCTCACCATCTCGGGTGCCTTCCTGGTGTTCAACGAGGTGATGGTCATGACGGCCGGGGGACCGTCGAACTCCAGCCAGGTGCTCGGCACGTGGCTCTACCGGAACGCCTTCCTCAATGACGACATGGGCTACGCCTCCGCGATCGCCACGGTGATCTTCGTGATCACCCTGGCCGTCGGCGCCGTCCAGGTCTACGTGAGCCGCCGACGGAGGATCCAATGGTGATGTCCACCTCAGCCCCGACCCACACGCGCCGCGCCGGCGCCGTCACCACCGTCGGAGAGCTGAGCCGACGTCGAGCACCCAGAGCGGGCCGCCGGCTGGGTCGTCGCACCGCCCGGATGGCCCTGTGGGTGGGGCTCGCCGCCCTCGTCGTCGCGGTGCTCTACCCGTTGCTGTGGATGGTGCTGAGCAGCTTCAAGGACAACCAGGAGGTCTTCGGCAACCCGTGGGGCCTGCCCGGTGAGCTCCGCTGGCACAACTTCGCCCAGGCCGGCAGCGCCGGCGTCGTGCGCTACTTCGTCAACAGCATCCTGGTCACGTCGGCCTCGATCCTCACCACGGTCTTGATCAGTGCCTGGGCGGCCTACGGCTTGGTGCGGCTGCGCATCCCGTTCGGTGGCGCGGTGCTCGGCCTGCTGCTCGGTGGGCTGATGCTGGCGCCGACCGTCGCGCTGATCCCGCTCTTCGGCCTGCTCCAGCAGCTGGGCATCTACGACAGCTACTGGGCGCTGATCGTGCTGTACACGGCCTTCCGGATCCCGTTCACGACGTTCCTGATCCGGGCCTACATGATCGACATCCCGCCGTCGGTCGACGAGGCGGCCACGCTCGACGGGTGTTCCCCCACCCAGACGTTCTGGCAGATCATCCTGCCCATGAGCCGCCCGATCCTGGTCTCGGCGGCCCTGCTGCAGGCGCTCTTCGCGTGGAACGAGTTCGTCTTCGCGTTGGTCTTCATCAGCACCGGCGACCTCAAGACGTTGCCGGTGGGGTTGATGGACATGCAGAGCCGGCTCCTGACCGACTGGCCGGTCCAGTTCGCCGGGCTCACCATGGCCGCCCTGCCCATGATCGTGCTCTTCCTGATCGGGCAGCGGCAGTTCCTCAGGGGGCTGACCGATGGCATCGGGAAGTAGGCGGGAGCCCCTGGGCGTGGAGGCAGTTGCTTGCGGGTCGGGGGGCCGGGGCTGGTAAATCGTTTGACCGGAGATCTTGACGTACACCCCAATCGGGCGTCACAGTCATTCCCAACCTCGTGATCAAACGATTGGGCAAGCATGGCAAGGACGCCGAAGACCTCGATGAGAGACGTAGCCGCCGCGGCGGGCGTCTCGGTCACGACGGTGTCCCACGTGCTCAATGACGCACCCGGCAAGCGCATCACCGCGGACACGCGGGACCGGGTCCGGGCAGCGGCCGAAGAGCTGGGCTACCGGCACAACCACCTGGCGCGGGGTCTTCGACTCGGTCGCACCCAGACCCTCGCCCTCGTGAGCGACGTGATCGCGACGACGCCGTTCGCCGGCCAGATGGTCCTGGGCGCGCAGGAGGCCGCCACCAAGGCCGGCTGGGTTCTCATGCTGGTCAACACCTCCCGTGACCCGGCCCTCGAGGAGCGCGAGATCCGGTCGCTGCTGGAGCGGCAGGTCGACGGCTTCCTCTACGCGACGATGTTCCACCGGATCGTGGAGGTCCCGCAGCTCCTCGCCGACAGCCCCACCGTCCTGCTCGATGCTCGTTCCGTGAGCGGCTCCGTGTCGTCGGTCGTGCCGGACGAGGTGTCCGGCGGCCGAACAGCGGTGGAGGAGCTGCTCCGCCACGGTCACCGTCGGGTCGGCTTCCTGACGAACATCGACGACATCCCGGCAACCACCGGGCGGCTCGAGGGATACCGGCAGGCCCTGGCAGCAGCAGGTATCGCCTTCGACGAAGAGCTGGTCGTGGCGGACACGTCCGACAGCCATGGCGGTGAGCGTGCGGCGCGCCGGCTCCTGACGGTCCCAGAGCGCCCCACGGGCATCTTCTGCTTCAGCGACCGCATGGCCATGGGTGCCTACCACGTCGCTGCCGAGCTCGGACTCCGGATCCCGCACGACCTCTCGATCGTCGGCTTCGACAACCAGGCCTTTGTCGCAGACGGCCTGCGTCCGGAGCTGACGACGCTTGCTCTGCCGCACTACGAGATGGGTGTCTGGGCGGTCGAGCAGCTGCTGCAGGAAATCGACATGGCGGCACCGGTCACCCCGAGCCACCAGTCGCTGCCGTGCCCCATCGTGCGGCGCAGCTCCGTCGGCCCACCAGGCCTCAGCTAGCCGACAGCGCGCTTCGGTCGGCCCGCTGTCTCGCGAACAGAGGGGCGCGCACACGCAGTTCCCATCGTCGTGTGGCGATGCCGCACGCCCAAAGGCCCACCTCGACCGCAACGCCGAATCCATCACCAGCACAAGGAAAGTGATCGTGTGAACCCCCTCCCACAACACCGCACCAGAAGCCACCGCAGAACTGCTGCCACGGCAGCCGCCACGGCCGTACTGGCCGCGATCGCCACCGTAGCCACTGGTCCAGCGGCATCGACGGCCGAACCGACGCCGTACACCGAGCAGTACCGGCCCCAGTTCCACTACAGCCCCGCGAAGAACTGGATGAACGACCCCAACGGGCTGGTGTTCTACCAGGGCGAGTACCACCTCTTCTACCAGCACAACCCGTCGGGCAACCAGTGGGGCAACATGTCCTGGGGCCACGCCGTGAGCCCCGACCTGGTGCACTGGACAGAGCTGCCGGTCGCGATCCCCCAGGACGACCAGGAGATGATCTTCTCCGGCAGCGCGGTCATCGACACCAACAACACCAGCGGGTTCGGCAGCAAGGACAACCCGGCAATGGTGGCGGTGTACACCCGCCTGGACAAGGCCACCGGCGTCCAGTCCCAGGCACTGGCCTACAGCACCGATCGCGGCCGCACGTTCACGAAGTACGCCGACAACCCGGTCATCGACATCGGGTCACGCGACTTCCGCGACCCGAAGGTGTTCTGGTACGAGCCGGGCCACGAGTGGATCATGAGCGTCGCCCTGAGCGCCGAGCGCAAGGTGGCCTTCTACCGGTCGAGCGACCTGAAGTCGTGGGAGCACCTCAGCGACTTCGGTCCGGCCGGCGCGACCGGTGGCGTCTGGGAGTGCCCGGACCTGTTCCCGCTCGCGGTGGACGGCGACAAGAAGAAGACCAGGTGGGTCCTGCTCGTCAACATCAACCCCGGCGGCATCGCCGGCGGTTCGGCCAACCAGTACTTCACCGGCACCTTCGACGGCAAGCGCTTCGTCTCCGACGACAAGCCGTACGTCGCCCCGACCGGCCGCGACGTCGGCAGCTTCGACGACGGCACGTACGGCGGCTGGGCGCCCGACGGCACCGCCTTCGGCACGGCACCCGCGACCGGCAACCTGCCCGGCCAGGGCGGCGTCTCCGACTGGGTCGGCGCCGGACTGGCCAACAGCTTCAACGACTTCGACGCGGGCACCGGCACGCTGACCTCGCCCGAGTTCACCCTCGACGCCGGCTACCTCAACTTCAAGGTCGGCGGTGGCAAGCACCCCTATGTGCCGGGATCCACGGTCGACCCGGCACCCCCGGCCGGCGACGTCTTCGCCGACTTCGAGGGAACCACCTACGGCACCGGGTGGGAGGCCACCGGTGACTTCGCCGGCACCGGCCCGTACCCGGGCACCATCGGAGACCAGCAGCAGGTCACCGGTTACCTCGGCGAGAAGCTGGTCAACACCTTCATCGACCACGACAGCTCGCAGGGCACCATCACGTCGCCGGCGTTCACCATCGCCAAGAACCACATCAACCTGCTCGTGGGCGGCGGCAACCACCCGTGGACCACGAGCGAGCCGACGTCCGTCGACCTCGTCGTCGACGGCAAGGTCGTCAGGTCCGCCACCGGCGCCAACAGCGAGGCCCTGAACTGGACGAGCTGGGACGTCTCGGCGTACGCCGGCAAGCAGGCGACGATCCAGATCGTCGACAAGAACTCCGGTGGTTGGGGGCACATCAACGTCGACCACATCATGTTCTCCGACGAGGCCGCGGCGCCTCGAGCCGTCGACACCTCTGTGCGCCTGGTCGTCGACGGCCAGGTCGTCAGGACCGCCACGGGCTCGGACAGCGAGACGCTCGACTGGAACGGCTGGGACGTGCGCGGCCTTCAGGGCAAGAGCGCCCGGATCGTCTTGGCAGACAACAACACCGGGGGCTGGGGCCACATCCTCGCCGACCAGTTCAGCCTGTCGGACACGCCGGCGCGGTCCAGCGTCCAGCGGGCGCACTGGGTCGACTACGGGAAGGACAACTACGCCGGTGTCACGTTCAACAACGCTCCCGCCGGCCGACGCGTGATGATCGGCTGGATGAACAACTGGGAGTACGCCGGCTCCATCCCCACCGACCCGTGGCGCAGTGCGATGACCGTGCCGCGCGAGCTTGGCCTGCGCAGCAGCGGTGCGGGCGTGCACCTGGTGCAGCAGCCCGTCGCGGAGCTCCAGGGCCTGCGTCAGACCGCAACGCTCAGCGCCAAGGACCTGCCCGTGCCGACCGGCTCCAGGGCGCTCCCGGCCAGGGGCACGGCATACGAGCTGACGGCGACGTTCGCCCCCGGGACCGCCAGCGAGTTCGGTGTGAAGGTGCGCACCGGCAACGGCCAGGAGACCCGGATCGGCTACGACCGGTCAGCCGGTGAGGTGTTCGTCGACCGGACCACGTCGGGCGACGTCGGCTTCAGCACCGACTTCCCCGGGGTGCAGCGGGCTCCGATGCCCGTTGGCCCCAAGGGCGAGGTGACCCTGCGCGTGCTGGTCGACTGGTCCTCGGTCGAGGTCTTCGGCCAGGACGGCTCGGTCGCCGTCACCGACCAGATCTTCCCCGACCCCGGCAGTGACGGCATCCAGGCCTTCGCCGGTGGCGGCAGCGCGGTTCTCAGGTCGGTGAAGGTGACGCCGCTGCGCTCGTCATGGGCTGACTAGCACACCCTGTGCCATCAGCGATGGAGCGTCGGATCCCCGGTCCGGCGCTCCATCGTCGCGCCACCTCCATGGCGTGTACCAGCGAAACGTCCGGTCAGGGCGCGCGATCCGTGCGAATATCGATTCGACACAGTTTGCGGCTTTTGTGACCAGACGCGGGGTGCATCTCTCGAGTGCGACGATCTGAGTGGAGGCTCTTCAGAGCAGCGGCGATCGGTTGCGCCGTTGTGGCGCTCGCGCTGGCCGGCTTCGTGATCAGCGGCATCGGTGGCCCGACGGCGACGCGGGCGACCACCGACGGCGCGTTCGTGGTCTTCTCCGCCTTGGCGGCGTCGGCCTGTTTCCGTGCTGCCCGGCACCGAAGACCGGGTAAGCGGCTGCCCTGGTGGTTGTTGGGTGGTGCGGCGAGCTGCTACGCCCTCGGCAACACGATCTGGTTCTACTACCAGGTGCTGGTGCCCGACCAGCAGACCTATCCCGGACCCGCGGACATCTTCTTTGTGGCCGTCGTGCCGTTCGCCGTTGCCGCGATGCTCACCCTGCCCAGCCGCGACCTCTCCGCGGCGGCACGGGCCCGAGCCATCGCCGACGGCCTGATCATCGGTGCGGCGCTGCTGTTCATCAGCTGGATGGTGCTCGTCGGACCGCTGTTCGAACAGCTTGGGGAGACGAGCTGGCTGTATCTCGCCGTCTACGTGTACTACCCGCTGACCGACATCGTCATCATCTCGATCGCCGGCGGGCTGGCCATCCGCGCTGCGGGGCGTGAGCGTGTTCCGATCCTGTTGGTCGCGGTGGGTTTCGTGTCGATCGCCTGTGCCGACACGGGAATCGGCTACCTCGCGCTCCAAGGCAAGGAGGCCGCGGGGAGCGGGTTCGACCTCGGCTGGACCGTCGGCTACATGCTCCTCGGCCTCGCCGCCCTGGCCCCTCGAGGCGAGGGCGACGTCTCGGACGACCGCGTCGACCCGCGAGCGCCCGCCCGGGAGCTGCTGCCCTACCTTCCGGTGGGGGTGATGCTGGCGGTCGTCGCGAGCTCCCCATCGCTGCTCTCCGACGACGTCCTCGTCCGTCTCCTCGTAGCGGTCGTGGCCCTGCTGGCGTTCCGGCACCTGCTCACGCTGGCGGACAACATCCGGCTCACCGGCGGGCTCGAGGACCTCGTGCGCCAGCGGACCCACGCGCTGGAGCAGCTCACCCACCGCCACAGCTCCATCCTGGACGGGGCCGGTGAGGGCATCGTCGGTCTCGACGAGCGGGGACGGCTGACGTTCGCCAACCCGGCGGCCGCCGCCTTGCTCGGGCGCTCTTCCGACGAGCTCACCGGCCGCTCGTTCCATGACGTCACGCAGCCACGCAACGGCTCCGGCGAGCCCGTACCACCGCTCCTCGACCCCGTCGCCCTGGCGCTGCTGGATGGGCGGGTCCGCTCCGTGGCGGACGGGACCTACCAGCGGGCGGACGGCACGGACTTCTCCGTCGAGCTCACCGTCGCCCCCATCCGCAGCGCCGGAGAGGTCACCGGCGCGGTGTTGATGTTCCGTGACGTGACCGAGCGCCGCGAGGTCGACCGGATGAAGGACGAGTTCGTGTCGGTGGTCAGCCACGAGCTGCGCACCCCGCTCACGTCGCTGCGTGGCGCGCTGGGCCTGCTGGAGGGCGGCTTGCTGCAGGACGTAGCGCCCAGGGCCCAGCGGATGGTGCAGATCGCCGTCGAGTCCACCGATCGCCTGATCCGGCTCATCAACGACATCCTCGACGTCGAGCGCCTCGCGGCCGGCAAGCTCGCGTTGCATCGACAGGCATGGTCGGCCGCAGACCTCGTGGCCCGCGCCGTGGGGGAGATGACCGGCCTGGCCTCCCAGGCGCGGGTGCGTCTGGAGGTCGGCGACGCCCAAGGGACGGTCGACGCCGACGCCGACCGGATCGTCCAGACCCTCACCAACCTGCTGTCCAACGCCGTGAAGTTCTCCCCGGCAGAGGGCACGGTCCGGGTGAGCGCGGTCGAGCAGGGCAACGAGGTGCTCGTCACCGTCAGCGACGAGGGAGACGGCATCCCGCCCGAGCACCTGGAGGCCGTCTTCGGACGGTTCGCCCAGGTGGACGCCTCCGACACCCGTGAGAAGGAGGGCTCGGGGCTCGGCCTGGCCATCTGCCGCGGCATCGTCGAGCAGCATGGTGGTCGGATCTGGGCCGAGAGCGAGCCGGGCGCGGGGGCGACCTTCTGCTTCACCCTCCCGATGGTCGACGCCTCCGCGGCCCTCGAGACGCCACCGGAGGGCGACGAGGCTGCGCGCCCCGTGCTCGTCTGCGAGGACGACCCGGCCACCCGAGCGGTCATCACCGAGCTGCTGCGCTCGCACGGGTACCGCGTCGTGGGTGCTGGCTCCGCCGAGGAGGCGATGACGCTGGCCTTCCAGCAGACCCCTGCCGCCGTGCTCATGGACCTGACTCTTCCGGGCCAGGACGGCTGGACCGCCATCGCCGCCCTTCGTGCCGATCCGCGAACGCGTGACGTGCCCGTCGTGATCATCAGCGGCACGGAACCCGGCCCCCCGCCGGAGGGCGTGGCGGCCTGGCTGACCAAACCTCTCGACGTCGCCTGGCTGCTGGCCGAGCTCAACGTCGCGATCGCCGACGGCGGCGGGAGGCCGTGCGTCCTGATCGTCGAGGACGACCCGGCGCTCACCGGCGTGATGGTGTCGCTCTTCGCCGAGCACGGCGTGACAGCGGTGCCGGCCCACACGGCCCGGGATGCGCGGCGGCTGAGCCACGACTCGGCACCGGACCTGTTGCTGCTGGACCTGCTGCTCCCCGACGGCGACGGGTTCGACCTGGTCGACTGGCTGAGGGCGGACCCGAGGCTCTGCCGTGTCCCGCTCGTGGTCTACAGCGCCTTGGACCTCGACGAGCAGGACAAGCAGCGGCTCCGGCTCGGGCCCACCGAGTTCTACACCAAGACGAGGACGAACCCTGCGGAGGTGGAGCGACAGGTGCTGAAACTTCTCGACACCGTCGTCACCGGAGCTGCGAAGTGAGCCGCCGCGTGCTGATCGTCGACGACGACGACGCCATCCGCGAGGTCGTCCAGGCCAGCCTCGAGATGGTTGCGGGTTGGACGGTCGCGGCCGCCTCGAGCGGTGTCGAAGCGTTGGAGCTGGCCACGGCAGATCCGCCGGATGCCATCATCCTCGACGTGATGATGCCCACGATGGACGGGCCCACGACGTTCGCGAGGCTGCAGGCCGATGACCGGACGCGCCACGTGCCGGTCGTCCTGCTCACGGCCAAGGTGCAGCCGGCCGAGCGGCGGCGATGGGAGGCGCTCGGCGTTGCCGGCGTCCTCGCCAAGCCGTTCAACCCGTTCGGACTGTCCGTGCAGGTCGCCGACATCCTCGGGTGGGACGCGTGACCTCGTCCGGCCCTTCGTCCGGTCCCCGTTCCGACGACGGGGTCGCCTCCGACGGGGCGTCGAGCGCCCGGGAACGGCTGCAGGCCATCTATGACCGGGCCCGGGCGTCCTTCACCGAGAACCTCGAGACCATCGAGACCGCCGTGAGCCGGCTGACGGCAGGTGCCCTCGACGAGACGGGGCGAGACGCTGCGGAGCGCGCGGCACACCGGCTCGCCGGAGCGGCGGGAACGGTCGGTCTGCCCGACGCCACCGCACCAGCCCGACAGCTCGAGCATGCGTTCGCCGAGCACCCGGGTCCCGACCGGGCCGAGGTGCTGCAGGAGCACGCCTCCCGCCTTCGCCGCATCCTCTCCGCCGGCAGCGCTCCCTCGGTCGACGAGGACGAGCTCTAGCCGGATCGCACGAGCCTGCGCCACCGGGCCGGCCCAAGGTGCGGCCCCACCCTGTCCGTCGAGTGGGCACTTTGCACCCGGTGCAAAGTGCCCACTCGACTGGGAGGGCGGCACCCCGAGCGTGCGAATGCCGCCGCGCCGGCCCGGCCGTCACCGACGTCGCCGCGCCGGTCGGGCGGTCACGGACGCCGTGGATCAAGGGATCGGCTTCATGGTTTGAGAGTGCGTGCACTCAGGCAGTGAACTTCGGCGGACACCCCGTCCGACCGCGCCGAGGAGCCTGATGCACCACCTGCCACCAACCCCCGTGACTCGTCACGGCATCCGCGTACGTCACCGTCTCACGGCAAGGGCCACCTCGGGGGCCGTGGTCGTCGCGGCCCTCGTGGCCGCGCTCGTCACCGTCCTGCTCGGCCCAGCACCCGCGCAAGCCGCCCAGCCGACGCAGGGCCGCGACACGGCATACGGGCTGAGCGCCCCTGCGACGTCAGGTCCCTCGTCACCTGCGGCCCAGCGTTGGATGAGCCCGATCCCGAAGGCTCCCTATGCAGGACCCACCGAACGCTCGGGTGTGGTCGCCGGCACGAACACCTCGCGGGCCCCGCGCGCCAGCACCCCGGAGGGCCTGAACGCAGTCGTCACAACCGCGGGTGAGCACTACCTGCCGACGCCGTACACGGCTCAGCCCAACGGCTACACGTGCGGCCCCACCTCGGTCCACATGGCGCTCGCGCTGCACAACGCCTCCCCGGGCATCTGGGCGCTCGCGCGCGAGCTCGGGACCACGACAGAGGGCACCGGCCCGACGCCCATCGTGACGCAGGCGCTCCGGAACCACACGGGCGCGCCGTACGAGACGGCGACGATCCCCTGGAACGGAGGCGCCATCGACCCGGCGGACACGCGACGCCTCTGGGACAACGTCGTCGAGGACGTCGACGGAGGCTACGCGATCGTCGCCTACGTCTACGCCCCGGCTCACGAGTACCCCTACCACGACGTCGCGTACCCCCTCGAGCACTACTTCGTCGTCGACGGCTACGACACGAGCTACGGGACCGTGCGCATCTCCGACCCGGCCAACTTCAGCGGGCGGTCACGGTTCTGGATCACCGTCGACCAGCTCGTGTACCTCATCGCCGGGACGCCGGGCTACGCCTGGTGACCCGGGGCAGCCCCGCTGCCGGCATCCCCACCACCACGTCATCAACGAGGAGACCACCATGCGACGACGTCTGTTCACGACCATGACCGCCGCGGCGATCGCCGGGCTCACGGTGGCCGGCATCCCGTCGGCTTCCGCGACTACCCACGACCTTGCCGCGCAGCACCGCGCCACCCAGCAGCAGGCCGTACCGCAGTACGCCACCACGCCGTATGCCGGCCAACGCCCAGCCGTCCAGGCCGACGGGAGCCGCCCGACGTCCACGACGGACAAGGCAGCACCGCGGCACCGGATCACCGCGATCCCCGATGCGGAGTACCGCGCGAGGCACCGGGGCGCCAAGACGCTCTCGGGGCCGAGCAGCACCACGTCGCTGCGCGCCGGCGAGTGGGTCCTGCCGACCCGGTACACCGGCCAACCCACCTCCTACACGTGCGGGCCGACGGCGACGCACATGGCGCTCGCGCTGCGCAACGCCTCGCCCGGTGTCTGGGCGCTCGCGTCGGAGCAGGGCACGAGCCCCGACTACGGGACGTCGGCCAGCGCCGTTCTCTCCTCGCTCCGGCGGCACTCAGGAGCACCCTACGAAGCCGCGTACCTCTACGGCGAGGGCGGCAACGCCTGGGAGAACAACCTCGTCTTCAACCGGGTCGCCGAGGACGTGGACGGTGGCTTCGCCGTCGTGGCCAACGTCTGGGCGCCGGCGGGCGCGTACCCGTACGGCCACAACACCTCGTTCGTCAAGCACTTCTTCGTCGTGGACGGCTACGACACGAACTACGGCACGGTGCGGATCTCTGACCCCGGCGCGTACTACCTGGGCACCCCGGCCCAGTACTGGATCACGAAGGCAGACCTCGCGTACCTCGTCAGCGGCACCCCGGGTGGCTACATGTGGTGACGTGACGGCGAGCGGTCCGTACGTCACGGCCGCCCACGGAGCGCACGCGACCCGCCATGGTTGCTGCGCTCCGTGGGCGGACGCGTGCCCGCTCGCCGAGCGCACGGGCCCGGCTCGTGCGAGTCTGCTCGTGAGTCTGCTCGTCAGACGGTGTCGATCCTGTGAGGGGACGGGGATGCTGACCTACGAGATCGTGCCCGAAGACCTACCTCGGATGCGCTTCGGGGTATCGCCGCTGACCGAGATGTGCCTGTCACTTCGAGCGCTGCGGGCCCCGACGGCCTACCGCCATCCGCTCGCCCGCGCGCACGCCGCCCTGCCCGGCGCCGGCACCGGGCACGTCGACGTCCTGACAGCCCTCGTCACCGACGACTTCACGACGCCCGACTTCCTGACCCCGAGGCCTGAGTCGCCCCAGCCGCGGATCCACGACGAGCTCTCCGGCGTCGTCCGGCTGCCCGCTGCCTCGGTGATGCACGTGCTCGACACGATGTGGGACAGCCACCCGCCACAGGTGCTGCGCGGCCCGTCGTGGTCGGTCCGCTCGCGGCTCGTCGAGGCGCTCGAGCGGTACTGGACGCACTCCTTCGCGCGGTTCTGGGCGGAGTACCGGTCCGTCCTCGCGGCGGACATCCGCTTCCGTGCCACGCAGGTGGTCGACCACGGGCTCGTGGCGGCACTCGCGACGCTCGCTCCGCATGTCCGTCTCGAGGGCGACCGGTTGCACGCCGTGAGCCGGGCGGGGCCGTCGTACCACGCGGCCCTCGCGGGCCGGGACCTCGTGTTCGTGCCCTCCTTCTTCACGCTCGGCGCGTCGTACCCCACCGACCCGACGAGCGCTCCGATGGTCATCTACCCCGCTCGCGGGCAGGGACTCTCCCCGACCGCGTCGGCCGCGGCCGGCGCCCATGTGCTCACACTGCTCGGGGCTGCTCGGGCCCGGCTGCTCGGCCTGCTCGAGACGCCCACCACCACCGCCGAGCTGGCGGCGTCGCTGGGCAAGACGTCGTCGGCCGTGAACCAGCAGCTGCACGCACTGCATGCGTGCGGTCTCGTGGAGGCCGGCCGGTCGGGAAAGTGCGTGCTGTACCGGCGCACCGAGCTCGGTGACCTGCTCGTGGGGCAGGTGAGGGCTGCGGGCTCGCCTGCCCCCGGCGTTCAGGCCGAGCGTGCCGCGAGCGCGCCGGCGAGCGCGTCGGCGAGCACGTCGAGGTAGTGCTGGTTGACCATGACGCCGAGGAGGTTGCCGAACGGGTCGACGACGGAGGCCGTGACGTAGCCGGGCCCGCGCTCGATGACGCCCTCGTGCGAGGTGGCACCGAGCGCGACCAGGCGGTCGTGCGCAGCGGCGACGTCGTCGACGTGCCAGTACGTGACGGGGCCGTGCGCGCCCGGGGTCCGGTCACCCGCGAAGCGGGCGTCGACGATGCCGAGCTCGTGCTGGTAGTCGCCGATGCGGAACTCGACGTATGCCGTGTGGCCGCCCACCTCGCGGACGAAGTAGGGCGCGGTCCCGAGCACCTCGGTGTACCACTCGACGGCAGCGGCGACGTCGTCGGCGAAGAAGGTGACGGTGGTGAGGCCTCGCAGCATGGCTGGTGGTCCTTTCGTGGTGGGCGGTCCCGCCCTGGTTCCTGCTGACATCTCCCATGCTTCCGGGAAAAGTGATCATCTTCTGATCACTTTGTTCGGCACAATCGAGAACATGCGCGCCGACCGCCTCGTCTCCGCCCTGCTCCTGCTCCAGCTTCGCGGCAGGATGACCGCTGCCGAGCTCGCGGAGGAGCTCGAGGTCTCCGTCGTGACGGCCCGCCGCGACCTCGAGGCGCTCTCCGCGGCGGGCATCCCCGTCTACCCACAGGCCGGCCGCGGCGGGGGATGGGCCCTCGTCGGCGGGGCACGCACCGACCTCACCGGCCTGTCCGGTCCCGAGGCGCAGGCGCTCTTCACGCTCGTCGGTCCGGCGGCGGCCGTCTCACCCGAGGCGAAGGCGGCTCTGCGAAAGCTCGTCCGAGCCCTGCCCCACACCTTCCGCGACCGGGCCGAGGCGGCAGCGAGCTCGACGGTCATCGACCCGACCCGCTGGGGCGACCGGGTGCGCACGCGGCCCGTGCTGGTCGACCGGCTCCAGTCGGCCGTCGTGGCGGGGCGTCGGGTGCGGCTGACCTACGCGAGGCGGGGTGAGGCCCCGACCGAGCGGCTCGTCGACCCGTGGGGGCTCGTCGACAAGGACGAGCTCTGGTACCTCGTCGCCGGCACCGACCGCGGCCGGCGCACCTTCCGGGTCGACCGCGTGGTCGCCGCCGAGGTGACGGCCGAGCCGGCCGAGCGGCCCGCCGACTTCTCCCTCGACGCGGCGTGGCGAGAGATCGTCGGCGAGATGGAGCAGCGGCGGTCGGCGACGTGGGCCACGGTCGTCATCGAGACCCGCTTCGTACCGGTGCTGAACGACCACTTCGGCCGTCATCTCGAGGTCCTGGACGAGCGCCCCGACGGCCGCTCCCGGGTCCGCGTCGGAGCCCCGACCGCGCGGGACATCGCGCGCACGCTCGCCGGCTGGGGTGCCCTCGTCGAGGCGCTCGACCCGCCGGAGGTCCGCGGTGAGCTCGCCCGGATCGCGGCCGAGCTGGCACGGACGTATGCCGGGTCGTGACGGGCGGCTGCCTCCCGTCACGTCCCGCCGCGCCCCACGTCACGTCCGGCGGCCGTGGGACGTGCAGCACGGCATACGGCGACCGGCGGGCCGGCCACTGGCAGGATGTGCGCCATGACGACGGACGTGCCGCTCAGCGTGCGAACCCCCTCACCCCTGGGCGAGTTCCTGCGCGCCCGGCGCAAGGAGCTCGCGCCCGAGGAGGTCGGCATCAGACGTGCCAAGGGCCGCCGTCGCGTCGGCCTGAGCCGCACCGAGGTGGCCGAGCTGGCGAACATCTCCGTCGCGTACTACGACATCATCGAGCGGGGGCGTGACCTGCGTCCGAGCCAGAGTGTCATCGACGGCCTGGCGCGAGCGCTCAAGCTCAACGCCGACGGCCGCGCCCACCTGCACGCCCTCGCGACCGGGACGACGCCGCGGCGGACCACCGAGCCGGAGCTGCTGAGCGAGGAGCTCGAGGAGCTGCTCGACTCGATCGACCCCAACGCGGCCTACGTCGTCGGTGCCCGGTGGGACGTCCTGGGCGCCAACCACACGGCGTGCCAGCTCTTCACCGACTGGGAGAGCAAGCGGAGCAAGCGCGAGCGCAACCTGCTGTGGTTCTACTGCTGCGACCCAGCGGCCCGCAGCCTCTTCGTCGACTGGGAGCAGGAGGCCGCCGACCAGCTCGCGCTCTTCCGTGAGGCGTACGCCCGGCATCCGGACGACCCGTCGTTCAAGCGCCTCCTCGACGAGATCTTCAAGTCAAACCCCGACACCGTCGAGTGGTGGGAGCGACACGACAGCGACCCGACTCGTGGGCGCACCAAGCGGATTCGCCTCGACACCGGCCACGTCATCAAGCTCCGGCAGCTCGTGCTCCAGGTCCTCGACGAGCCCGACATCCGCGTCATCAGCTACTTCGCCGACGCCGACGGCGACCTCGACGACGTGGAGCTCGACGCGTAGGCACCGCGACGGGTCGGTGGCGACCGTGGGCGGCGACTGTCAGCGGCGACGTGTGCCGAAGATGCTCCGGGTGATCTCGCGCCCGATGACCGTGCCGGCCGACCGGAGCATCGACCTGAACGCCGAGCTGCCGGTGACCTGCTCGATCAGGCTCGGCTCCTCCTTGGGCGCGGGCTGCTGCTTCGGTGCGGGGGCGGCGGGTGCGGACCGGGGGGCCGGGGTGGCGCGCTGCTCGGGAGCCGGCGCGGCCTGGAGCCGCTTGGCGAGCAGCTCGTAGGCGGACTCGCGGTCGACGACGTCGGCGTACTTCGTCCTCAGCGCCGAGCCGCCGGTGACGGCATCCATCGTCGCGGGCGATGACGGGTCCATGAGGGAGTTCGGTGCCTTCATCCGCGTCCACGCGACCGGCGTCGGGACGCCCCGGTCGGACAGCACGGTGACGACGGCCTCGCCGATGCCGAGGCTCGTCAGGAGCTTCTCCATGTCGTAGGCCGTGTGCGGATAGGTCGCGATGGCCTGCTTGAGCGCCTTGGCGTCGTCGGGTGTGAAGGCCCGCAGGGCGTGCTGGACGCGGTTGCCGAGCTGTGCGAGCACACCCGACGGCACGTCCTTGGGCGACTGGGTCACGAAGAAGACGCCGATACCCTTCGAACGGATCAGGCGCACCGTCTGCTCGATCGCGTCGAGGAAGGCCTTGCTCGCGTCGTCGAAGAGCAGGTGTGCCTCGTCGAAGAAGAAGACGAGCTTCGGCTTGTCGACGTCTCCCTCCTCCGGCAGGTCGTGGAACAGGTCGGCGAGCAGCCACATGAGGAACGTCGAGAAGAGCTGCGGCCGGTCCTGCACCTGTGGCAGCTCGAGGCAGGAGATGATCCCCTTGCCGTCGGCCGCAGTGCGCAGCAGGTCGCCCGTCTCGAACTCGGGCTCGCCGAAGAACGCGCCCGCACCCTGGTCCTCGAACGTGATGAGGTTGCGCAGGATGACGCCGGCCGTGGCGCTCGAGAGGCCACCGAGCGACTTGAGGTCCGCCTTGCCCTCGTCGGACGTCAGGTGGCTGATGACGGCGCGCAGGTCCTTGAGGTCGAGCAGCGCGAGGCCGTTCTTGTCGGCGTAGTGGAAGATCAGCCCGAGGCTGCTCTCCTGGGTGTCGTTGAGGCCGAGCACCTTGCTCAGCAGGGTCGGCCCGAAGCCGGTGATCGTCGCTCGGATGGCGATGCCGCTGCCCTTGCCGCCGAGCGTGTAGAACTCCGTCGGGTATGCCGCCGCCGTCCACGGCATACCGACGTCCGTCGCGCGCTCGGTGATCTTGGCGCCGCCCTCGCCGGGCGATGCGAGGCCCGAGAGGTCACCCTTCAGGTCGGCGAGGAACACCGGGACGCCCTGCTCGGAGAGCTGCTCGGCCATGAGCTGGAGCGTCTTGGTCTTGCCGGTGCCGGTCGCACCGGCGACGAGGCCGTGGCGGTTGAGCACGCTGAGCGGGATCTGGACCGGCGCGTCGGGATGGGCCTGCCCGTCCACGACGGCCGCGCCGAGCTTGAGGACGCCGCCGTCGAAGGCGTAACCGGCGCGGATCTCGTCGATCAGGCTCGTCTCCGCCGTGCCCTGGGCCGAGGTCTCAGTCACCCGTCGAACTCTAGTCGGCGCCATGTCACGTTCGATGTCTATGCTGACCCGGTGATTTTCAAGGCCGTCGGCGACTCGCGCCCGTACCCCGACCATGGACTCGAGACGACCAAGGACTGGTCGAACGTGCCACCTCGGGTGGTGCAGCTCGGCGAGCTCATCACGACGAAGAGCACGCTCGACCTGCGGGGGCTGCTCGCCGACGACTCGACGTTCTACGGGGACCTCTTCCCGCACTGCGTCGAGTGGGAGGGCCAGCTCTACCTCGAGGACGGCCTGCACCGTGCGTTACGCGCCGCGCTGCAGCAGAGACCTGTCCTTCACGCCCGAGTCCTCGTACTCTCCTGACACGAGGACGCCCGATCGCGGGGGACGCCGGACGAAGGAGCGTGGATGTCGGAAGTCGTTGACGAGGACGACCGCACCTACCGGGTGCGTCGCCAGCGCCGATCGACGATCGTCATCGCGGTCGTCCTCCTCTCGCTCGCAGGGGCGTTCTACTACGCCTCGACGTACTTCCGCGACACGACGCCGCGACCTGGCCCGTGCACGACCGAGGTGCCGGAGCAGCCACTCCGTCCCGCCGACGTGAGCCTCAACATCTACAACTCGACGGACCGCAGGGGCCTCGCCGCGGCCGTCGCCAGGAGCGCCACCACGCGCGGCTTCAAGGTCAAGGCCATCGGCAACGACCCCAAGGGCGTGACCATCAAGCAGGTGGCGCAGATCCGTTTCGGTCCCGAGGGCGCGGCATCGGCCCGCCTGCTCAAGACGCACGTGCCGCAGGCCGTCTACCTCAACGACAAGCGCAAGGGCGACACCATCGACCTCGTCGTCGGGCAGGCCTGGAAGAGCTTCGGGAAGGTGCCGGTGGTCGCGACGCCCACCCAGACGCTCCGCCAGTGCCCGACCGTCACCATCGAGGGCTGACTCGGCACTCGGGCGCCGACGACCCACCGGGAGGGGACTCACGGCGGGTCGTCGGTGTCTCGGCGCTGCCGGTGCGATGAGTCAGCCGACGGGCGTGGCCGCCTTGACGAACTCGTTCGTGTACGTCTTGGCGAGGTCGATGCTCTTGCCCTGGACCTTCGGGTTGAACTCCCCGAGCACCGCCAGGCACGTCTTCGGGCCGTCCTCCGGCATGAGGCCGGTCGGGTTGAAGATGCCCTTCTCACTGTCGAGCGCCTTGACGTAGGCCGCCTTGCCGACGCCCTTGTAGTACGCGGCGGGCATCGTGTCGGCGATCTGCGCCGCGGTGTGGCCCTGGATCCACGTCAGCGTCGCGACGTAGGCGTTGACGAGCTTCTGCACGGTGGTCTTGTTCTGGTCGACCCAGTCGGTCTGCATGTAGAGCGACGTCGCGGGGTAGGTGCCGCCGAGCGCGGCCTTGGAGCCGGCCGGCGTGCGCATGTCGAGCAGGGTGAACGCGGTGCCATCCGAAAGAGCCTGCGAGACGGTCGGTTCCGTGGTCATGCCGCAGTCGATCGCCTTCTGCTTCATGGCGGCGATGAACGTCTGGCCTGCGCCCACGCCTCGGCGGGTCTCCTGCGACGGGTCGACGCCGTTCTTCTTGCTGAGGTACTGCGTCAGGAAGTCGGTCGACGACCCGGTGTCGGTGATGCCGAGCGAGCGGCCCTTGAAGTCGGCCGGGCTCTTGACCGTGCCCTTGAGGTCGCTGCGGCACAGCTCCACCTCGCCGGGAATCTGCAGCATCGAGATGACGGCCTCAGACGACTTGCCCTGCGCCTGGAGGGCGATGGCGTGGTCGTAGAAGCCGCCCACCCCCTGGACCTGGCCCGCGAGCATGTTCTGCGTCGCGTCGCCTCCCGCGGGCTCGTCCACGAGGTTCACGTTGACGCCGATCTTGTCGTAGTAGCCGAGCTGCTTGGCGAGCATGAACGGCAGGTAGATCTGCTTGCTCAGGCCGCCGACCATGATCGTCACGGTCGGGGCGCTCGCGTCGATGCTGCCGGCGCTCGTCGTGGCGCCGGACGCGTTGTTGGCACAGGCCGCCATGGTCGTCGCGGCGAGGAGCGCAGCGCCTGCGGCGCCGATGCGCTTGGTGTTCATGGGACTCTCCTTTGAGATGGTGCGTGGGAAGGGTGCTCGCGGTTCGGGTGACGCCGTATGCCGGTCGGCGGCGTCGGGTTGGCCCGCTGGGTGGGCCAAGGTCGGTGGTGCTACTCGACGGCGGCACCTCCGTGGGTCTGCGGGGGCCGCCAGCGCAGGAGGCGGCGCTCGAGCCGGCTGATGAAGGCCTCGGCCGTCAGGGCGATGACGGCGACGAGCACCATGCCGGCGAGCACGCCGTTCATGTCGAAGTTGTTCTGCGACGAACGGATGAGCAGCCCGAGCCCCTGGTTGGCGCCGAGGATCTCGCCGACGAGGGCGCCGATGAGGGCGAAGCCGAAGCTGATGTGCAGGCTTGCCAGGATCCAGGTGAACGCGGAGGGCAGCACCACGTCCCGCGTGACCTGCCAACGGGAGGCGCCGAGCAGGCGAGCGTTCGCGATGAGGTTGCGGTCGACCTCGCGGGCGCCCTGGAAGGCGTTGAAGAAGACGCCGAAGAAGACGAGGACGACGGCGAGGATGACCTTGGACTGGATCCCGAAGCCGAAGGCGACGGTGAAGATCGAGCCGAGGATGATGCGCGGGATCGAGTTGGCCGCCTTGAGGAAGGGCGCGAACAGCTCGGACAGGATGCGCACCCGGCCGAGGGCGATGCCACAGACCACGCCGAGGACCGATCCGATCGCGAAGCCGAGCACCGCCTCCTCGAGCGTCACGAGGATCTGGTCACCGAGCGAGCCCTGGCTGGTGCCGACGGTGACCCAGTCGTAGAGGTCGGCCCAGACGCCCCGGGGCTCGCCCCAGAAGAACGGGTCGACGATCTTCGCGTCGACGCACAGCTGCCACGAGACGAGCAGCACGACCACGATCGCGAACCGCATCCCACCCAGGGTGAGGCGGCGGCGCCTCGCGCGGGCCCCGTGCGAGGCGCCGGCGTTCGGTGCCGTGCCGGTGGCGGTGGCCGCTGTCGGGCCTGTCGCCCGCGGCTCGTGGCGGGTCGGTGTGGCGGTCATGACGCCACCTCCGCCAGGCGCGTCGTGCGGGCGTAGGCCTCGGCGACCTCGGCGCGCAGCGCCTCCCAGATCTGCTCGTACAGACGCGTGAAGTGCGCGTCGAAGCGGATCTCCTGGACGACCCGCGGTCGGGGCAGGTCGATCTCGAACTCGGCCTTGACCGTGCCGGGGCCGGCGGTGATGACGACGACCTTGTCGGCGAGCGCGATGGCCTCCTCCAGGTCGTGCGTCACGAAGACCACGGCCGGCTTCGTCTGGTCCCAGAGGTGCAGCAGCTCGGTCGACATGATGGCCCGGGTCTGCACGTCGAGCGCGCTGAACGGCTCGTCCATGAGCAGGATCCGCGGCGTGTTGATGAGCGACTGCGCGAGCGCCACGCGCTTGCGCATGCCGCCCGAGAGCTGGTGCGGGTAGCGGTCCTCGAAGCCGCTGAGGCCGACGCGACGCAGCCAGTCGCGGGCGAGCTTCGAGGCCTCCGAGCGGCCCTCTCCGCGGTAGACGGGTCCGGCCGCGACGTTGTCGAGGACCGACCGCCACGGGAACACGGCATCCTGCTGGAAGACGAAGCCGGTGCCCGTGTCGATACCGCGGACGGGATCGCCGTGGACGAGAGCCTCTCCGCGCGACGGCCGCTCCAGGCCCGAGATGAGGGTGAGCGTCGTGGACTTGCCGCAGCCGGTGGGTCCGACGACGGCGCAGAACTGACCGTCCTCGACGGTCAGCGACAGGTCCTGGATCGCGGTGTAGGTACCGCCGTCCGCCGTGGCGAACTTCTTGGTGACGTTGCGTAGCTCGATGGCCGGCATGTGCCCCGTCCTTTCTCCTCGTTGAGTTGCGACAACGTAGGGCGGGGCCGTGCCCGGCCGGAACGCTTGTGATCGTTCGGTCCGATAGCCGCGATACAGATGGTTTTGTGCAATCTGCTCAGCCATGCTGGTGGCGACCCCGACGAGCGGAGGAGACGCATGCCGCCCCTGGGCAGGACGCTGGCCGCTCGGATCCTGCTCGCTGTCCTCGGCATCGTCGTGGTCACGCTCGCCGTGGGCTTTGCCCTGTTCGCCCGCCTGACCTCCCAGGTCGCTGACACGCGAGCCATCGAGCAGGCGACGGGCATCGCCGTGACGCTGGGCCGCGTCCCCCAGGTGGCGCAGGAGGTGCAGAGCGGCGATCCGGAGCACGTGCTGCCCGCCCTCGGCGCACGGGTGCGAGCCTCGACGGGCGCCTCCTACGTCGTCATCATCGACCGCACCGGTCGGCGCTACTCGCACCCGAACCCCGCGCTCATCGGCCAGCGCATCGAGGAACCTGTCGTCGCGCTCGACGGGCAGGTGCACACGGGCATCGACGAGGGAAGCCTCGGCCGTTCCGCGAACGCCCGGGCGCCGATCGTCGACGCGTCCGGACGCGCTGTCGGCGAGGTGTCCGTCGGCATCCTGGAGTCGGAGGTCGGCGTTCGGCTCCACGCCCAGGTCCTCGACATCGCGCTCTACGCCACCATCGCGCTCGCCCTCGGCGTCGCCGCCTCGCTCTTGCTGGCACGCGCGATCAAGCGGGTGACCTTCGGTCTCGAGCCGGCCGAGATCGTCGCGCTCATGCAGGAGCGCGAGGCGATGCTCCACGGCATCCGGGAGGGCGTGCTGGCCGTTGACGCCAAGGGATGCATCAACGTGCTCAACGAGGAGGCGCGCCGGCTGCTCGGCATCACGTCCGCCGGGCTCGGCCACCGTGTCGAGCACGTCGTGCCCGAGGGCCGGCTGCGACGCATCATCACGGGCGCGGTCGAGGGCCCAGACCTCGTCGCCGTCACCGACGAGCACCTGCTCGTGCTCAACCGGATGCCCGTGACGGTGGCCGGACGCAACGCCGGCTGGGTGGTCACGATCCGGGACCGCACCGAGCTCGAGGCCCTCGTGCGCCAGCTGGACTCGATGGAGAGCCTCTCGACAGCCCTGCGCGCGCAGGAGCACGAGTTCTCGAACCGCCTGCACGTGCTCTCGGTGCTCCTCGAGCTCGGTGAGATCGAGGAGGCCACGCGCTACAGCCAGGAGCTGCAGGCCGGGACCGTCCTGGCCAGCGAGGAGATCCGGGCGCGCATCGGCTCGCCCGTCGTCGCGGCCCTGCTGCTCGCCAAGAGCACCGTCGCGGCGGAGCGCGACGTCGTCGTGCGCCTCGACCCGAGCAGCCGTCTCGAGGCGGGACGCGACGACGACCTGCCCGTCGTGACGGTCCTCGGCAACCTCGTCGACAACGCCGTCGACGCCGTGGCCGACGACCCCGCGTCGGCCGGGGAGCATCCCCGCGGCGAGGTGGTCGTGCGGGTCGGCTGCACCGACGACGCGCTGGTGCTGACGGTGACCGACACCGGCCCCGGCATCGCCGACGAGCGCCTGCGCGACGTCTTCGTCGACGGCTTCTCGACGAAGCAGCCCCGGGGCACGATGCCTCGCGGTGTCGGCCTCGCCCTCGTGCACCGGCTCGTCACACGGGCCGGTGGGACGATCGAGGCGAGCTCACCCGACGGTGCCCGGTTCGAGGTCCGGCTGCCGCTGCGGGTCCCCGAAGGAGTGTCATGATCCGTGTCCTCGTCGTCGACGACGACTACCACGTCGCACAGGCACACGCCCTGAGCGTCGCCCGGGTGCCCGGCTTCGAGGTCGTGGGCGAGGCCCACACCGGCGCCGAGGCCCGCGAGCTCGTGACCTCGACGGCGCCGGACCTGCTGCTCCTCGACATGTACCTGCCCGACTTCAGCGGTCTCGACCTCGTCCGGCAGATCGCGGCGTCGGGGGAGCGCGTGCCGGACTTCCTCCTCGTCACCGCGGCGCGCGACATCGACTCGGTGCGCACGGCGATGCAGCTCGGGGCGCTGTACTACCTCGTGAAGCCCTTCACCTACGCTGCCCTGCGCGAGCAGCTCGAGGGGTACCGCACGTGGGCCGAGCGGATCGACCGCGCACCGGAGGCCGACCAGCACGTCGTCGACACGCTCTACGGCCTGCGGGGCGCGCCACCTCGCCGGGCCGCCGCGACCCGGACGCTGCAGCCGACGATGGCCCGCGTGCTCGAGATCGTGGCGGCCGCACCCGCGCCGATCGGGGCGGCCGAGGTCGCTGAGATCCTCGGCGCGAGCCGGCCGACGGCGCAGCGCTACCTCGCCGGCCTCGTCAAGAAGCAGCTGCTAGACCTCGACCTCACGTACGGCTCGACCGGGCGTCCCGAGCACCGCTACCTGCCTCGCCGGCGCTGACGTCCTGGCGGCCGGGGCACCGGCGTATGCCGTCGCGCGGACTCCGCCCGACGGCATACGCACTGGTCCCGGTGGCGCACTGTGGGGGTCAGGAGGCGTACGGGACGCGGTCCCACGAGAGCACGTGCGCGGCGCCCGGGCGGTTCACGGTGACCTTGAGGAAGTCGGTGTTCTGCTCCTCGCCGTCCACCGTGACGCGGGTCAGGTTGTCGGCCACGCCCTCGACGTCGTAGTAGCCCAGCCAGCGCGAGCCGGTCGCCAGCGGCTGGTCGACGTTGTAGTGGTGGCTGTCGCCGTCGAAGAGGTACACCTCGCCGTCGAATCTGCTCGCCTCGTCGACGAGCACCTGGACGAGGGGGTTGAACGACGACGTGCCGGCCGGGGTCGGCGCGAACGTCGGGTCGAACATGTCGGCCTGCTGGAAGAGGACGACGGCGCGGTCGTGGCGCAGCCTCGCCTGCGCGAAGGTCTCGCGGACGAGGTCGATCGTCGCGTCCATCCGGGCGCGCTCCTCGGCCACCTGCTCACGGGTCGGGGAGGTGAGGCCGAGGCCCGTCCACGGCGCGAGGTCGTTGTTGCTGCCCACGACGTGCAGGGTGGCCATCGACAGGCCCTGACGCCGCAACGACACGTTCTCGGGGAGACCTCGGGCCGCCTGCGAGTCCACCGTGATCGGATCGGCGCCCCGCGTGCGTCCCGGCTGCGCGAAGAACGTCTCGCGCACGGCGGCGAGCCGCTCGAGCGGGTCGTAGCCACCGGCGGCGACGCGGTGGCAGTCGGTCCACTCGTTGTCGCCCGGCGTGTACAGCAGCGGCGCCACGAACCGGTCGAACTGCGTCCGGATCATCGCGCTGTACTCGTCGGTGCACGGCGACGAGCCGTTCTTGATGTCGCCGACGTGTACCGCGAGCGCGAGCCCGGGCTCGGCGTTGATCCGGTCGACCATCGACGGGAACGCCGCGATCTGTGCCGCGCCGTAAGGCACGTCACCGATGACGGCGAAGCCGAAGTGGCCGGCCTTCTGCTGTGCGGAGAGGTCGTCCGCCTGGGCAGCCGAGGCAGACACGGTGGCTCCGGCGCCCAGCGCCGGGAGCAGGACCAGCGCGGCGAGCGCGGCGCGCAGCGGTCGAGTGCGGTGTGGGGTGCGGGGGGAGGTCCGGAGGGTGCGGTTTCGACTGGGAGAGATGCGCATGGATGCCGTTCTCCCGCACCCGCGTGAACGCCGCCCCCAGCCGAGGGTGAACGTCGGGCGTCAGAGCTGGGTCATCGTGGCGACCATGACTGCCTTGATCGTGTGCATCCGGTTCTCGGCCTGGTCGAAGACGATGGACGCCTGCGACTCGAACACGTCGTCGGTGACCTCGAGCTCCTTGAGCCCGAACTGCTCGTGGACGTCGAGGCCGACCTTCGTCTCCAGGTCGTGGAAGGCGGGCAGGCAGTGCATGAACTTGACCCGCGGATTGCCCGACAGGGCAAGGAGCTCCGCGTTGACCTGGTAGGGCCACAGCAGCTCGATGCGCTCGGCCCACACGGCCTTCGGCTCGCCCATCGACACCCAGACGTCGGTGTGCACGAAGTCGACACCCTTGACGCCCTCGGCCACGTCGTCGGTCACGGTGACCCGCGCACCGGTCTCCGCGGCATACCGGCGCGCGACGGCGACGACGGCGTCCGACGGCCACAGCGCGCGCGGAGCCACGATGCGCACGTCCATGCCGAGGATGGCGCCCGAGACGAGGAGCGAGTTGCCGACGTTGAAGCGGGCGTCGCCGACGTAGGCGTACGCGATCTGCTCGTCGGGCTTGCCCGCGTGCTCTCGCATCGTCAGCGCGTCGCACAGCGACTGCGTCGGGTGCCAGTCGTCGGTGAGGCCGTTCCAGACGGGCACGCCGGCGAACGCCCCGAGCGTCTCGATGACATCGTGGCCGGCGCCTCGGTACTCGATGCCGTCGTAGAAGCGGCCGAGCACGCGCGCGGTGTCCTTGACCGACTCCTTGTGACCGATCTGCGAGCCGTTCGGGTCGAGGTAGGTCGTGCTCGCGCCCTGGTCGGCGGCCGCGACCTCGAACGCGCAGCGGGTGCGGGTCGAGGTCTTCTCGAAGACGAGCGCGATGTTCTTGCCGGTGAGGCGTCGCTCCTCGCGGCCCTCGCGCTTCGCGGCCTTGAGCTCGGCGGCGAGGTCGAGCAGCGCCCGGAACTCCTCGGGCGTCAGGTCGGTCTCCTTGAGCAGGTTGCGGCGGTGGAGTGCGGCGAGCGACATGCGACCGATGCTTTCAGGGCGGGCTGACGCGCGGCAATCGGGTCTCACCTCGCTTCACCGACAACACGATTTCTTCTCGGCGGTGCGGCTCCGGTAACCTGCCCGACGGAGGATTCGCATAGTGGCCTAGTGCGCACGATTGGAAATCGTGTTGGGATAAAACCCTCGGGGGTTCAAATCCCCCATCCTCCGCCGAACACATCGACCCCGTCGCGCCCAGCGCGACGGGGTCGATCTGTTCCCCCATCCTCCGCGGCACGCGGCACGCGCCACACGGCCAACGGCATGCGAGCAGAAGGAGTCGGTCTACGCCGAAAACCTGACGACACTGTCGGTGGGGGACGGCAGACTCTTCCGGTGAGCTCGACCACGACCCGCCCCCCGCTGTCCTCCTTCTGGCAGGACCTGCCCCGCGACGGACGGCTGCTCATCTCGACCGTCGTGTTCCAGGCGATCGGCACGGGGCTCGTCCTGCCGTTCATGGTCGTCTACCTCCACGAGGTCCGCGGCATCGCGCTCGAGACGGTCGGCCTGCTCCTCGCGTTGCAGGCGGGGGTCGGCATCGTGCTGGTGACCCCGGCCGGAGCGCTCATCGACCGCATCGGCCCGCGCCGCGTCTACGCGAGCAGCCTCGTGGCTCTGCTGCTCGCCGACGTCCTGCTCGCCTACGCGACGACGACGGCGCAGGCCGCTTTCGCGCTCGTGCTCCTCGGCTACGGCTTCGGCATCGTGTGGCCGGCCTCGAGCGCACTCATCGGCAACCTCATCCCGTCCGGCCAGCGGCAGCGCTACTTCGGCATCAACTTCACCCTGCTCAACCTCGGCATCGGCATCGGCGGCATCGTCGGTGGCCGGTTCGTCGACGTGGCGCGTCCGGGCACGTTCACCACCGTCTACCTGCTCGACGCGCTCAGCTACGTCCCGGCCCTCGTCATCCTGCTGGGTCCGCTGCGCCACGCGCGCGACCGTGTCGAGAGGCCCGCCGACGACGACGGCGCCAAGGTGTCCTACCTTGCGCTGCTGCGTGACCCGAAGCTGCGGGCGCTGCTGCTCCTCGTCTCGATCGCCGCGCTCGTCAGCTACCCCCAGCTCAATGCCGGCATGCCCGCCTACGCACGTGCCGAGGGCCAGATCTCGACGGAGGGCCTCGGCTACGCCTTCGCCGCCAACACCATCGTCATCGTCGTGCTCCAGCTGTTCGTGATCCAGCGCATCGAGGGCCGGCGCCGCACCCGGGTCACGGTCGTCATGGCGCTGACGTGGATGGTCGCGTGGTCGCTGCTCGGCGCCACGTCGCTCGTGCCGGGCACGCTCGTCGCGACGCTGTTCCTCTGTGCGTGTGCCGGCGTCTTCGGCCTGGGCGAGACGATGCTCCAGCCCACGAGTGCGGCCATGGTCAACGACCTCGCGCCGGACCACCTGCGCGGCCGCTACAACGCGCTCAGTGCGCTCATGTTCTCGGTCGCGTTCGTCGTCGGACCCGTCGTCGCGAGCGTGCTCATCGGCCGCGGCCTGGGCCTCGTCTACATCGGCTTCCTCGTCGGCGCGTGCGCTCTGCTCGCCGTCATCGCGCTCGTCGTCGAGCGTCGGCTGCCGCCGCACGTCAACGGCATCCGGCTGGTCGAGTCGGTCCCGCAACCGGCGGACGGGCGGATTTCCGGCTGACGTCGGCGGCGGCATACACTGACCGTCGGCACCCCGCGTGGTGGTACCTCTCCGAACTCCCCCAGGGCAGGAATGCAGCAAGGGTAGGAGAGCTCTTCCAGGTACGCGGGGTGTCCCTTTTCCCCGGCGTCCCGGATCGCAGTGTGCCGGTCAGCGCGGTCGAGCGGTCGTCGTGCCCTCGCGCAGCGTGACGCGTGCGGTGACGTTGCGGGGGCGGGTGCCGTCCAGCCGGCGACGCACGAGCCGGCCGACGATCCGGCCGCGCTCGCGGCCCTGCTGGTCCATCGTGGTGAGGCGGTGCGGCAGCCACGGCAGGTCGACACCGTCGAAGCCGGTGACGCTGAGGTCGTCGGGGATGCGGAGGCCGAGCTCCTCGGCGGCGATGACGACCCCGGCCGCGATGACGTCGGACTGGGCGACGATCGCCGTCGGCCGCTCCGGTCCCGGGACGTCGAGCAGGGCCCGGCCCGCGATGATGCCGCCCTCGACGGACGAGCCGTCGCCGGTCTGGATGACGGGCGCGTCGGCGCCGAAGACGTCGCGGAAGCCGAGCACGCGGCCGACCGAGGGGATGTGCACGTTGGCGTCGGTCACGAGGTCGTCGCGGACCGGCCCGGGCTCGCCCATCGACCCGAGCGGCATGGCTACCTGCGCGACCTTCCGGTGGCCGAGGTCGC
Source organism: Terrabacter sp. GCM10028922 (assembly GCF_042666095.1). Classification (NCBI taxonomy): domain Bacteria; kingdom Bacillati; phylum Actinomycetota; class Actinomycetes; order Micrococcales; family Intrasporangiaceae; genus Terrabacter; species Terrabacter sp. GCM10028922. The sequence goes on along the minus strand of NZ_JBHTFG010000014.1, from coordinate 81,096 downwards.
GCAGGTAGCGCGAGATCTCGGCGATGGAGCCCCGTTCGTCGATGCGGACCTGGGTCACGCGCCGGTCGCTCGGGACGCCGGTGCTGAACATCGGGATCCCGCGAGCGGCGAGGTGGTCGACCGCCGGGTGGTCGCCGGGGCCGCACAGCGAGAAGACGACGGCGTCGAGCGCGAGCCCCGCGAGCTGCGGCACGACGGACTCCACGTCGTCGGTGGGCTGGCCGAGCAGGAGCATCCCCGTCGGCACGCGTTCGAGCTCCTCGGCGAGTCCGTCGAGGACGGCGACCGCGAAGGGGTCACGGAACGCCATGCGGAGCCGGCCCTCCACGAGGACCCCGACAGCACCTGCCCGGCCCTGACGCAGCGACGAGGCGAGCGGGTTCGGGCCGGTGAACCCGAGCTCGGCCGCGGCGGCTCGCACGCGCTCACCGGTCGCCTCGGCGACGGGCCCCTTGCCGCTGAAGACGAGCGAGGCGGTCGAGAGTGACACCCCCGCGCGCTCGGCGACATCGCGGAGCGTGGCTCGGGCTTGACCTCGGGCAACCATGGGAGGCATGCTATCGAAACGATTCGAGTCGAATCGATTCGAAGCAGAGCACGGCCGATTCCTGAGAGGCTTCACACATGCCCGCCGCCGCCAGCGCCCCGCCGGCCGCCGTCGTCAGCACGGCTCGCACCGCCGTCTTCACGGCCTTCGCGATCAACGGTGCTGCCTTCGCGGCGTTCGCGTCGCGCGTGCCCGACCTCAAGCACGAGCTGGCACTCACCGCGGGTGAGCTCGGCGTCACGCTGCTCGCGGCCTCCGTCGGCTCGGTGCTCGGCCTGCCGATCTCCGGCTGGATCGTCCACCACCTCGGCGCCGCACGGACCCTCCTCGGCGCGGCCCTCGTGCAGAGCGTCGGCCTCGTCGCCGTCGGGGTCGGCGTGACCGGCCTGCACAACCGTCCGGTCGTGATGGCCGGGCTCTTCCTCGTCGGCATGGGAGTCGGGGTCTTCGACGTCGGGATGAACCTCGAGGGCGCCTCCGTCGAACGCTTCCTCGGGCGAGCGATCATGCCGCGCTTCCACGCCGCCTTCAGCGGAGGCACCGTCATCAGCGCCCTCATCGGCGCCGGGCTGTCCGCGATGCACGTGTCGATCGCGGTCCACCTCGTCGGTGTCGTCGTGATGCTGCTCGCCGTCACGCCGTGGTTCTTCAAGGCCTTCCTGCCGCGCGCGGTCGAGCTCGACGAGGACGGCAGCGAGGTCAAGCAGAAGGCGGGCATCGCGTCCGCCTGGCGTGAGCCGCGCACCCTGCTCATCGGCGTCGTCGTGCTCGCGGCGGCGTTCACGGAGGGCACCGCCAACGACTGGGTCGCCGTTGCGCTCTCCGACGGCTACGGCCTCGAGCGCTGGGTCGGCGTCGTCGGGTTCGCCGTCTTCCTCACCGCGATGACCGCCGGCCGGCTGCTCGGCACGCGCCTGCTCGACGAGCGCGGCCGCATCCCGGTCCTCCGCATCCTCTTCGTCTCGGCCGTCGTCGGCTGCCTCCTCGTCGTCTTCGGCGGCCCGGTGCTCGCCTTCGTCGGGGCGGCCGTCTGGGGCGTCGGCGCCAGCCTCGGCTTCCCCGTCGGTATGAGCGCCGCCGCCGACGACCCGGCGCGGGCCCCCGCCCGCATGAGCGTCGTCTCGACGATCGGCTACACCGCCTTCCTCGCCGGTCCGCCGCTGCTCGGCTTCCTCGGCGACCACGTCGGCGTGCTGCGCTCGCTGCTCGTCGTCGGAGCGATGGCCGTCATCGCGCTGCTCGCGCTTCCGTCGGTGCGCGAGCCCCAGCGCGTGGCCACCCGCACGTCCGCCTGAAACCACCGCGAGCCGAAGGCTCAGAAGTACTCGTTGATGTAGGGGGTCGACGCGAACACGGCGTCGAGGGCGGCGTCACCGTCGGCGTCACGGCCGGGGTCGCCACCGGTCGCGAGCCCTGCCTGGCGCAGCCGCGAGACGGACCAGCCGCACCAGAGGGCCGACAGCCCGCGTGCGTCGACGCGCAGCGGCTCGCCCCGGCCGGTCGAGGTGGGTGGGCCACCGACCTCGGTGCCGCGACCGTCTCGGGGTGTGGGGGCGTCGTCGATCCGGGTCGCGGTGCCGCGGCCTCCGGCGAGGGTGAGGGTCCAGCGCCCCGAGTTGGCGGGCATGTCGGAGTCGTCGACGACGAGCGACGCCTCGACCGACGTGTGGGGGGCGAAGCCGCGGCCGGCCACGGCCCCAACGAGGTCGACGACCCGGGCCATCCAGGGGACCTGCTGCACGTCCGTCGCGGCGAGCCCGCCGAGGGCAAGGGTCACCGGATCGCGCGGGTCGAGGTAGGTGTGCACGGTCGGGGCCGCCGACGACCCGGAACCGACGAGCCCCCACAGGGTCGCAGCCGACTCGGGCGTCGTCGCGACGAGGTGCTCGACCGTGACCGCGCCGTCGGACAGGCCGTAGACGACGAACCCGTCGCCGAGGACGTACGCGTTGAGCTCGTCGCGCTCGAGCATCCCGCGGAACGCCGCCACCGAGGGCACCATCGGTCCGCTCGCCGTGTGACGGGCGTGGGCCGCGCGCGCGAGGTCGTGCAGTCGCTGCGCATCATCGGGCCGGGCGGTACGCAGGCGCTCTGCGCCGTCGGCTCCTCCCCGCCCCGCACCGGCGGCGCCGAGGTCGCGGAGGAGGTGGGCGGCATACGTGGTCCTTGGCTGGGTGCCGCCGATCTCGTAGCCCGAGCGGCGGTAGAGGGTCGCCGTCGTCGGGAAGAGGCACGACACCACGTCGCCGAGCTCGCCCATGCGCGCCACGAGTGCGCGCGTCAGGGTCGTCGCGACGCCGGCGCCACGGGCGCTCGGCTCGACGTAGACCCCGGCGACACCGCCCATGGGCAGATGACGTCCGCCCCAGGCCTGCTCGTACGGCCGGATGCGACCGGCCCCCAGGACGACCCCGCCGTCGTCGACGACCGCGAGCATCCGGCCACCGAGCGTCTCTGCCGAGACCCGCCTCCACCAGTCCTCGCCGCCGACGCCGAGCGGGCCGAAGGACCGGTTGCGGATCGCGAGGATGGAGGGGAGGTCCGACTCGACGACGTCACGCGTGCGCAGCTCGCTCATGGCCCACGAACCTAACGAGTGGGTGCACCTGCTCGCGAGCGGGTTGCGGTCAGGCGCGATGCAGGTGCGTGAGCCGCTGCACCCGGGCGAACCCCCAGACGAGGACAGCCGCGACGACCCAGCACACGGCCGCGATCCAGCCCGCCCGGACGCCGGCCTTGGTGAGGAAGGGCACGAGCGAGCCCAGCACGACGACGATGATGCTGGGCCGGAGGTACCACGCGATCATGGCCTGCGGGCCGTAGCGCACGTCCGGCGCCCCGCGGAACGCCGCAAGCAGGTGACCGCCGCACAGCAGCGCCAGCACGACGGTGACGGCGACGACCGAGTCCGCGGTCACCGGGCTCCAGAGCGACGCGAGGGCGAGCCCGCCGCCGAGCGCGCCACCCGTGAGCAGGGTCGGGACGACGAGGTGGGCAGCGGCCTCAGGCAGCGCGTCCACCCCGATGAGCGACGGGGTGCCGATGTTGTCGGCCTGCAGGCGCAGCCCCTCCGCGAGCGCGCCGTAGCCGAGGTAGAGGGGCAGCAGCGCGAGCGTGACCGCGAACCCCGGCGCCGCCGCCTGCGTGACGCCCCAGAGGAGCACGGCCGTCCCGAGCGCGACGAGCCCGAGCCCATCGGCGAGCAGCGCCGGCTGGCGCCGCATCCCGAGGACGTCACGTCGCACGATGACAGGGATGGGGCGGCCCGGACGCAGGCGTACCGAGCGGGCGTGCCGCACCGGTGGTGCGAGGGCGAGCCGTGCGGTGCGCAGGTTGCCCGTCATGGCAGAGCCGGCGAGCGTCGACGTGTTGGCCGAGTGCGCCCGCATCGACTCCACGTGCAGCTCGCGCAGCGCGTCGTCGATGCGCCACAGCAGTCCGGGGCCGCGATCGGGCCCCGGCCAGGTGCGCGCCTGTCCCCACAGCCACAGTCGCGTCGTGACGAGGCCGGCGAGGAGGCCCGCCACCGTGACGACGGGGATCGCCACGACGCCCGTCACCTCGGAGTAGGCGAGGCCCCCGCCGAGCACGAGACCCAGGAGGCCGCCGACGAGCAGCCCACCCGCGACCGCGAACCGCCACCACCGGCGCAGGGCCAGGGCGCGATCGACCGGCGCCGACAGCACGAGGTCGATCCACGGCAGCGGCGGCACGACCGGGCCGCGAGTTCGCCCAGCCCAGAAGGCTGCTCCCATGAGGGCCCCGACCGCCGCCACGACGATGGCGAGCGCAGCCGGCGAGGTCACCTGGTCGCGCAGCCACACGCGGTCGGACGTGCGGAACACCGCCTGGACGAACGGGAACCCGTAGACGAGTGAGAAGAGGAGGAGCAGGTATGCCGCGTAGCGACCCTGCGCGCGCGCCTTGGCGGACGCCTCGCCGCCGATGACCCAGTCCGCCTGCCCGAGCCAGGCGTCGTCGTCGACCTCGAGGACAGGCCCGTCGGGAGGCCCGTCGGCAGGCCCGTCGCCGGACCCGTCGGAGCGCGTGCCGGTCGCCTCGTCAGCCATGGCGTCGCTCAGCGGGCCGGGATGACGTCGACGACACGCGTGGCGAGAGCCTCGGTGAGGTCCGGGTCGTGGCAGGCCATGACGACGGTCGCGCCGGCCTCGGTGCGCTCGCGGATGAGGCCGGCCACGACTTGACGCTTGGTCGTGTCGAGGCGTTGCTCGGGCTCGTCGAGCAGCAGCACCGTCGACGGCCGCGCGAACGTGAGGGCGAGCCGGAACAGCTGCTCCTGACCGGACGACAGCTCGTGCGGGAAGCGGTCGTCGAGGTGGTCCATCCCCAGTGAGGCGAGCAGAGCCGTGCCGCGCTCGTCCGAGGTGCTCGGGTCGCCGCCCCACGTCGAGTCGATGAGGACGAGGTGGTCGATGAGCGTGAGGTCGCGGTAGGTGGTCGGCGCACCGAGCAGGCCTGCGACGGCGGCGCGTACGGCCCGGTCGCGCTCGTCCGCCTCACGTCCGCCGATGGTCGCCGTGCCCGTCGAGGGCGGCAGGAGCCCGCCGATGATGCGCAGCAGCGTCGTCTTGCCGGAGCCGTTCGGGCCTCGCAGCACGACGCACTCGCCGGGGTCGGCCTGCACGTCGGTGGGCAGGAGCAGCGTGGTCGTGTCGATGGACTTGCCGACGGCGTCGGCCCGGACCTCGCCCGTCAGCACCGCGACCGATCCCATCAGCTCTCTCCCGTCGTCACGCCGTCCAGGACACCCTCCCACGGGTGCAAACTGCCCACTCGACCACGCCCCCCGCTGAGTCGAGTGGGCACTTTGCACCGAGTCCCGACCGCCCCCCCGCTGAGTCGAGTGGGCACTTTGCACCGACCCCGACCGCCCCCCGCTGAGTCGAGTGGGCACTTTGCACCGAGTCCCGACCGCCCCCCGCTGAGTCGAGTGGGCACTTTGCACCGAGTCCCGACCGCCCCCCCGCTGAGTCGAGTGGGCACTTTGCACCGACCCCACCGCCCCCCGCTGAGTCGAGTGGGCACTTTGCACCGACTCCCGACCGCCACCCTCAGAGTCGAGTGGGCACTTTGCACCGAGTCCCGACTCGGAGAGACATGCTCAGCCCGGGTTGCTGGCGGGTGGACCGACGAGGAGGGCGACGCCGGTCAGGGCGAGTACCGCGACGACCCCGATGCCGACCGCCACGGCGGGGCGGGCCAGAAGGGCGGCGACAACGCGTTCGGCAGGGTTGGCGGGCATGTCACCATCGCGCCCAAGGCGCCAGCCGGCGTCGAGGCGGCCGCGGCGCTCGAGCCGGCGCTCCCACCAGACCGTGAGGAACGGCGGCACGGCACTGAGCAGACCGAGCAGTCCCTCACGCACCGTCCACCGCTGGATGACCCAGAGCAGGACGGTCACGAGGCAGAAGGCGATGAACACGACGCCGTGCAGCAGACCGAAGGCCTTGACGCCGAGCTCGGTGGTGCGTGTGACGTACTTGAGGACCATCCCGAGCAGCAGCAGCGCCCACGTGACCACCTCCGCTAGGGCGATGCGGCGGTAAAGGGTGCGAGGCGTCATCCGGTCATCTCCTACGTCGTGTCGTAATCGCTGCCCAGTGTGCCAAACGCCGAAAGTCGATGTATCTGCGCGCCACCGGTGACGCGCAGATACATCGAACCGGGGGCGGGACGCCACGTGTCGGTCAGCCCGCGAGACGGGCCAGGGTGACGGCGAAGTCACCGCCCTCGTCCGTCCACGTGCGCTCGACCGAGAAGCCGGCGGCGGCGAGCTCGTCGCGGATGCGCTCCGGTCGGAACTTCGTCGAGATCTCGACCCGGATCTCCTCACCGTGCGCCAGGTCGAACTCGATCCCGGCCCCCGGGACGCGCACCCGCTGCGGCATGTCGGCGCGCAGCCGCAGGTCCATCCGCTCCATCCGCGGATCCCAGAACGGGACGTAGGAGAACGCCTCGACGTCGAAGTCGGCGTCGAGCTCGCGGTTGAGCACGTGGAGGCAGTTGGTGACGAAGGCGGCCGTGACACCGCGACTGTCGTCGTAGGCCGCGATGAGCCGGTCGCTGCTCTTGACGAGGTCGGTGCCGAGGAGGAACCAGTCGCCCGGCTCGAGGCTGTCGGCGAGGGCACCGAGGAACGCCGCCCGCTCCTCCAGGTAGAAGTTGCCGATGGTGCCGCCGAGGAAGGCGACGAGACGCCGGTCGCCGCGCGGCAGGTGCCCGAGGTGGAGAGTGAAGTCGCCGACAAGGGCCTCGACCGTGATCGACGGGTAGCGCGCCGAGAGCTCGGCCGCGGCCTGCCGGAGCGTCGCATCGGACACGTCGACAGGGACGAACCGCCGCAGGCGTCCGGTCGCCGTGAAGGCGTCGAGCAGCGTGCGGGTCTTGTCGCTCGTGCCGCTGCCGAGCTCGACGACCGTCGTCGCGTCACACGCCGCGACGATGTCGTCGGCGTGGTCACGCAGGATGGCCCGCTCGCACTCCGTCGGGTAGTACTCCGGCAGCCGGGTGATCGCATCGAAGAGCTCGGAGCCGACGTCGTCGTAGAGCCACTTCGGCGGCAGGGTGCGGGGCTGGGAGCCCAGCCCGCGGCGTACGTCCTCGACGAGTGCGCCCGAGGCCCAGTCGGGGTCGAGCGCGACGGTGACGACCGGCTCGCGTGCCGCCATCAGCGGGCCCCTCCGTCGGCGAGGCGCACACCCGACAGGGCCCAGCGCGATCCCGGCGGGAAGAAGTTGCGGTACGTCGCCCTCGCGTGACCGGGCGGGGTCAGTGCGCAGCCACCACGGAGCACCATCTGGCCCGACATGAACTTGCCGTTGTACTCACCGATGGCGCCGGCCGGCGGGTGGTAGCCGGGATATGCGAGGTACGCCGACGACGTCCACTCCCAGCAGTCTCCGTAGACCTGGCGCAGGTGCCCGGTGCTCGGCCCGGCCGCGCGGGGGTGGAAGGTCTGCAGGTCGGAGAGGTTGCCGCCGGATGCCGTCGCGTCAGCCTGGCCGTCGGCGACGACCGCGTGCTCCCACTCGGCCTCGGTCGGCAGCCGCTTGCCGGCCCAGGTGGCGTAGGCGTCGGCCTCGTAGTGGCTGACGTGGCTCACCGGGAGTCCCGGGTCGACCGGACGCGTGCCGCTCAGCGTGTGCTCGAACCAGACGCCGTCGACCTCGGTCCAGTAGAACGGAGCGCGCCAGCCCTCGGCTCGCACTCGCCCCCAGCCGTCGGAGAGCCAGAGCTCGTGCCGGTCGTAGCCGCGGTCGGCCATGAACTCGAGCCACTCGCCGTTGGTCACGAGCCGGTCGGCGAGACGGTAGGGCTCGAGCCACTGCTGGTGCAGGGGCAGCTCGTTGTCGAAGCTGAAGCCGTCGCCCCGGTGACCGACCTCGACGAGCCCGCCCTCGACGTCGACCCAGCCCAACGCGTCGGGCTCGGACGACGCGAGGGGCGTGCCGGCATACGCCGGGTTGAGCGGGTTGACCGACAGGACGTGCTTGATGTCCATGAGGAGCAGCTCCTGGTGCTGCTGCTCGTGGTGGAAGCCGAGCTCGATGGTCGAGGTCAGCTTCTCCAGCGCGCCGCCGTCGAGGGTCGTCACGAGGTCGCGCATGCGCGCGTCGACGTCGTCGCGGTAGAGGCCGACGTCGTGGGCGCCCGGGCGCGTGATGTGGCCGCGCTCGGCGCGTGCGTAGCGGGGCCCGACGCCCTCGTAGTAGCTGTTGAAGAGGAACCAGTACTGGTCCTGGTACGGCCGGAACGACGGCTCGTTGTCGGCCAGCACGAACGTCTCGAAGAACCACGTCACGTGCGCTCGGTGCCACTTCGTGGGAGAGACGTCCGGCATGGACTGGACCGTCTGGTCCTCGGGTGACAACGGCGCGGCGAGCGACTCGGTGTGGGCTCGGACCTCGTCGTAGCGGGCCACCAAGGTGTCGGCGTCCCAGCTGGGGTCGGGCATCGTGACCTCCTCCTCACGGCCGCTGACAGCGCGGGATGCGCCCGGACCGGCGTGCCTAAGACAGTAGGTGGGGCCCCTGACAGCCGCCCGCCGGAAGCGATGGATGTGGGCGATCCGTAAGGAGCTGTTCACCGCGGAGTCGGGCGTCGGTCCGGACGGTTAGTGTTTCCGGCATGGCCACCGCCCTGTACCGCCGCTACCGGCCCGAGAGCTTCGCCGACGTCATCGGCCAGGAGCACGTGACGGAGCCGCTCATGCAGGCGCTGCGCACGGGGCGCGTCAACCACGCCTACCTCTTCAGCGGCCCCCGCGGCTGCGGCAAGACGACGAGCGCCCGCATCCTCGCGCGCTGCCTGAACTGCGAGCAGGGCCCGACGCCGATCCCGTGCGGCACGTGCGACTCGTGCGTGGCGCTCGCACGCGGCGGCTCCGGCTCGGTCGACGTCATCGAGATCGACGCGGCCAGCCACGGTGGTGTCGACGACGCCCGCGACCTGCGCGAGCGGGCCAGCTACGGCCCGGCGCAGAGCCGCTTCAAGATCTACATCATCGACGAGGCGCACATGGTGACGCCGCAGGGCTTCAACGCGCTCCTCAAGATCGTCGAGGAGCCGCCGGAGCACGTGAAGTTCGTCTTCGCGACGACCGAGCCCGAGAAGGTCATCGGCACGATCCGCTCACGCACGCACCACTATCCGTTCCGACTCGTGCCGCCGGCCAAGCTGAGCGCCTACATGGAGCGGCTGCTCGAGGCCGAGTCGGTGGCGGTGCAGCCTGGGGTGCTCAGCTTCGTCACGCGCGCGGGTGGGGGGTCGGTGCGTGACTCGCTCTCCGTCCTCGACCAGCTCATCGCCGGCTCGGGCCCCGAGGGCCTGACCTACGACGGGGCGGTCTCGCTGCTCGGCTTCACCGACGGCGAGCTGCTCGACAGCACCGTCGACGCGCTGGCGGCGGGCGACGGCGCGGCGACGTTCCGGCAGATCGACAAGGTCATCGAGTCGGGCCACGACCCGCGTCGCTTCATCGAGGACCTCCTCGAGCGGCTGCGTGACCTCATCATCGTGGCGGCCATCCCCGAGGGCGTCTCCCAAGTGCTGCGCGGCGTCCCCGAGGACCAGCTCGAGCGCATGCGCGTGCAGCAGGCGGCGTTCGGTCCCGGCGCCCTGTCGCGCGCCGCCGACATCGTCAACACCGGCCTCACCGAGATGACGGGCGCCACCGCGCCGCGACTGCAGCTGGAGCTGATCTGCGCCCGCATCCTCCTCCCGGCGGCGTCGGGGGAGCAGGGGTATGCCGCTCGCCTCGACCGCTTGGAGCGTCGCCTCGACGTGGGCGGCGTCCCGAGCGCCTCGGGCGGCGGTGCACCGCTCAGCTCGTCCCCGCGGGCGCCCTCGGCTCAGGTGTCACCGCCGACAGGTCCGCCGGCCTCCGGCGTCGCGGCGCCACCGCGAACGGTCTCCGACTACACGCCCCCGGCGAGTGGGGCGGCGTCCGGTGCGTCGCACTCGGCCGGCGGCATGGGCGGCGGTGGCCGATCGGGCCTCCAGCAGGCCGTCGGCCGCCAGACGGGCCCGGGCGACGAGGGCAGGGTCGACGCGGTGCGTGCCGAGGTCGGGGCTCCGCCGGTCATGGCGCCCGACGAGTCAGTAGGTGGGCCGTCGGTGGCTGAGGCCTCGCACAGGGCCGACCACCACCTCTCGGGCGCCTCGACCGACGAGCGTGCCGGGGGTGCAGGGGCTGGCGCCGGCTCGGCCGAGGCGGGTGCGAGCCACGTGGGTCGCGCACCGGAGACCGCCAGCTCCGCTCCGGCTGCTGCGCCGGCGGGCGGCATGGACACCGATGCGATCCGCCGCGCATGGCCCAACGTCCTCGGCCGCATCTTCACGATGCGCCGCATCACGTGGACCTTCGTCTCGCAGAACGCCCAGGTCACGGCGTTCGACGGCAAGACGCTGACCCTCGGCATCGCGACCGCGGGTCTCACGCAGACCTTCCGGGCCGGCAACCACGCCGACATCGTGCGCCAGGCCCTCATCGACGAGCTCGGCGTCGACGCGGTCGTCGACGGCGTCCACGTCGACGCCGTGTCGCAGCAGGCGCCCGTCGCGCCGCCGCCGGGCGCCGTACCGCAGGGTCCGCCGGACGGTCCGGGCGACGTCGGTGGCGGGGGTGGCCCGGGCGGTTCGGGGGGAGCACCCGGTGGCGGCACCGCTGAAGCCCGATCGGAGGCTTCGGGGTCCTTCGCAGCCGGTGGGCCCGACCGCCCCTCGTGGGGTGATGCCGGCGCAGGTCATGGGTCCGCCCGCGCGACGGGCGGTGGCGCTGACGACTCCTCGTCGGCCGGCGGGTCCGGTGCCGGGCACGGGTCCCGTGGAGTGTCCCAAGCCGCAGCGGCTCCGTCGTTGCGCGGCGTTTCGGCCCTCGCCGACGCGGGGCTGAGCCCGGTGTCCGGTCGGTCGCTCGAGGACAATGCCGGGTGGGGCTCGGCCACTGGCCCGGCCCCCGACTGGGCCACCGGCCCGGACTCCGGCACCGGGTCCGCCTCCGCGGCCGCGCCGCCGGCGAGTGATCCCCAGGGCGCATCAGGGGCCGGCTCCCCGCTGGGCAGCGGTTCGGGCAGGGGGGACGACAGCGCCCCGCCACCCACGGCCTCGGCGCTGCGCGGCGCCAGTGCCGTCCGTCAGTCCTTCGCCGAGGCGCGGTCGCGGTCCTCCGCGTCCCGGACCGGCGACGAAGACCAGCCACCCCCGCCGGTCACCGACGACTCGGCCGTGAGCCACGACGACGAGGACATCGAGCAGTCCGGCGACGTCGGTCGTGCCGTCATCGAGAAGGTCCTCGGAGGGCGGGTCGTGCAGGAGCTCGACGACTGAGCCGCGCACACCGCTGATCCTGCTGGGGTCGTGAAGCCGGGCGCACACGGGTCGGCGGGTCGAGGAGCTCGAGCATGCCGCGCGGGTGAAAGTGCCCACTCGACTCTTGGGGCGGGGGCGGGTGAAAGTGCCCACTCGACTCGTGGGAGGGGGGCGGGGGTCAGGTGGGGGTGGAGCGGCGGCGGAGGCCGAGGGCCCGGGCCAGCGCCGGCAGGGCCGCGGCCAGGACCGGGTCGAGCTCGCCGCGGGCGATGACGGAGAGTCGCACGGGAAGGTCGACGCGTGAGGTCACGACGCGGTCGCCGGGTCGACCCGACATCCGCGCGGCGCTCGACGGGACGATGGCGATCCCCTCCCTGCGTCGCGAGATCTCGAGCGCGACCGGCGCCGTCGCCGCGTGGCGAGCCGTTCCCCCGAGGGCTGCGATGCGCTCGGCGATGACGGGTCCGGAGTTGTCGTACGGCGCGTACGTGACGACCCGGTCGAGGAACGGGCGCGGTCCCCGTCGCGGTGGGTCGACGCCCGCCGCGACGAAGGCGACGAGCTCGTCGGTGCCGAGTCGGTGCGCGACGACGTGCGGAGGCAGCTGCACCTGTTCGGCGATGCCGATGAGGGCCGCATCCATCGACCCCTCGGCGACGAGCTCGATCATCTCGTTGCCGTGGTACACCACGGTCGAGAGCCGCACGTCGTCACCGACGAGCTCGTCGAGGGCCGGGAACACGTAGCCGGAGATGCCGGCGAACGTGCCAACTCGAAGCGTTCGCGCCGAAGCCGACGCCCGGACGGCCGCATAGACGCCACCGAGGTGGTCGAGGATGTGCTCGGCCTGACGAACCATCTCGAGACCAGCCGGCGTCGCGGTCGTGCCCAAGGGGCTGCGGGTGAACAGCACTGTGCCGCAGCGTCTCTCGAGCCGGGCCAGTCGCTGCGAGGCGGCCGGCTGGCTCACGAGTAGCTCTCGCGCCGCCGAGCCGAGTGACTGCGTGCGGTGGAGGGTGAGCACGAGCTTGAGGTCCTCGACGTCGGGCACCTGGTGCAATGCATCCATAAGACGATCTTATGAGCACCGCCGAGGTTGCGCCGTCTACCGCCCGAACGGGAGTAGCCCGAGGCTGGATGTCGTGACACCGAGCCGCGCGATACGCATCGTCCTGACCTCGAACGCCATCGAGCACCTCGCGTTCCGTTTCACCCAGCTGGCCCTCCCGCTCGTCGTCCTGAGCCAGTTCGACTCGGCTGCAGCGGCCGGCCTCGTCGGAGGGCTCGCCGGCCTGCCGGTCATCACGTCGCCGTGGTGGGCCAGGCGGCTGAGGCAACGCCTTTCGGACGGTCGTGGACTGGCGCTCGTCTCGCTGTGGCAGGCCGCCGCGGTCCTCGTCGTCCCGACCGCGATGCTCGTCGGCGCTCTCCACCTCGTCGTCCTCGCCGTCGCCGGCCTTGCCGTCGGGGTCTCCGATGCCCTGGCGTCGCCGGGCCGCACCGCCCTGCTCGGTGACCTCGGCGACCGCATCGGCGAGGGCATGGCCACCCGTGTCATCACCTGGGACGACGCGCTGCGTCGAGCGGCGATGGTCGTCGGGCCGGGCCTGGCCGGCGTCGGGGTGCACCTCGGCTTGACGCACGTCCTGCTGTGGGTCGAGGGGGCGTCGCTCGTCGTGTCGGCCCTGGTCGTGCGCCGCGTCGTCCTGTCGCCGACGGCAGCGACGGCATCAGCCACAGCATCCGTGGTCCACAGCGGGAGCACGTCGGCGTCCGACCCGCTGAAGCCCGCGGCCCAGCACGCGCCGGGCATCCTCGCCTCGGTGCGGCCTCACCCGGACATCCTCCGCGGTTGGGTCATGCGGGGAACGAGCTGCCTGCTGTGGTTTACCTTCGCGCTCGGCCTCGCCGTGCAGGGCGAACGGACCGGGCAGGCGGGGACGCTCTACGCGACGGCCCTCACGGCATACGGCCTCGGGTCGCTGGCGATGACTCTCGTCGTGGGCGCGCGCCCACCCGCGTCACGGCCGCTGCGGGTGGCCACGCTCTCGTGGGTCGGCCAAGGTCTCACGTTCAGCGCGATGGCGCTGTGGACCACGCCCGTGCCCGTCGCGATCTGGTCGGCGGCCGCCGGCGGCGTCACGGTCATCGGGATCCGAGCCATGACCCAGCTGCTGGTCGTGCAGACGAGGGGCCCGGCCCGTCGGGCCGCGCTCGCCGGTCAGTCGATCCTCGTCGACGTCATGGTCTCGTTGGGCATGCTCACGGGCGGTCTCGTCATCGACCACGTCGGCGTCCGGGCCGCGCTCGGCGGGGCGGGCCTGCTCATCGCGGCCGTCGCACTCGTCGCCGGACTCTCCACGGGTGAACGAGCTCAGGTGCGGCGCCTCCCTGCTGCGGCTACGGTCCGCGGATGAGCCCGCAGATCGCCGTGTGCCGCAGGGGCGCGGAACATCTGCATTCCGGGGCGGTCGGCCGGCTGACGGCGGTAGCGTCGGCAGGTGACCTTCGAGGTTGCGGCAGATGCGTACAACCGTTTCATGGGGCGCTACTCGGGACCGCTCGCTACACGGTTCGCCGACTGGGCCGGGGTCACCCCACCCGGTCGGGCGCTCGACGTGGGCTGCGGCACGGGCGCGCTGACCCGCGAGCTCGTCGAGCGCCTCGGGGTCGACGGTGTGTCTGCTGTCGACCCGTCGCAGCCGTTCCTGGCCGCTCTGCGGCAGTCGTTCCCGACGCTCGACGTACAGGCCGGAGTAGCGGAGCAGCTGCCCTACCCAGACGACCTGTTCGACCACGCCCTGGCCCAGCTCGTCGTCCACTTCATGGCCGACCCCGTGGGTGGCTTTCGCGAGATGGGACGCGTCACCCGACCCGGTGGCACGGTGGCAGCGTGCGTCTGGGACCTCGGTGGCGGAGGCGGACCCCTGACGGCCTTCTGGCAGGCTGCACGGGACCTCGACCCTGACGTGAACGACGAGTCCGGGCTGCCCGGCGTCCACGAGGGTGAGCTGTCGCGCCTCTGCGACGAGGCCGGGCTCAGCCAGATCGAGGACGGCGTCCTCACGGTCACCGTGCGGCACGCGACCTTCGACGAGTGGTGGGAGCCGTACACGCTCGGGGTCGGCCCTGCGGGCGCACACGTGCAGAACCTCGACGAGGCCGGCCGAGTCGCCCTGCGAGACCGGTGCCGCGAGCTCCTGCCCGAGCCGCCGTTCTACATCTTGGCCTCGGCATGGGCCGTGCGGGCCCGAGCCTGACCTACGCGCCCAGAGTTACGCCTCGTCTGAATGTGCCTGTATGACAAGGCCGTTCGCAATATGTCATGACTTGTCGCCCTACTTTCGTCGTGGAGGCCTCGGCATTCGCGAAAGCCGGGACAGGCCTTGGACTGACTCCTAGCGTGTGGTGGTTCGGATTTTTCGGGGTCCCCGCTTGTTGTCGAGGAGTCGCCATGTCTCGTCCGTACCGTGCATTCGCCGCCGTCGCCTCCGGCGCGGCCGTCGTCCTCGCCACGCTGACTGCCGGTGGTCCCGCCGCAGCCGGCGACGGGAAGCCCGACCCGTCGCGCTTCACCGCCCATGCGCTCGCTCCGAGCGCCAAGGTCTCGACGGTGTCGTCCGACCTCGACAAGGTGGTCGCGGCCAGCCCGCGCACCCGGTCGGGCCTCGTGTCCGTGCTGGTGAAGCTCGATGACCAGCCTGTGGTCAGCTACGACGGACACCTCAAGGGCTTCCCGCCCACGAGCGCCAGAGCCACAGGCCGGCCCTTCGACCCCACGTCGAGGGCAAGCCGCGCGTACCTCGCCCACGTCAAGCAGAAGCAGGCCGCCTTCGAGAAGGCGGCCAAGGCGAAGGCACCGAGCGCCAAGGTCGTCGGAAGGTACGACCTCGTCTTCGGCGGCGTCTCGATGCTCGTACGACCCGAGGAGATGGCCGGCCTCGTCGGCACCGCTGGCGTCGCGGCCGTGCTGCCCGACCGTGTCGAGCAGCCGCAGACCGATGTGTCCCCCGGCTTCATCGGCGCACCCGTGCTGTGGCAGAGCCTGGGCGGGCAGTCGAAGGCGGGCGAGGGCGTCATCGTCGGCGTCCTCGACACCGGCGTCTGGCCCGAGCACCCCTCCTTCTCCGACCCCGATCCGGCAGGCAAGGCGTACGCCGCCCCGAAGGCGACGCTGTCGGGCACCCGAGCCTGCGAGTTCAGCGGCGGGGCCAGCCCGGGTCCCGCCTTCGCGTGCAACAACAAGCTCATCGGCGCCGACCGCTTCATGGCGACCTACGACGCCGTCGTCGGTCTCCTGCCGACCGAGTTCACGACGGCGCGCGACGACAACGGCCACGGCTCGCACACTGCAAGCACCTCGGCGGGCAACCGCACCGTCGCGGCCAGCATCCTCGGTCTCGTGCGCGGCATCGTGAGCGGCATCGCCCCGCGTTCGCACGTCATGGCGTACAAGGTGTGCGGCGACCAGGGCTGCTTCCAGAGCGACTCCGTCGCAGCGGTCCAGAAGGCGATCACCGACAACGTCGACGTCATCAACTTCTCGATCAGCGGCGGCTCGAACCCGTACGCCGATGCCGTCGAGCTCGCCTTCCTCGACGCGTACAACGCGGGCGTCTTCGTGTCCGCATCGGCAGGCAACTCCGGCCCCGGGCCCGACACCGTCGACCACCGCGGCCCGTGGGTGACCACGGTGGGTGCGAGCACGACGAACCGGCACTTCCAGTCGACCGTGCAGCTCACGTCGACGGACGGCGCGACCCTGAGCCTCGTCGGCTCGTCGGTCACGCCGGGCATCGGTACGGCGACACCCGTCGTGCTGGCCACCGCCGTCGGGTCGGACGCCCTCTGCACCACGCCGATCACCGCCGGTGCGGCCACCGGCAAGATCGTCGTCTGCCAGCGCGGGCCCGGCCGCGTGCTCAAGAGCAAGGTCGTCGCCGATGGTGGCGGCGCGGGCATGCTGCTCTACAACGCGGCGCGCCTCAACGAGTTCACCGACAACCACTGGGTGCCGACCGTGCACCTCGAGAACACCGCCGGCAGCGCCCTGCTCGCGTTCCTCGAGGCACACCCGGGCGTCACCGCACAGTGGGCCAACCCGACGTCGCGCACGGTCCAGGGTGACGAGATGACGGCGTTCAGCTCACGCGGTGGGGCCGGTCAGAGCCTTGGAGTCAGCAAGCCCGACGTGACCGCGCCCGGCCTGCAGATCCTCGC
The DNA here is from genome assembly GCF_042666095.1 of Terrabacter sp. GCM10028922. Classification (NCBI taxonomy): domain Bacteria; kingdom Bacillati; phylum Actinomycetota; class Actinomycetes; order Micrococcales; family Intrasporangiaceae; genus Terrabacter; species Terrabacter sp. GCM10028922. Next base: position 64,499 of record NZ_JBHTFG010000014.1, on the reverse strand, counting down.
GGCCGCAACACCAGCGCCCGCCACGGACGTAGGCGGACCCCCCGGACAGACCTTCCAGAGCATTGCCGGGACCTCGATGTCGAGCCCGCACGTGACCGGCAGCGGAGCGTTGCTGGCCGCCCTGCACCCTGACTGGACGCCCGGCCAGATCAAGTCGGCCCTCATGACGTCCTCGACGACCGACGTGCGAAACAACGACGGCGTCTCCCCGACGACTCCCTTCGACCGCGGCTCGGGCCGGATCCGCCTCAACAAGGCGGGTGACCCGGGCGCAACCTTCGACGAGAGCGGTGCCGACTACGTCGCCCTCGAAGACAGTCTGTGGAACGCGAACTATCCGAGCCTCTACGTCCCCTCACTGGCCGGACGGCTCACGGTCCAGCGCACGCTCCACAACGAGACGAACAGGTCGGCCAAGTGGAAGCTCAGCGTCTCGGCGCCCAGTGACCTCAAGGTCACCGTCCCGTCCTCGCTGACACTGCCTGCGAACGGCAACGGTGCGTTCACGATCGCTCTCGACGGAGTCGGCCTCGCCGACGGCGCCGTGCGCCACGCGCAGGTCACCCTGTCCGACGCGCCCGGTCACCGCATCGTCTTCCCGATCACGGTCGTCCGCGGCCAGGCGTCGATCACGCTGGACAAGACCTGTACCCCGCAGACCCTCGCCGTCGGCGCGAACACCTCGTGCACGATCACGGCGACGAACCCGGCGTTCGTCGACGCGACGGTCAGCATCGTCGACCAGGTGCCCTCGCGGCTCGACGTCGTCGACGCCTCGGTGACGGGAGGGACGCTCGCCGGCAACACCGTGACGTTCAACGGCACCGTGCCGGCCACCGACCCGCCCACCGTGACCGTCGCTCCGGGATCGTCCCCGGGCGGTGGGTACCTGCCGTTGTCGGCCTTCGGGATCGCGCCGACCGATGGCGTGGGTGACGACACCATCACGAACTTCGACGGACCCGGCTTCACCTTCGGAGGACAGACGTACACGCGGCTCGGTGTGTCGAGCAACGGTTACGTCGTCGTCGGCGGCGGGGCGGGGGAGGACAACTCCATCAACAACCAGAGCTTCCCGAACCCGAACCGGCCGAACAACGTCCTCGCGCCGTTCTGGACCGACCTCAACCCCGCCGCTGCCGGAGCGCTGCGCGTCAGCACCCTGACCGACGGCCAAGACACGTGGATCGTCGTCGACTGGGAGGGTGTCCGGGAGTTCAGCCAGCCGCGCCTCGCGTCGTTCCAGACCTGGATCGGCATCAACGGCGATGCCCACCCCGGCACCGACGTCTCGTACGCCTTCGGGACGATCCAGGGCAACGGTGACGGCGGGTTCCTCACCGTCGGCGCGGAGAACAGCTCCGGGTCGAGGGGGCAGAACACCTACTACAACGGCACCGGTACCCCGCCCGCCAACGGCACCCAGCTCGTCGTCGGAAGCGTGCCGGGGACCGCCGGCTCGCACACGGTCAGCTTCGACGCCAAGGGCGTCAGCGCAGGGCCGTGGACGAACTGCGCCGCGATGACGAGCCCCGCGTTCGACGGCACGAGCGTGCGGTGCGCGAGCGGGACGGTGACCCCGTGACGGAGCGGCCGGCTCCACCCGGCCCGGATGGGCGGCACACCAAGGCGTGAGTGCCGGGTGAGCGCCGAGTGAGCGACGGCCGGGGTGGTGGCGTGACACGCCATCCCGGCCGTGCGTCGAGCACCCTAGGCTGTGGCCCATGTTCTACAGCCTCGGGCGCAACGTCCTGTACCCGCTGTCGCACGCGCTGTACCGCCCCACGATCGAGGGCAAGGAGAACATCCCCCGCGAGGGCGGCGTCATCGTGGCGAGCAACCACCTGTCGTTCATCGACTCCTTCGCGATCCCGCTCGCGTCGCCGCGCCAGGTGCGGTTCCTGGCCAAGGAGGAGTACTGGACCGGCAAGGGCGTCGGCGGTCTGCTGCGCAAGGGGTTCTTCACCGCGGTCGGGATGGTGCCCGTGGACCGGCACTCGCCCACGGCGGCGCAGGAGAGCCTCGACACGGCGCTCGAGGTGCTCAAGGCCGGCGATGCCTTCGGCATCTACCCGGAGGGCACGCGCTCACGCGACGGCCGGCTCTACCGGGGCCGCACGGGCGTCGCGTGGCTGGCGCTCACCGCCCAGGTCCCGATCGTCCCGGTCGGGCTCATCGGCACCGAGGACATCCAGCCGGTCGGGGCGAGCTTTCCCAGGCTCGCCAAGGTGACCGTGCGCTTCGGCAAGCCGATCGGCGTCGAGGAGTATGCGGGTGTACCTGCGGGGAAGGCTCGCCGGCAGCTGACCGACCGGGTCATGGAGGCGATCGCTGAGCTGTCCGGCCAGGAACGCGTCGACGCGTACAACGAGGTGCCGGGCGGTGAGCCGTCCGCCTGAGCGGAACTGCGGGGTTTCCGTGCAGATGCGACCCAGTCGCATCTAGTCTTCAGGTGTGACCGCACCGTCGACGACCGCCGCGACCCGCACGCCTCGCCCGCCGCTGCTCACGCGCCTCGGCCGCGAGGAGCGCCGCAGCCTCGTCGCGATGGCCGGCTTCATCGCGCTGCTCCACGTCGTCGGCTGGGGACTGCTCGTCCTCGTCGTCGTGCCGGAGGAGTACCGCGTCGCCGGCCAGCTCTTCGGCGTCGGGCTCGGCGTCACGGCCTACACGCTGGGGATGCGACACGCCTTCGACGCCGACCACATCGCGGCCATCGACAACACGACGCGCAAGCTCATGACCGAGGGCCGGCGCCCACTGAGCGTCGGCTTCTGGTTCAGCCTCGGCCACTCGTCCGTCGTCTTCATCATGGTCATGCTCCTGGCGTTCGGCATCCGCGCCCTCGCCGGTGCCCTCGAGGACGACGGCTCGACCCTCCAGCAGGTGACCGCTGTCTGGGGCACGACGGTCTCGGGTGTCTTCCTCCTGCTCATCGGCCTGGTCAACCTCACGGCGCTCGTCGGCATCCTCAAGGTCTTCCGCCGGATGCGTGCCGGCCACTACGACGAGGCGGAGCTCGAGCGGCAGCTCGACAAGCGTGGTCTGCTCAACCGCGTCCTCGGCCGGGTCACGCGCGCGGTCACGGAGCCGTGGCACATGTACCCCGTCGGGCTGCTCTTCGGGCTGGGCTTCGACACCGTGACCGAGGTGGGGCTGCTCGTCATCGCCGGTGGCGCCGCCGCCGCCGACCTGCCCTGGTATGCCGTGCTGACCCTTCCGGTGCTCTTCGCCGCGGGCATGTCGCTCCTCGACAGCATCGACGGCACGTTCATGAACGTCGCCTACGGCTGGGCCTTCAGCCGGCCGGTGCGCAAGATCTACTACAACATCGCCATCACGTCGCTGTCGGTCGCGGTCGCGCTCGTCATCGGCGTCATCGAGCTCGGGGGGCTTCTTGCGGAGAGGCTCGGCGTCACGGCCGGGTTGCTTGCGTGGGTCGGTGGCATCGAGCTCGCGGACGTCGGCTTCTGGATCGTCGGGCTCTTCGTCGTGACGTGGCTCGTCGCGCTGGCGATCTGGCGGTTCGGCCGCATCGAGCAGCGCTGGGAGGGCGCGCTCGCCGACGGCGGCGCCTGACTCGAGACTCTCCGTGTTGGGCTCGGGCGGGGGCGGGCCGCACCGGTCAGCTTCGGACGGCCTGACCCGCGGTCGCGTGCACGTAGGCCTCGCGGAGCCGCGGGATCGCGGCCTCGATCGTCTCGGCGGTCGCCGTGAGGCAGATCCGGAACCACCCCGGGGTCTCGAACAGCGTGCCCGGCATGACGAGGACGCCGCGCCGGGCCAGGTCGTCGACGAAGGACACGTCGTCGGGGACCGGTGACTCGGGCCAGAGGTAGAAGGTGCCTTCGGGGACGTTGACCCGGTAGCCGATCTCACGCAGCGCGTCGACGAGCCGGTCCCGCTTGCGCTGGAGGGCGGGCACGTCGATCGACAGCTCCTCGAGGCGCGGCACCGCATACTGCATGACGGCGTTCGGGAAGAGCCAGCCGCCGGCGATCTGAAGGGTGCCCACCGCCTCCATGAGCTCGTCCGCCTCGGCCAGCCCGGGCGGGATGGCCAGGTAGCCGACGCGCTGGCCGGGCGCGAGCAGCGTCTTGCCGTAGCTGTAGCAGAGCATGGTCCACGGGTAGAACTCCGCGGGGCTGTGGAAGTCGACGCCCTCGAAGACGATGCGGTTGTAGGGCTCGTCGGAGATCAGCCAGATGCGCCGGCCGTGGCGGGCCGAGGCCTGCTCGAGCAGGCTGCTGAGCGCGGTCAGCGTCGCGGGCGGGTAGACGCGGCCGCTGGGGTTGTTCGGGGTGTTGACGACGACGATCCGCGTCCGCGGCGTGATGGCGGCGGCGATGGCCTCGAGGTCGAGGTCGAAGCTCGGCTGGCGCGCCGGCACCTTGACCGGGACAAGACCCGCCTCGAGCGCGATCCCCTCGTAGAGGAACCACGGCGGCAGCGTGTAGACGACCTCGTCGCCCGGGTCCGCCACGGCCTTCATGCCGACGGTGATGGCGCCGAAGCCGCCGGTCGTCATCCGGACGTCGTCCGCCGTCCAGTCGAGGGGGACGACCCGGCGCAGTGCCGTCGCGGCGGCCTGCTGCGCGGTCAGCTCGCTCTGCTTGTAGGCGAACCACAGCTCGTCCTGCGGCACGGCGGCCTCGCGGAGGGCGTCGACGTACGCCGGCATCTGCAGCTCGTGCGGGTCGCCGAAGGTCAGGTCGCAGACGCCCGGTTCGTGCCGCCGCTCCTGGTAGCCCGACGTGTTGAGGAAGTCGAAGAGCATCCGGAAGGGCGCCGCGGCCCGGATCCGCTCGCTGCGCCGGGAAACGGCCCGGTCACGCACGTGGTCCCGCACGTGGTCCTGCACGTGGTCCTGCACGGTGCCACCTCGATCCGACGACGTCTCTCGCCACGCTAGACCGGTGCGGCGGTCCGCAGGTGGGCTTTGCGAGGCATAGGGTTGCGGTGTGTACGAAGGCGCGGTGCAGGACCTCATCGACGAGCTCGGACGACTGCCCGGCGTGGGTCCCAAGAGCGCGCAGCGCATCGCCTTCCACCTGCTCCAGGCCGACGCCGACGAGGTCGCGCGCCTCGTCACCGCGCTCACCGAGGTCAAGGCGAAGGTCCGTTTCTGCGAGGACTGCGGCAACGTCGCGCAGGCCGAGAAGTGCCGCATCTGCGCCGACCCGCGCCGCGACCACACCGCGATCTGTGTCGTCGAGGAGCCCAAGGACGTCGTCGCGGTCGAGCGCACGCGCGAGTTCCGCGGCACCTACCACGTGCTCGGTGGCGCGATCAGCCCCATCGACGGCATCGGTCCCGACGACCTGCGCGTCCGTGAGCTGATGACGCGTCTCGCCTCGGGTGAGGTGGAGGAGGTCATCATCGCGACCGACCCGAACCTCGAGGGCGAGGCGACCGCGACCTACCTCTCGCGACTGCTGCGCGACGTCGGTGTCACCGTGACCCGGCTCGCGTCGGGCCTTCCCGTCGGTGGCGACCTCGAGTACGCCGACGAGGTGACCCTGGGCCGTGCCTTCGAGGGCCGGCGCCGCGTCGACGCCTGAGCCGCCCGTCTAGGGCAGCTCGAGGGCAGCCACCCAGGGAAGACGCGGGGGCTGGGTCGACGCGGCTCACAGCCAGACGGCAGACTGGGCGCACCGCAACGAAGCCGGCCCCACCGCATACGCAGGGGCCAGACCAGGGAGTGACGCGATGTCCAGCCCAGCCACCGACGCCAGCGACGCGAACGCCGTCGACGACCTCGGCGGCCTCGCCGTCCTCACGGCCGCGGAGGCGAGCGCCTTCCTCACCTCGGTCACCGAGGTCGCCTCGGGCAGCTCACCCGAGACGGCCCTGCCGGTGCTGACGCTCGCGCTCTCGCAGGTGCTCGTCGCCGGCGCGCGGCTCGGGGCCATCCAGGATGTCGTGCCCGAGGACCGCTTCGAGCCTGACGCCGCCGACGACGACGCCGACCCGCTGCGCACCGGCCTCGCCAACGTCTTCGCCGGCATCGACGACTACGTCTACGTCGTCGACCCCATCACGTCGTCCGAGCGTGCCGACGGCTCGATCACCAACGACCTCGTCGACATCGCGGTCGCCCTGAGCCACGGCCTCAAGCACTACGCAGCGGGCCGCACGACCGAGGCGCTGTGGTGGTGGCAGTTCAGCTACCTGTCCGAGTGGGGCGACCGGGCCCTGATGGCGCTGCGCGCCCTCCTGTCGATCCTGTCCCACCTGCGTCTCGACGTGGACGAGGAGACGGCCGGCGAGGCGGAGTTCGACGCGCTGCACCCGTAGCCTGCGCAAGAACGTACGGTCTCGGGGACGAATCCGCGCACATCTCACCATCGCGACGCCCGGATGGACGCTGCGTGCGCGAGCCTAGACTCGATGGCACCGCAGACCACCGAGCAGATCCGGAGCCAGTGTGAGCATCGTCGTCCAGAAGTACGGCGGTTCGTCCGTGTCCGACGCCGAGGCCATCAAGCGCGTCGCCCGCCGCATCGTCGAGACGCAGCGCGCCGGTCACTCCGTCTGCGTCGTGGTCTCGGCGATGGGAGACACGACCGACGAGCTGATGGACCTCGCCGAGCAGGTGACCCCGGCCCCGCCCGCCCGTGAGCTCGACATGCTCCTCACGTCCGGCGAGCGCATCTCGATGGCCCTCGTCGCCATGGCCATCGCTCATCTCGGCGCCGAGGCGCGGTCCTTCACCGGCAGCCAGGCCGGCGTCATCACCGACGACGCCCACGGCGCGGCCCGCATCATCGACGTGACGCCCGGCCGCATCCAGAGCGCGCTCGACGCTGGCCACATCGCGATCGTCGCCGGCTTCCAGGGCGTCAGCCAGACGACGAAGGACATCACGACGCTCGGCCGCGGCGGCTCCGACACGACCGCCGTCGCGCTCGCGGCCGCCCTCGAGGCCGACGTCTGCGAGATCTACACCGACGTCGACGGCGTCTTCACCGCCGACCCCCGCATCCTGCCCAGCGCCCGCAAGCTCGACGTCCTGTCGATGGAGGAGATGCTCGACCTCGCCGCCAACGGCAGCAAGATCCTGCACCTGCGCTGCGTCGAGTACGCCCGCCGCTACGGCATCCCGATCCACGTGCGCTCGTCCTGGTCGCAGAAGGCCGGCACGTGGATCAAGGACAACCCCTACGAAGGAGAAGGCGCTGTGGAAGCTCCGATCATCGCCGGCATCGCCCACGACCGCAGCGAAGCCAAGATCACCATCGTCGGGGTGCCCGACCGGGTCGGCGTCGCGGCCAAGATCTTCGGCGCGATCGCCGAGTCCGGCATCAACATCGACATGATCGTGCAGAACGTGTCGGCCGCCGAGACGGCGAAGACCGACATCTCCTTCACGCTCCCGCAGGCCGACGGCGCCCGCGGCATGCAGGTGCTCCAGTCGATCAAGCACGACGTCGCCTACGAGGACCTGCGCCTCGACGACAAGATCGGCAAGATCGCCCTCGTCGGCGCCGGCATGAAGAGCCACCCGGGCGTCTCCGCGAAGTTCTTCGGCGCTCTCGCCGAGGCCGGCATCAACATCGAGATGATCTCGACCTCCGAGATCCGCGTCTCAGCGGTGACACGCGCCGAGCAGCTCGACGAGGCCGTTCGTGCCGTGCACACGGCGTTCGGGCTCGACTCGGCCGACGAGGCGATCGTCTACGGCGGCACCGGCCGCTGACCGACCCCACCGTTCTTCCGCAGCCCCTGCCGCCGACGGCGGCAGGGGCTGCGTCGGTAGCGGGCCCGCCGCGCGCGGTCGGGCCGCCGGGTCTAGGTTCGGCGGGTATGACCACTGTGACCCGAATCGTCCTCGTCGCTGCGACGGCAGCGGCGCTCATGACCACCTCGTCCGCGGCCGGAGCCCGGGAGGTCTCGTCGCACGACACGGCGGCATACAGCTGGAAGGCCACTCCCACCGGCACGACGGAGCGCTTCCGCGGGCTCGCGCCGGTCTCCCAGGACGTCGCGTGGGTCAGCGGCACCAACGGGACCGTGCTGCGCACGACCGACGGCGGCGCGACGTGGACCGACGTGCGTCCGCACGGTCTCGACACCGAGGCGCTGCAGTTCCGCGACATCGAGGCCTTCGACGCGCAGCGCGCCGTCATCCTGTCGATCGGCGAGGGTGATGACTCGCGCATCCTCGTGACCGACGACGGTGGCGCGACGTGGGCCGAGTCGTTCCGCAACATGGAGCCGACCGCCTTCTACGACTGCATCGCGTTCAGCTCGCCCCAGCGCGGGCTCGCGATGAGCGACCCGGTCGACGGGCGGTTCCGACTGGCCGAGACCTCGGACGGCGGCCACTCCTGGTCGCTCGTCGACCCGTCCGGTATGCCCGACGCGCTGCCGGGCGAGTTCGGCTTCGCCGCGTCCGGCACGTGCCTGTCGACCGGGGTCGGCGGCCGCACCTACCTCGCGAGCGGCGGAGTCGACCCGGGTCGTCTCTTCACGTCGACCGACCACGGCCGTACGTGGACCGTCGCCGACAGCCCCGTCGCAGGCGGCCCGTCGGCCGGCATCTTCTCGGTGAGCTTCCGTGACGCCCGTCGCGGTGTCATGGTCGGTGGCGACTTCGCCACGCCCACCGGCTCGGTCGACAACGCCGCGTGGACCGACGACGGCGGCGTGACGTGGTCGAGGTCGACGACGAACCCGTCGGGCTACCGTTCCGGCTCGGCGTGGGTGTCCGGCACGGCGCGCACGGTGCTGGCCGTCGGGCCGTCGGGCTCGGACGTCTCGGCCGACGGTGGGCGCTCATGGTCGACGTTCGACGGCGGGAGCTTCGACTCCGTCGAGTGCACGGACGACGGGGCCTGTTGGGCCTCCGGCGAGCAGGGACGCGTCGCCCTACTCACCCGGTGAGCCCGACCGGGCCGGGTGCAAAGTGCCCACTCGACGGATGGTCATGTCGGGTGGCACGTCGGCCCCCAGGGCGTCGGGCGCACAGGTTCGGCCCCGAGAGGCGTGGGTATGGGTGAAGGCACAGAAACAACCAGCTCGGGGCGATAGGTAGAGCGACGTGACCCCTCACGAATCACACTTGCAGAGCGACGGATCGGTCTTCCCACCCGTCACGCCGGACCCTCCGCCGCCTCCCGGCGAGCCGGAGATCGAGGTGCCGGACATCGTTCCGGTCGCGGCTCCGGAGGGGCCGGACAAGGCCGTCGACACGCGTGAGTCGTCCGATGCGACCTCCGAGACGGCCGGCAGCCGGCCGGAGAGCCCCGAGACCGACTGATGGGGGCGTCCGGCCCGCCTGACGGGAGCCCCCCGGCGATCGGGGTTGGCCCGACGCGGACAGCGGGTATCACCCCGGCGTGAGACTGCGTCGGAGCAACCTGGACCAACCCGGCATCCGGCGCGTCCGGCGCGGCAGTGGCTTCGGCTACGTCGACGCCGACGGTCGGGCCGTCGACCCCGAGACCCGCGAACGGGTCAAGGCCCTCGTCATCCCACCGGCCTGGCAGGACGTGTGGATCTGCCCGTACCCCAACGGCCACATCCAGGCCGTCGGCACCGACGACGCCGGCCGGCGGCAGTACCTCTACCACGCGGCCTGGCACGAGGAGCGGGCCCGTGAGAAGCACGACCGGGTCCTGGTCCTCGCGCGCAAGCTGCCCGCCGTGCGCAAGCAGATCTCGGCGGACCTGCGTACCAACGGCCTGACACGGCGACGCGTCACCGCCGCGGGGCTGCGGATGCTCGACGCCGGGCTCTTCCGCAGCGGCGGCGAGGAGTACGAGGCCGAGCACGGGTCGCACGGCGTGGCGACGCTGCTGCGGTCGCACGTGTCGGTGAGCGGCGAGGACGTCACGTTCGAGTTCCCGGCCAAGTCGGGCGTGACTCGTGAAGCCGTCATGACCGACCAGCCGCTCGCGCGGATCATCTTGTCCCTCAAGCGAAGCGGCTATCCGGGCGAGCGTCTGCTCGCGTACCGCGACACGAGCGGCTGGCACGAGCTGCGTTCCGGCGACCTCAACGTCGCCTTCAAGGAGCTCGTGGGGGAGGAGTACACCGTCAAGGACCTGCGCACATGGGCCGCGACCGTGATCGCCGCTGTCGCGCTGGCACAGACGGGACGGGTGGCGAGCGAGCACGAGCTCAAGCGCGCCGAGAAGGACGCGATGACCGTCGTCGCCGAGCATCTCGGCAACACCCCAGCCGTGGCGCGCCGGTCGTACGTCGACCCGCGCGTCCTCGACGAGTACTCCGTCGGCCGCACCATCGCCCGTGGGCTGTCACGGTTGACGAAGGCCGACCGTGCCCGGCTCGAGCGCGGCGAGCTCGTGCGGGTGCGCGACCGGGACACGCTCGAGCGTGCGGTCCTGCGCCTGGTCAACAGCAGCGACTAGCCACAAGCCACCGGCCGTATGCCGCCGGGTCGCCTTGCGGGACAAGGCCCCCGCCGCGGGCGGCGGGGTCGTCGGTCAGGTGCCGGAGGACTCGGGCTCGACCTCGGGCTGCGTCCCGGGCGTGGGGGAGCCCGGCCCGACGTCCTCGGCGCGCGTGTGCGGCATGAGCAGCCCGGCGACGAGGCTGACGGCTGCCGCCACGAGCGTCGCGAGGAAGACCGCCGCCGACCCGTCGCGGATAGCGGCGCTCGACGCGTCGCCGCCGCGGGAGGCGATGACGGCGTTCGCGATCGCACCGAAGATCGCGACCCCGACGGCGCTGCCCACCGACCGCATGAACATGTTCGAGCCGGTGACGACCGCGCGCTCGTTCCACGCCACAGACGCCTGGGCCGCGATGAGCGTCGGCGTCGCGACGAGGCCCAGCCCGAGGCCGACGACGAAGCACGACAGGGCGGTCGACCACACGTTCGGGCTGCTCGACGTGAGCCACAGTGCCAGGGACCCGATGCCCGCCACGACGAGACCGATGAGCGCGGTCGGGCGGAAGCCGATGCGCAGGTAGAGACGCCCGGACTGCGACGCGGACACCGGCCAGCCGAGGGTCAGGGCCGCGACCGCGAGGCCCGCGACGAGCGGCGTCGCACCGGTCGTCCGCTCGAGGAAGGTCGGCACGTAGGACGTGAGCCCGACGAGCACCGCACCGATCCCGATCGAGATGAGCGACGTCGCGACGATGAGGCGCCGCGAGAAGATCTCGAGGGGCAGCACCGGCTCGGTGGCCCGCCGCTCGGTGGCGACGAACGCGGCGAGCAGCACGGCGCCGACCGCGAACGAGCCGATGCTCTGCCACGACGTCCACGCCCACGCCTGGCCGCCCTCGAGGACGGCGAGGATCAGCAGGGTCAGCGCGATCGTCAGCACGGCCGCCCCCGCGTAGTCGATGCGGTGCCGACGACGCTCGACCGACTCGTCGTAGCTGCGCCACAGCATCGCCGCCGCGAGCAGACAGAGCGGGATGTTGACGAAGAAGATCCAGCGCCACGAGAGGAACTGCGCGAAGGCACCACCGAGGGACGGGCCGACCACGGACGACGCGGCCCACACCGAGGCGATGTAGCCCTGCGTCTTGGCCCGCTCGGCAACCGTGTAGATGTCGCCGGCGATCGTGATCGTCAACGGCAGCACCGCGCCCGCCCCGAGGCCCTGCACGGCGCGCAGGACGATGAGCGAGGTCATGTCCCAGGCGATGCCGCAGAGGATGGAGCCGAGCAGGAAGAGGCCGATCCCCACGAGCACGACCGGCTTTCGCCCGAGCGTGTCCGCCAGCTTGGAGTAGACGGGCACCGACACCGCCTGCGCTAGCAGGTAGACGGAGAAGAGCCACGGGAACTGGGTCAGCCCGCCGAGGTCGTCGACGATCGAGGGGACGGCCGTCGCGAGGATCGTCGCGTCGATCGCGATGAGCGAGGTCGACAGCATCAGGGCGATGAGGATGGGCCCGCGGTCAGAGCGGAACCCGACGGTGGACGACGTTGACGAGGTGGACGTGGACGAGGTGGACACGGTCCTCCAGAGGCTCAGGGCGACATCTGGTGACAACGTCGACGTCCGGCATTCATTCCCTGCGGCGTCCGGCATGCGGGCCGGGCCACTGGCTCGCCCGGCTGACGCGCGCCACCGCGAGGTGGGTACGTGAAAGGTCGAGACCCTCGAGTGCCGCAGGCGGGCGTCGCGGCCGCCATGCTGTGTGTACGGGCGCCGCTCGGCCCGGCGGCATACTGCCTTCGTGGCGTCACGGAAGGAACGGTGATGGTGCGGACCCTCGGCGTCGAGGAGGAGATGCTCCTCGTCGACATCCGCAACGGGCGTCCACGCTCCGTGTCGGGCCGGTTGCTCGTGCGCGCCGCGCACCACCCCCCGGAGGTCGCCGGCGTCGGGGTGCACGGCGCCGTCGAGGGCGAGTTCCAGCAGCAGCAGATCGAGACGCACACCGCACCCGCGGCCGACCTCAGCACGTTGCGCTGCGAGCTTCGGCACTGGCGTGGGGAGGCCGTCGCGGCTGCTCGTGCGGCGGGCTCGAACGTGGCTGCGCTCGGCACCTCGCCGTTGCCGGTCAACCCCATCGTGGCGAAGTCGACGAGGTACGCGTGGATCGAGGACCGCTACCAGCTGACCTCCCGCGAGCACCTCGTCTGCGGGTGCCACGTGCACGTGTCGGTCGAGAGCGACGAGGAGGGCGTCGGTGTCATCGACCGGATCCGCGTGTGGATGCCGGTGCTGCTCGCCCTCAGCGCGAACTCGCCCTTCTGGCGGGGCCAGGACTCGGGCTACGCGAGCTATCGGTCGCAGGTGCTCTCCCGTTGGCCGTCCTGGGGGCCGACGGACTACTTCGGCTCGGCCGAGGCCTACCACCGGCGCGTGCGGGAGATGGTGCTGACCTCCGTGATCCTCGACGAGGGCATGGTCTACTTCGACGCCCGGTTGGCTGCGCACTACCCGACGGTCGAGCTTCGGGCCGCCGACGTGTGTTTCACGGTCGAGGAGGCCATCGTCATGGCGGCGCTCTCACGTGCCCTCGTCGAGACAGCCGCCGCGGAGTGGGCCAGCGGGGTCGCGGCACCCCAGGTGTCGACCCTTCTGCTCCGGATGGCGACGTGGCAGGCGGGGCGCGAGGGCATCGAGGGCAACCTCGTCGACTGGCGCAGCGGGCGGCCCCGCCCCTGCTGGTCGGTCGTCGACTCCCTCGTCGAGCATGTCGGCCCCGCGCTCGCGGACGCCGGCGACCTCGAGGTCGTGCAGGACGGGCTCGCGCGGCTGCGCGAGGAGGGGAACGGGGCGATGCGGCAGCGAGCCATGCTCGAGAAGACCGGCCAGCTCGTCGACGTCGTCGCCGAGGCCGTCCGCGAGACCGCGGACCGGCCCGACAGGTGATGCGGCGTATCGGCGGCCGTCAGTCCGGACGCGGGAACCGGACGTCGAGGTTGGGCGCCGCGAAGACCCGGCGACCGATCTCCATGTGTCCCAGGGCATGGGCCAGGCCGACCACGACCCCCGTGACGACGACGGCCGTCGTGCTCGCCCCGACGGCGCTCGCGATGAGAGCACCCAGCGTCCCTGCGACGATGGTGTTGACGACCATGAGGAAGAACGACGTGCTCCCGACGATGTGCAGCACGAGGTTGCGGCGCTGGCCGAGCGCATACGTGTGCATGAGGCCGCGCTCGTCGTCGTGGACCGAGGCCGTGAGGTACGGCGCGAGCTCGGGGGCCAGCTCGACGTAGGCGTGACGCAGCCGGTTCATCGCGCGCACGAGGTCCGCGTCCTCGCGGCTGGCCAGGTTGACCCGGATCGCCGTCAGCGTGCCCATGACGAGCGCGGCCGAGGCGAGGCCGATCGCCATGGTCCGGAACGCGGTGCCGAAGCCCGTCACCTGCGCCGTCAGGGCCAGCACCAGCAGGAACGCCGACACGACCGTCAGGTGGATGTTGATGCGGCTCATGACCTCGGACCACGTCATCGAGCGCGTGCCGAGCAGGCTCCAGTGCTCCGTCGACAGGAACACCGGCAGGCCGGGCGCCGTCGCGTCGCGCAGCCCCGGTGGTCCGTCGGGCGTCGCCGCTGCGACGGTGGACGTCGAGGTCGGCGGCGTCCGGCTGGGATCGGCGGCCATGGTCCCTCCCCTTCTCTGGTGCTCGGTGCTCTGGCCCTCCCAGTGTCGTCCGGCACGGGCAGCCGCGGGCGCGGTCCGCGGATTCGGCAGTGACGTCGCGGCGGCATACGGCTTCGAGAGCCGCCCGGCGCTCCTATCCTGACCGGATGGAGTTCGAGTTCGACGGCGAGGTGATCTGGTGGAAGGGCCCGTCGCCCTTCCACTTCGTGCCGGTGCCCGACGAGGAGTCGGCACACATCGAGGCCGCGAAGTCGCTCGTGACGTACGGGTGGGGCGTCATCCCCGTGTCCGCGTCGATCGGAGACACCGACTTCACGACATCGCTCTTTCCCAAGGACGGTCGCTTCCTCGTGCCGGTCAAGGATGCGGTGCGGCGGGCCGAGGGCCTCGAGCTGGGTGACGTCGTCACCGTCCGCCTCGCCGTCGACTTCTGAGTCGACGTCCGAGTATTCGTGGAGCCCGGACGCGTCGTCGTAGGTGGGGGCTAGCGTGTGCGCGTGCCCGAAACCGTGATCCCCGGCCCAGCCGACGCCGGGCCGCCCGCGGCGCCCGCCGTGGCGCAGGCGCCTGCGCCCGCCGCCCGCGCGTCCGACGAGGTCCTCGGTGCGGAGGCGCGGACGGGCCCCGGCATCGAGCGGCAGCGCCTGCCGTGGCAGGCGAAGTTCGCCGCGCTCGCGCTCATCTGGGGGTCGAGCTTCCTGCTCATGAAGCTCGGGCTGCGCTGGTTCTCACCCATCCAGATCGCGACGGCTCGCATCGTGCTCGGGGCGCTCACCGTGGTCGTCCTGCTGCACCTCGTGGGTGGTCGGCTGCCTCGGTCGTGGCACGTGTGGCGCCACCTCCTCGTCGTCGCGGTCTTCCTCACGTCGCTGCCCTTCGTCCTCTTCCCGCTCGGGGAGGAGCGTGTCAGCTCAGCGCTCGCCGGCATCGGCAACGCGACGACCCCGATCGCCACGGTGGTCGCGACGATGGCACTGCTCCCCGCAGACCGGTTGCCGGTGCGCAAGCTCGCCGCCATCGGCGTCGGCTTCCTCGGCGTCGTCGTCATCGCCCAGCCCTGGCAGGCCGACGGACAGCCCGACGTGCTCGGCTTCGGCCTGACCCTCGTCGCGGGCGCGTCCTACGGCATCGGGTGGACGTGGGTGCGCAAGTACCTCGCGAAGGCCGACCTCGGTGGGCTGCAGCTGCCCGCGGCCCTTCTCGTCGTCGCCTCGGGGCAGATGCTCGTCGTGCTGCTCGTGTGGTGGAGCCTTCATCGCTCCAGCCACCCGCTGCCCTGGTCGCCCGCTGTCGAGGCGACCGGCGACTGGGCAGCGCCGGTGCTCTCGCTCCTCGCGCTCGGCGTCCTCGGCACGGGCCTGGCCTACCTGCTCCAGTTCGACGTCGTGCGGGCCGTGGGTCAGCAGGTCGGCTCGCTCGTCACCTACCTCATCCCCGTCGTGTCCGTCGTGCTCGGCTACGTCCTGCTGCACGAGCGGTTGGGCATGTGGCAGGGCGTCGGTGCGGTGCTCGTGCTCGCGGCGGCGGTCTTCGTCACCCGCCCCGACCGGTCTCCTGATGCGGGCGTCGGACGGACCCGGTGAGTCGGCTTCCGTGCAGTGCCCAGCTGTCCGGTGCCCGCCCGGCCAGGTCCCGCCCGGCAGTCACAAACCGAGGGGCTGTCCTGTCTTGACTGGCAGGGGTGCCGCTGGGGCGCCCGTCTGCAGGAGAGGACTCTCATGAAGATCGTGGTCATCGGCGGCACCGGGCTGATCGGGTCGAAGCTCGTCAGGCGCTTCGAGGCGCACGGGCACGAGGCAGTCGCCGCATCGCCCAACACCGGCGTGAACACGCTGACCGGAGAAGGGCTGGCCGATGCCGTGACGGGCGCGGCCGTGGTCGTCGACGTGTCGAACTCCCCGTCGTTCGAGCCCGCCGCCGTGCTGGAGTTCTTCGAGACCTCCACGGGCAACCTGCTGGCCGCAGAGGAGGCGGCGGGCGTCGGCCACCACGTGGCCCTGTCGATCGTCGGCACCGAACGGTTCGCCGAGAACGGCTACTTCCGTGCCAAGATCGCCCAGGAGCGGCTCATCGAGAAGTCCGGGATCCCGTACTCGCTCGTGCACGCCACGCAGTTCTACGAGTTCGTCCCGGCCATCGCCGACGCGTCGGCCGACGGGTCGACGGTGCGCATGGCCGCCGCTGACTTCCAGCCGATCGCGGGAGACGACGTGGCCGATGCGGTCGCTCGAACCGCCGTCGGTGAGCCGCTCAACGGCCGCGTCGAGATCGCCGGGCCCGACCGGTACCGGATGGACGAGTTCTTCCGCCAGGCCCTCGCCGCCCGGAAGGACCCCCGGACCGTGGTGACGGACCCACATGCGCGGTACTTCGGCTCGGAGCTGGGCGTCGACAGCTTGGTTCCGCTCGCTGCTGCGACGCTCGGACGGATCCACTTCACCGACTGGCACCAGTTATGAGCCGTGCGGAGCGGCGCAGGCTGTGACGGCGACGGGTGGCGGATCCGTGGACGACCTCGAGGATGCGACCGAGGCGTTCGCGCAGCTGCGGCCGCGGTTGTTCGGGATCGCCTACCGGATGTTGGGGAGCGTGGCCGAGGCGGAGGACCGCCAACGAACGCGCCGCCTACGTCCTGCGTGAGGCATTCGACTACCCGTACACGCAGATCGCGGACATCCTCCAGCTCACGGAGCCGGCAGTCCGCCAGCTCGTGAGCCGGGCCCGCCGTCGGGTGACCGGTGAGCGCAAGGTACCCGTCGGCACGGTCGAGCAGCGTCGCCTGCTTGACGCCTTCGTCAGCGCGGCGAGGTCGGGTGACCTCGCCGCGCTCGAGGAGCTGTTCGCCGCGGACGTGACGAGCTGCTCCGACGGCGGAGGGGTCGTCCGCGCGTCGCGCTTCGCGGTGCACGGTGCGACCCGAGTGGCGAGGTACGTCCGGGCCTTCAAGGATCGGTTCTGGGTGGGCATCGAGGTGGAGGCCGGCGCCGTCAACGGGCAGCCGGCGGCCTTGCTGCGTCGCCAAGGCGCGCTGGAGGTGGTGGTGGTGATCAACGCGTCCGACGACGGCATCGAGCGGATCCACTGGCTGATGAACCCGCACAAGCTGGCCGCGCTGTCGTGACCGTGGACGAGCTCGCCCGAGCGGTCGCGGCGTGTGACGCGGCGGCGGTGGCTCGGCTGCTTGCTTCCGACGTGGTGCTGGTCAGCGACGGCGGCGGTCGGGTCGTCACGCCGCTGCGCCCGGTCCGTGGGGTGACGGTCGCCGCCAGGTTGGTGACGGCGCTCGGCACCTCGGGCGCCGTGCCGACCGTCGAGCAGGTCAATGGTCGGCCGGGTGTCGTGCTCCGCCGCGACGGGCGGGCCGAAGCCGTCATCGCGGTTGCCCTCGCTGACGCGCAGGTCATCCGGATCTGGCTCGTGCTCAACCCGGACAAGCTCACGCGCTGGCACGTCGTCACCCCGGGGCAGTCCTCCGGCTGAAGGTGGCGCACCGTGACGTCCGGCGGTTTCTGCACGCCGGCCGTCCACCAGGCCGGCGTGCGGCGAGACTTCACAGGTCAGTGCGCATGCGGGGCGGGCTGATGGTCGGCGAGGATCTCGAGGCGAAGTCCCGCGAGGCCGAGGGCTACGAGCAGCGCCGACGGCAGGAGGAGGGGAGAGCGCCACGGCTCGAAGGCGCCGTAGCCCTGCACGGCGACAACCAAGCCCGCGACCATGGCAACCCCGACGACGAGTTCGACGATGCCGAGGCTCAGCGACAGACCGTGGCGGTCCTCAGGTGCACGTCGCAGAACCATGATCGCCGTGTACGTGAAGACCGCTGCGGCCAGCGCGACCAACAGTCCCAGCGGGAGCAGCACACCGCCCAGCTCGGCGCGCCGGTCTGAACCAGCGACGATCAGCACGCCGGCGACGACGAGTGCCGCCGCACCGACGAGCAGGTGGCCGAGGCTGATGATGCTTCGTGCGGCGCCACCGGGCCGCGTTTCCATGGGGCATGGAAGCACACGACGCAGGTGGCCCGCCTGAGCACCGGTACCTGCCGAGGGGACATCGGTCTCCTGGACCGTCGGGATCCCATGCTCTTCGTCGGGGGTTGGGCAGCCAGGGGCAAGCATGCGCGCCTCGTCGCCGCCCCTTCGCGCGTCGTGAGCGCATACTTGAGACATCCCGCTTGACTCGTGAACAACCGAACAGATCGGTCGGCCATGGCAGAAGCCGTACAGGCCCAACAGGTCGTTGATCAGCTCGGTGTCGTTGCGGATGCGTTCACCGAGATCGGTGACCGGGTGAACGAAGCGACCGTCGGGTCGACGTACCAGGCGATCGTCGATGTGGCTCTACACCGTGTCCCTGGGGCAGCCGCTTCCAGCATCACGCGAGTGAACCACGCCACGTTCCAGACGGTGGCCGCGAGCAGCGAGATCGCGCTACAGGCCGACCAGATCCAGTACGAGCTGGGCACCGGGCCGTGCATCGACGCGATCGTGGACCGGACGACCTACCGTCCGCGAGACCTCACGACCGACCGGCGCTGGCCGGAGTACGGCCGTCGAGTCGCCGCTCTGGGCGTGCGCAGCATGTTGTCGTACCGGATGGACATCGGTCCCGGCCTCCTCGGGGGACTCAACGTCTACTCCGACCGGGTCGACGCCTTCGATGACGCCGCGGCCGCCATCGGGCTGCTCCTTGCCACGCACGGCGCGATCGCCGCCTCAGCCGTCGCCCACCGGACCCACGCAGAGCAGCTCGAGCACGCCCTTGCCTCGAACCGGAAGATCGGCATGGCGATAGGCATCCTCATGGCGACGCACAAGGTCACGGACAAGCAGGCGTTCGACCTGCTCCGCATCGCGAGCCAGAACACCAACCGCAAGCTCCGCCACGTTGCCGCCGACGTGATCGAGGTAGGCACCCTCGACGTGGTGTCCCCGCTTCGAGACACCTAGACCGCGGGCCAGTCTGCGGAATCGCCCGAGTTAGCGCGGGTCTCCCCATCCCGGGGGGCCGCGCTTCTTCGCGCCGGAGGCACGCTCGAAGCCAGTAGAAAGTCCTCACCCCACAACGGTGAACCCAGGTGTCCTGTCTCGGGTGATGATGACAGTCGTCTGTCAGCCGACTGACGTGACCGAGCCGTGTCGTTGGTTCGCGCGTCCAAGGCCGTATGCCGCAGACCCGGGGGAGGGACCGTGCGACATACGGCTGCTGGGGTGTGTTGCGGTCACGGCCCGGGACGCCAGCCCGACGAACAGCCGCTCGCCGGACGGACGCCGACCGTGGTGCTCAGACGTCGAAGAAAGTCCGCGAGATGCCGCTCACAGAGACCGAGGTCCCGTTCGTGGTGTCGGTCAGGACGATGTTGGAGTAGGAGACCGACGCGAGGACGAGCCGCTGCCCGCCCGGGCACGAGAAGTCGCCGGCCGAGATCGGGCCGGCCGAAAGGCTGGCCTGGACGCGACCGTTCTTCGCCTCGAAGCTGCCCGTGGCGCTGACGTCGCCGTTGACGGTCTCCTTGTTCGCGGCCTGCGGGTGGTTGCCGCCGCCGTTGATGCACGCATACACGGCAGTGGAGTCGGCCGTGAGGGTGTAGTCGATGTCTCCTTCACCGAGTCCACGCTCGTCGAAGGCAACGACAAGGGCGCCCGAGTTGGCCACGGACGCGCTGACCGAGTGGAACTTGGCTGCGACGGCGGACGCCGGGCTGGCCATGACTAGTGCCGCGACGAAGGCGATGATCGCGACGAGGACGGACTTCGTTATCTTCATGGTGGTGCTTCTTTCCCTGGTGGAGGTGCCCGAGTCCGACTCGGGCCTGACGCGATCGCGGTCAGGGTTGGCCGTGTCGCGCGTGAGAGGGCCGGAAGGCGTGTGTTGGAGGACCCGCATCACTACGGTGCGGAGGGACCCACCGACCGGTGGTCCGGTGCGTGCCGCCTCGACCCCCGAGTACTTCACGAGGCAGCCCGGCTCTGGCTCATCGGACCTGCTGATGGCTACCCAACTGACGACGCTAGAGCCGCTCGGCCCCCGCCGCTGAGGAACGCAGGAAGTCGTCCGTTATACGCCACAACTGGCTGCTGGAGTCCTGAAACGCCTTGTAAGATAAGCCAATTCCCAAAATATGAGGATGTGTGGGCTCAATCCCGCCTCTGCAGGATCCGCGCACAGGACTTCGTGGCGAGCGCGGCACCTCCCCGCGGGTCGCCACCGGTCGGTCCGAGCGGGAGGACACCAGAACGCGAAGGTCGCGCCGGACCTTGGCACTGCTATCCCGGCGGGCGAGGCGCTTCGCCGTCGACGGGCGATGGACAACGACAGCCACTCAGTCAGTCAATCAGCGACGGCAAAGGCCCCCTGCCTGTGACTGGCAGGGGGCCTTTGACCTGCGAAAACGCTGGTCGGGGTGACAGGATTTGAACCTGCGACCTCTTCGTCCCGAACTCCACGACCAGCCCGCGCCTGCTGTCGGCGCGTGCTCGCTGGGCCCGTCGAAGACCGATTCGTCCTGCCAATGCTCGCCGTCGTTGCTGTACTTCTTGGCTGTACAACACCTGATCCGTAAGGCCGTTCTCTGTGTCCAGAAGCGTCGTTGTCGGCTCATCCAAGCATGACCGCCTGAGGTGGCTATGAGTCGAGCTTCAGGTTGTTCCGCCTGCTGAGGAAGTACTCACGTCGCTTGATCTGGACCAAGCCGTCTATGGCGGAGTGTCCAGATAGATCAGATCTGGGTCCGTCCGATAGCCGCCACAGTCCGTCTTGTTGCGGGACGGGTGTCAACGGCGTGCCTCCTATCAGGACATCCCATCTATCCATCACGGCCTCGTCGTCGTCCTCCACATAGGTGACGCTCGCCGCCGTCTCGGGACCTGGATCTCCCGCGCGACGGCCCTCAGCGATCATGACCCACTCAGCAACGGTTCGCGTGGCCAACGCGAAGAAGTCCTCACTCGCATTGGGTGACACTTCCGCGGCGGCCGGCGGAGCCTTCTGCTCGTTCCAACCGGCCGGCACGATCCCCTCCAAGAGGAGCGTGACGGGCCAGCTCGCGTGATTCGTGATGGACAGGTGCAGGCGCGCCTGAATCCGGGAGGAACCATCCCGAGGCAGGTGGTACTCGTGGCCGGGCGGCAGCGGTTGGGCTTCTCCAAAGTCGGACGGTTCATAGGGCGGCCAAAGGATGTCTTGCGCTCGCGTCACGGTGATGTGGGGAGCACGAGCGTCAAGCCGAGCCTTCACGGCCTCCCCCATCATGCGCTTGCTCACGATTGTGGCCGCTGCGGTTTCCTCTACAGCTCGCCGCGTGAAGTAGGTCTGGGCTGCTACGACAATGGCTGCGGCGCAGCTGCCGATGGCCGAGAGTGCCGTGGCAACGGCCATGAAGAGCTCGACGTCGCTGCGGGCCGCCCAGGCGAGCACGATGATGTAGGAGACCAGGAAGACCCCAGCTGCGATCACTAGACTTCGTCGCCCGTTGCTCATGGCGGCAGGGTAGATGCTGTGGCAGTGGCGACCGGTCATCTGGCGCGATTCCCGCGCCTGGATGTCGCGCGTCGTCATCCAAGTTCAACGTCCTTTGCCCCCCGGGCTGGTGGAAAGGCGGTCAGGGAGAGCCATCGACCCGATAGCGGAGCACAAGAGCCTGACGGAGTGGCCGGGTCAACGGTGGCCGGAGGCCATCACGTAGTGACGCGTGGCGCCGTTGACGCGGTCCGGAGTCGGGCGGATGCTCAAGCGTCGGGTCGGCGGCTCGGAGGTCAGTCGGCTGAGGGAGTGATGGGCAGTGTGCCCCCCGAGTGTCCGGCTGGCGTGGCCGGGGAGCGGCGGGGGTGCGCGAAGGCGCGCCAGCGCCGGAGCGCGGGGGTCCCTGCCGTGACCCGGCCATGTGCCAGCCGGCTGGCGCGGCGGAGCCGCGCCCTTGATCTCATAGAGCCCCATCCGGCAATGCAGCACGTGCCTGTGCCGTCCTGCGCCTAGGCTCGTGACGAGGAGGAGCTCTTCGCCGGGTCGCGCTCGATCAGTTCTCACGAATTGCCAGACCTGCCGACGTAGTCGCGGACGATGTGATTGGGTCGCGCGCAGAGACACTCCCCTTCCGTCTGAGCGAGCCCCAAACCAGGCTCCCGGCATGCCCCCCTACTTTGCTGGGAGCAGCGACGCTGCGCCTGGGGGGCGGGGCAGCGCTCGCCCGCCGGGCACGCGTGACCCTTCAGAGGTCGCCGTCGTTGTCTGGGTGAAGACGTTCACGGAACTCTCCTGCTCCGCTGAGCATTGCTCGCCCTGTTCGCGGGCTCGCCACCGTCCGGTTCCGTCCCCACCGGATCGGGCGGTGGCGCTGCCGGCGCACCCTCCGCGCCGGCAGCACCAATTCCCGCACCCGAACGGGAAACCCCGAACCGACCCCCCGATTCCCCCCGGTTAAGGCAACTCCCACGATGGCACGCGCTCACACGGTTTGGTATGGAATCGGTAAAATTTCTGGATCGAGCACAAGTGGGGTCTCGGGCGCTGGCTGACACCCGAGACCCCGGGATGCCGGTACCGCGGGGGAACGAACCGACATCATGCTGATGGTCGCATCGAGCGTCCGTCGTGTCCGGGTTTCGGCCTTTCGATTGTGCGTGTCCTCGTGGTGTGCGATTCTGCGCAGGCGTGTCCGCCGGATCCCCCTGATCTTGCGGGCACGCCCGCGTGACGGCCTCCCCCGACCGCTCCGCGAGGCGCCGGCCCGCCCCACCCCCCACCGGGGCGGGCCGGCGCCAGATCCGGCGCCCGCGACGACGTAGTCCACGAACGGGACCAAATGCTCGGTTCAGTCCCAAACGGACAGATCCGATGGGACAGTTCCACTCATGAAGTACCTGCTCTACTTCGTCGTCCTGGCCACGCCATCATGGGCCTCGTTCGACGACAAGGCCACCGTCTCAGTGGCAGCCGCCGTCACGGGCATCTACCTTGCGCTCGGCCTCTTCTTCGGACGCTCGGCGCCGGTCGCGGTCACCGGCCTCGCGTGGGCAGCCCTCTTTGCCGGTCTCGTCGGCCTCGTCGTCAGCACCGTTGTCGGGTTCACTCGAGGCGAGTGGGTCGGGATGGCGTACTCGACCGTGTCGATCCTGGCTGGCGTGCTCGTCCTCACCGCGCTGCGCCTGTTCCTCAACCCCGGCCGGAGCTTGATCGAACCCCGGTGACGCATCGGCCCCCGCTCTACTCCCATTCGAGGGGAGGAGCGGGGGTCAACACTTCCCCACGGGGGTTGTTGCCACTTCCCTCCGGGGGCTCCACGCACTCTCCCCGTACCCGACTCCTGGGCGACTAGACAGCCCCCGGTCCCTCCGGTCCAACCCCCACCGCGCGGGCCGCACGCCGTTTCCGGCCATGGTCTTCCCTTCCTGCGAACGCGTTAGAAGCGACGAGGACGGGGGAATGTGCAGAGTGGGTCACTCGCAGCGCAGCAGCGACCCCACCGCACCCCACACCTCGATTGCGCTCACAACCAATCGTGCGGGAGCGGCGAAAACCGAATAGCACTCCGTCGGCGGAGCAGCACCTCAGGACTGCCACGCCGACGCGAGGCCCGACCTTTCCTTTCCAGGGGTTCAGGTCGGGCCTCGTGCTACAGGCTCCCGGCCTTAGTCGTGGCTCTGCCATATCGTGGGGGCATGCGAGGAGCCGGTGACACGTTGACGGTAGGAGAGCGGATTGCCTTCTACCGTCGTCGGCGTGGGCTCACGCAGGCTGTGCTCGCCGGTTTGGTTGGCCGCTCTGAAGATTGGCTGAGCAAGATCGAACGCGGTGAGCGACCGCTGCGCCGCTTGGACGTCCTCGCGGACCTGGCCAAGTCGCTCCGAGTCACCGTCGGTGATCTTCTGGGCCAGCCGGTCCTGCTGGAGGACGAGGCGCAGCGGGATGATGACGTCCCCGCAGTCCGTGATGCGCTGATGGCTCCACGCCGACTGTCCCGGGTGCTGTACGCGGCCGAGCCGGCCACATCTGTGGATGCCGCCGGCACCGCCAAGATGGCTGAACATTGCTGGACCGACTTTCAGACTGGCCGGATCGGGCGAGTAGTCAGTGCCTTGCCGTCGATGATCACCGCCGCACAGGCGCTGGAGGACTCGGCGACGAGTTCGGCCCGGGACGGCTGGGCCGTGTCGGCCAGGGTGCACCACCTGGCCGCGTCGACGATGTCCAAGATCGGTGAGGCTGACCTCGCATGGATCGCTGCGGAGCGGGCAATGCACGCCGCTGATCAGTCCGACGATCCGCTCGTGCTGGCGTCCGCGGCGCGGTCGGGCACGCATGCGCTCCTATCGGTCGGGAGGTACGACGACGCGATGCAGCTCGGTCAGACTGCTGCTGCCTGGCTGGCGGGGCAGGTTAAGGCCGGGGACGAGGACGCGTTGAGCCTGCTTGGCATGCTCTTCCTCCGGTCGGCCACGGCTGCAGCTCGCCACCAGGACCGTGCTGAGACGCGGGACCTTCTCGTCCAGGCGGGCGCGGCCGCGGATCGGCTTGGGAGAGATGACAACCGCTGGCAGACGGGGTTCGGGCCCACTAACGTGCGGTTGCACAAGCTCTCGACCGCGCTCGACCTTGGCGACGTCTCTGAGGTGGTCGAGCGCGGCCAGTCGATTTCAGTTGAGGAGCTGCCGGTCGAGCGGGCTACTGCCTATCAGATCGACCGAGCCCGGGCGCTGAGTTACGTTGCTCGCGACGAGGAGGCGATGACCACGCTGCTCGACGCGGAGAAGCGGGCCCCGCAGCTCGTACGGCACAGCGCGGCGGTGCGGGAGACGGTGCGCACCATGTACCGCAGGACCCCGGCAACGTCGCAGCGGGCCGAGCCTATGCGGTCACTGGCGACTCGTTGCCGGGCTGTCGAGTGAGCAGCATTGCGCTGGTCGCGGGTGCCGCCGGCGGCGTTGAAGCGATCGGCCCCGAACTGGTCAAGCCACTCGTCGAGCGCGGCCACGTCGTTGGCGTAACGCTGACGCCGAGCGCGGCCACATGGCTGGAAGCGTCCGGACTCATCGAGGAACTCGAGAGGCTAACGGGTCTCCCGGTGAGGTCGGCTCCGCGGCTCCCCTCGGAGGCGAGCCCGCACCCCAAGCCGGACGTCTACGTCGGGGCCCCGCTGTCGGCCAGCAGCGTCGCCAAACTCGCCCTCGGCATCGCCGACAACCAGGCGCTCACGTCACTCTGTGAGAACGTCGCGACCACCCCGATGGTGGTCTTCCCCCGCGTCAACGCCGCGCACTCGCGCCAGCCGGCGTGGTCAGCCCACATCGCTGCGTTGCGTTCTGTAGGAGTGCGCCTGGTGTATGGCGAGGACGTGTGGCCGCTCGCCGAACCGCGCGTCGCCGCACCGAATCGAGCCCTGCCCTGGGCGGCGATCATCGAGGCGACTGAGGCCGCCCTGTAGTCGCGCAAGCGCCGCCTTGAAGCAACCCGGACAGTTTGTCCGGGTTGTTCTCTATGCGCGCCCTTCTGATGGTTCTAGACCCCCGACACGCGGGTTCACTGAAACCGGAAGAAGGAAGATCAGATGTCGTTCTACGCGGTGGACAGCAAGCGCCAGAAGATGGTCACGACGAGCATCGTCAACGAGGTCAAGGAGTGGGAGGAGCGGGACGGTCGGCGTCGCCCGAGCGAGACGCAGGCTCGGGATGAGGCGACCGGGATGCCGCTGTGGCAGATCGAGGTCGTCTACCGGCAGACGTCGTTCGGTCGCGAGTCGATGGTCACGGGCGTGGTCGAGGTCGGCTGCCCGCACCGTCCGGTGGTGGCGGAGTTCGCGCCGGTCGAGTTTGTCGATCTGACGGTCGAGGCTCGGGTAAATAGGGCGGGGGCGTTGACGGAGATGTGGCGTGCGGACCGGCTGCTCGATGAGGGCAAGCCCGCGGCTGCGCCGTCGGGTCAGTCGGCTGGCGGGTCGGCTGCGTCGAAGGGGGCGGCCTGATGAACCGGGTGCCCGCTCACGTGTGGGCGGTGGTCTGGGGTGTCGTTCGGTGGACCTGGCGGCACCTGCGCTGGACCGTCCTCGTCGCCGCCGTGGCGTTCGGGATCCGGCTGCTTCCGGATGGTCAGCCTGCCGCGATCCGCCTGCTGGTCCTCGGCTGGTGGGTCCCGGCGGTGGTCGCGTCGGTGTGGGCACACCTGTCGCCTGGCACCTATGAGCGGCTCGTGGCTGGTCCGGCGGCTCGGGCGTCGTGGCTGTGGTGGGCGCGCCGCCGCTGGCCGCACCTGGCGCGGGAGTGTGGCCTGTCGGTCCACCGGGACCAGCGGCCCTCCGTGGTGGACCAGGTCGTCGCGGAGGTCGCCAAGAAGCCGGCACCGCCGGCGCGGAAGGTGTGGGTGCACCCGCGGCTCTGCTCGGCCACCGCGAAGGGCGTGACGCTCACGGTCACGGTCCAGGCCCGGACGGGGCAGACGGTCGACGACCTCGAGCACGCCGCCCCGGCCCTCGCCGCCGCCGCATCCGCCCGCTCCTTCCGGTTCCGGGCCCTGTCGCCCTCGACGGGAGAGTACGTGCTCGTCATGGCCGACCGGCTCGGCGCCACCCGCGACGCCACCGCCCCCACCGCGAGCAGTGGCCACGTGCAGGCCGACGTGTGGGTCGACGCGGTCCCAGTGGGTCGACGCCAGGACGGCACCCCGTGGCTGCTGCCGGTCACCGGGCGGCACACCCTCGTCGTCGGCTGCTCCGGCTCCGGCAAGGGGTCGATCTTCTGGGGCGTCTGCGGCGGCCTCGCCCCTGCCGTCACCGCCGGGCTGGTCCGGCTCTGGGGCGTTGACCTCAAACGCGGCGTCGAGGTCGGCATGGGCCGTGGCCTGTTCTCCGAGGTCGCCACCACGCCGGGGCAGGCGGTCGAGGTTCTGACCCGGCTGCTGACGGTGGTGGACGAGCGCGGCCGCCGGATGGCCGGCACCTCCCGCCTGCACCAGCCCACCACCGCGGACCCGCTGCACGTGCTCGCCATCGACGAGCTCGCCGTCCTAACCGCGTATTCGGACCCCGAGACCCGCAAGGACGCGTCCCGGCTGCTCGCCGAGGTCCTCACCCAAGGCCGGGCCCTCGGCGTGGTCGTGCTGGCGTGTGTGCAGGACCCGCGCAAGGAAGTCATCGGCCTACGGGGCCTGTTCACCCAGACCATCGCCCTGCGGCTGCGCTCGGCCGACGAGACCCGGATGGTCCTGGGCGACGGGACCGCCGCCACCGCCCCCGCCCACCGCATCTCCCCGGCCGCGCCCGGCACAGCGTGGGTCATCGAGGAAGACGGCAGCGCCGACCGGGTCCGCGCCGACTTCTGGCCCGACACCCTCGTCCGCGACGTCGCCACCCGGCACCGCGCACGCCACATGACCGCCGCGCCGGCTGACGCAACCGAGCCGGTCGACCTCGGCCACGTCAACGCGATCCCGTACGTCCCCTCGACCGCCGAGGACTCGGGCGACTTTGTCGAACCGGACCAGCCCGGCGGTGACGGCCGGGGCCATCGTCAGCGGACACCGCGCAAACCGAGGCAGCCGCGCGCCAGGACGTCCGTGTCCGCGTCGTCGTCCTCGTCGGCGGCGACGTCGAGTGGTGGCTCGTCCGAGGTGGGCGGTGATACGGCATGAACCGCGACACTCCCAGCTCTGAGCAGCCGTGGGGTCGTCCCCGCCCGTGGGTCGACCGCACCGGAGGGCCCACCCTGCCCGAGCTGGACATGGACCGGTGGCACGACGAAGGGCTGTGCCGCACCGGGCCGGTGGACTGGTGGCTCTCCGACGAGCCCGCCGACACTGTCCCCGGTGTCGAGGTGTGCCAGGAGTGCCCGGTCCGGCGGCTCTGCCTCGCCTCCGCGCTCGTTTTCGGCGACCAGTGGACCGTCTACGGCGGCACCACCCCGCCTCAGCGCCGCGCCCTGACCCGGCGGCTGCGCCGCGGTGAGACCCTCGGCACCGTCCTCGCTGACACCCTCGGCTACACCAACACTAACGCCGACACCGGTGATGCCACCCTCCGCCGCTCGCAGGCGCGCACGGATGTCGGTGAGGTCGCATGAGCGCCCTGTCGCGATCGGCTCGGTGGGCCGCACTGGAAGCCGTGTGGTGTGAGGCCGCGCAGGCTGCAGCTCGAGGTCCGCTCTGTGGCGTGCCGTGGCAGTCGCTCGGGTCGTGCGGCGCCAGGACCGATCTGCCGTGGATCGGCGAGCCGGAGGAGGTCGGCCCGTGGGATGCCGAGTCGATGCGCTCGGTCTGCCGGGCCTGCCCCGTCCTCGCCGAGTGCGCCGCCTACGTCGATGACGCGAACGTGTGCGCGGGCTGGTGGGCTGGCACCCACCGCGATCCCGCCTACGTCGCGCCCGTTCGCCCGGGCTGGGTCAGGGCCCCTGGCGCCAGCGAGGCCGCGCCAGCGTGGCAGGGCGTCTTGCCGCTTGGTGGTGTCGCATGACACGCGAGCGGCGCCTGCCCAGCCGGAGCCATCAGGGCGTCACCACGGACATGGCTGTCGCTGCCGCCCAAGGCACGGGTGTCTGCATCCGGCCGCTGTTGCGCAAGGTCACAGACCGGGCCACCGGATCCGTATACACGGTGCCGCTGCCGTGCGGATCCACCCGGGAGACGGTCTGCCAGCCCTGCGCGGAGAAGGCCCGCCGGCTGCGGATGCACCAGTGCCGCGAGGGCTGGCACCTCACCGAGGACCCACCCCGCCCCGATCCCGCCCCAGACGAGGAGCAAGACGAGGACGAGGACGAGCAGCTCGACGACGATGCCGACCCTGAGGCCGAGGAGACCGGGTCCCGGCGGGTGCGCTCGACCCGGCACCTGCCCGGCTTCCCCGACCTGCCCACGGTCCCGGTCGAGGACCGCACCATCGGAACCGCGTTCACCGACGAGAAGACCGGCCGCACCTACCGGCCCTCGATGTTCCTCACCTTCACGCTGCCCTCGTACGGCAAGGTCATCCCCGGCACCGGCGTCCCCCGCAACCCGTCCAGCTACGACTACCGGCGCGCTGCCCTGGACGCGCTGCTCTTCCCGCGGCTGGTCGACCGGCTCTGGCAGAACCTGCGCCGCGCGGCCGGATACAAGGTGCAGTACTTCGCCGCCGTCGAACCCCAGCGCCGGCTCGCCCCGCATCTGCACGCCGCGGTCCGTGGCGCGATCCCGCGATCGACGATCAAGGCTGTCACCCGCGCGACCTACGCGGTGATCTGGTGGCCGCCCATCGACGAGGTTGTCTACGAGGGCGAACGCCTGCCCGGCTGGCATCCCGATCTCGGCGGCTACCTCGATCCTGACACCGGAGCGGCCCTGCCGACGTGGGATGAAGCCCTCGACCGGCTCGACCGCGACGGCGAGACCACGGAGCCGATGCACGTCATGCGGTTCGGCAGCCAGGTCGACATCAAAGGCCTGCTCGGCGGCACCCCGGACAGCGACCGCGCGGTCCGGTACCTGTGCAAATACCTGACCAAGTCCGTCTCCGAGACCTACGGCACACGCTCCGATGAGCCGGACCCCGCCGAGCCCGATCCGACAGCCCTCGCCTATGAGCGGCACATCGACCGGCTGCACAGCGAGGTCCGCTGGCTGCCGTGCTCCCCGGCGTGCGCGAACTGGATCCGCTACGGCATCCAGCCCAAGGACGCCGGCCCGGGACTCATCCCTGGCCAGTGCCCCTCCAAAGCGCACGACCGCGAGCACCTGGGCCTCGGCGGCCGCCGCGTCCTGGTCTCCCGGCAGTGGTCCCGCAAGACCCTCAGCCAACACCGCACCGACCGCGCCGCCGTCGTCCGCGAAGTCCTCAACGAGGCCGGCATCGACGCGCCCGAGGCGGCTGACCGGCTCGCGGCCGACGCGCTCCACGACGACGGACTGCCCCGCTTCGTCTGGGAAGACGTCCCAGTCCTCGAACGCGACTACACCACCGTTATCGCGCAATCACTCCGGCAAGCGCGGCGGTGGCGCGAACAGTACGAGCACGCCAAAACGATTACCGCACAGCGCGGCTCACCACCCGGAGGTCTTGTGGATAGTCATTCGGCAACGACAGGGAAGGGCATGACATGAGTACGACGACGAAGTTGGCTCGCAAGTGGCACACCGTGTCGGAGGTGGCACAGATGCTCGGATACGGCGAGACAAAGGTGCGGATGCTGATCATCCAGGGTGACCTCAAGTCGCTCAAGGACGGGCGTTCGCGTCGGGTGTTGCCGGAGTGGGTGGACGAGTATGTGGCGATGCGCGCGGCTCAAGCCCTGCAGGACGCCGCATGAGCGGCAAGAGGGTTCGCCAGAACGGTGAAGGCTCGATCTTCCCGTACCGCAACGGCTTCGGCGCGTACGTCTGGATCACGACCCCGGCTGGTCGACGGCAGCGAAAGTACGTGTACGGGAAGACACGTGAGGTCGTTCACGCCAAATGGGTCGCCCTCACCCAACAGGCGGCGCGAGGTCCGGTCCTGACCAAAGTGCCGACCGTCGGCCAGTACCTGCACCGTTGGCTGACCGAGACCGTGGCGCCCAACCTCGCGCCGCTCACGCACGCCACCTACGAGAGCCACGTGCGCAACTACATCGAACCCGGCCTGGGCAAGATCCGCATCGACCGTCTGCGGGTCAGCGATGTGCAGAGCTGGCTCAACGTTCTGCCCAGCCAATGCCAGTGCTGCACTCAGGGCAAGGACGCCCGTAGGGCTGAGCGCGCCCCGGCCACCGCTCGCTGCTGTGCCAAGGGTCAGTGCTGCCGCTCGTTCCCGTCCGCCCGCTCGATCAAGGATGTGCGAACCGTGCTCCGGTCGGCTCTGTCGAGCGCGATGCGCGACGAGTTGGTCGAGCGCAACGTCGCGGCCCTGGTCAAAACGCCACGGCAGCGCAGACGGAAGGTGGTGCCCTGGTCGAGTGACGAGGCACGGCGATTCCTCGAGTCGGCCCGCTCGGACGGCGATCCGCTCTATGCCGCGTACATCCTCGTTCTCGTCCTCGGGCTACGCAAGGGTGAGGTCCTCGGGCTCGCGTGGGATGCCGTCGACCTCGACGCCGGCGTCGTGATCGTCGACCACCAGCTACAACGAGTGCGGCGCGAGCTCCTCCGTCGCGAGACCAAGACCGAAGCCTCGGACGCCGACCTCCCGCTACCTCGTCTCGTCTCGACCGCGCTCCAGCTGCGGCGCGATGCCCAGGAAAAGGACCGGATGGAGGCGGGGGAGGCGTGGCGCGCCCTACCCGAGGGGCCACATCTGGTCTTCACTGGCCGGTTCGGGACGCCCGTCGACCCGCGCACGCTCAACCGCAAGTTCACCGAGCGATGCACCCTCGCGAGCGTTCGCCACCTCACCGTCCACGACGCGCGCCGCACCTGCGCGACGCTCCTCGTCGACCTTGACGTGCACCCGCGGGTCATCATGCGCATCCTGAGGCACGCCGACTTGTCGGTCACGATGGAGGTCTATGCCAAGGCGAGTTCGGCGGCCACCACGGAAGCGCTGCGACGGCTCGGGGACAGCCTGGAATGAGCCCTACTGCTGTACTTCGCTGCTGTACTGGCAGGTCAAAGGCCCTCGCCAATTCTGGCAGAGGGCCTTTGACCTGCGGAAACACTGGTCGGGGTGACAGGATTTGAACCTGCGACCTCTTCGTCCCGAACGAAGCGCGCTACCAAGCTGCGCCACACCCCGGTGCTGCATCTGCCCCTGGTCCGTGGACCGGTGGCAGCAAGGAGAGACTTTAGCGCAGCCCCCCGCGCATCTCCGAATCGGGCCCGCCGGGGTGCCGCCACCGCCGATCGAGGTATGCCGTCGCGCCGGTCCGCGACCCTTCACCCCGACCCGAGAGGCGGCCAACGGCTCAGCCCTGGGAGCGGTGGACGAGCGTCAGGAGCGTGGCCTCGGGACGGCAGGCAAGGCGTACCGGAGCGGTCGGGGCCGTGCCCAGCCCCGCCGACACCTCGAGCCACGCAGCGCCGTCCGGGGCCTGCGACGACGGCGTCGAGCCGGCGCCCGGCCACCATCGCGAGAGGCCCTTGACGCGTCCCGTGTCGAGGTCGCAGTTCGTCACGAGCGCGCCGTAGCCGGGCACGCAGACCTGCCCGCCATGCGTGTGTCCCGCGACGATGAGGTCCGCGCCATCGGCGGCGTACGCGTCGAGCACCCGCTGGTAGGGCGCATGTGTCACGCCCAGCGTGAGGTCCGCGTCGGGGGAGGCGGGCCCGCGGACGAGGTCGAGCCGGTCGTAGCCGAGGTGCGGGTCGTCGACGCCGACGACATCGACCCGCAGGCCGCGGACGGTGAGGGTGTCGCGGCGGTTCGTCAGGTCGACCCAACCGCCGGAGCGGAGGCCGCGCACGAGCTCCGACGTGGGGAGCCGCTGCGTCGTGCCGACCTCCTTGGCGTGGTGCTTCGTGAGGTAGCGGAGCGGGTTCTTCAGCTTCGGCGCGAAGTAGTCGTTGGAGCCGAGCACGAAGGCACCGGGCAACCCGAGGAGCAGCTCGTACGCGTCGAGCAGCGCCGGCACGGCGTCGTGTGCCGCGAGGTTGTCACCGGTCGTGATGACGAGATCGGGGTCCAGGGACGCGAGGCTGTGCACCCAGGCGCGCTTCGCGCGCTGTCGTGGCAGCAGGTGCAGGTCCGAGAGGTGCAGCACCCGCATCGGCTCGGCGTCTTCGGGGAGCACCGGCACGTCGAATCGCCGCAGCACGAAGGCGTTCCGCTCGACGAGCGAGGCCCAGCCGAGCACGCTGGCGCCGGCGACCCCGAGGCCCAGGACGGTCTTGGTCACGGCACGCATGGGCCCCATCCTCGCATCCCGTCCCGGAGAGCCGACCGCGCCGGAAAGGGGCGTGTCGACGACCTGAGAGACTGACCCCATGAGCACCCTCAAGCAGCAGCTGCAGGCCGACCTCACCTCCGCGATGCGCGAGCGCGACCAGGTCCGCGCCGGGTCGCTGCGGATGGCCCTCACCGCTGTCACCACCGAGGAGGTTGCGGGCAAGGAGCACCGCGAGCTCACCGACGACGACGTGCTCAAGGTCCTCACCAAGGAGGCCAAGAAGCGACGCGAGGCCGCCGAGGCGTATACCGGCGCCGGTCGCGACGAGCTCGCCGCCAAGGAGGAGGCCGAGCTGGCCGTCCTCGAGACCTACCTGCCGAAGCAGCTCGGCGACGACGAGCTCGAGGCCATCGTCCGCGAGGCCGTCACCGCCTCCGGCGCCACCGGTATGCCGCAGATGGGCCTCGCGATGAAGGCCGCCAACACGGCCGTCGCCGGACGCGCCGAGGGCGGCCGCGTGGCCGCGATCGTGCGCCGCGTGCTCGCAGGCTGAGCCACCCGCCCTGGCTGATGAACCACGGGCCCGGCCACACGGCATACGCCCGGGAACGGCCGGAGGGCCGACGCTCGCGCGTCGGCCCTCCGCCGTCTGCTGGGTCAGCCGCGCCCTGGCGGCTTGGTCGGCTTGCCGTTGGGTTTGGTGTCACCGCTCCCATTGCCACCGCCCTGGGTCGTCTGCGGCGCCGGCAGCTGGCGGCCACCACCGCCGCGTGAGGTGTAGATCGTGATGAAGCTGCCGCTGGCGGCACGGCCGTAGGGCGACGTGGCCGCCACGAGGCCGTTCGGCACGGACGAGCTCATCGTGCCGCCGACACCGGCGGAGAACCCGGCCGCCTGCAGGGTCGCCATGGCGTCGGAGACCGACATGCCCGTGACGCTCGGGACGTCGACCTCATCGCCCTTGAGCAGCTTGTCGGACGGCTCCTTGAACTTGATCTCGGGCTCGCCGTCGAGGGCTTTGTTCATGATGCCCTTCCAGATCGGCGCGGCGATCTTCGCGCCGTGCATGACGTCGACGAAACGGTCGCCGATGCGGAGGTCCTTCATGACGCGCTTGTTGCCGTCGTCCGGCGTGCCCACCCAGACGGCGGTCGCGAGCTGCGGCACATAGCCGACGAACCACGACTCGTTGTTGGCGTTGGCCGTACCGGTCTTGCCGGCCGACTCGCGCTCGCCGTCGTCGAGCTGGTTGAGGATGCCCGAGCCGTGCGTCATGTTGTACTCGAGGAACTTGTCGGTGGCGCGGACGGCGTCGGGTTCGACGACCTGCTCGCACTTCGTGGCCGGCAGCGCGATGTTCCTGCTGCCCTGCGTGATCTTCGTGACGGCGACGACCGGGCACTTCTTGCCGTCGGCCGCGAGGGTCGCGTACGCCTGGGCGACGCCCTGCGGCGAGACCTCGGTGGCGCCGAGGATGTACGCGGGGGCGTAGGGCGGGATCTCGCCGCCGTCGGCGCGGTGCAGACCGAGGCGCATGACGGTGTCACGGACCTTGCAGCCGCCGAGCTGCTCGGCGAGGGCGATGAACGCGGTGTTGGTCGACTTGGCCGTCGCCTGCATCAGCGAGATCTTGCCGCCGCCGAACGGGCTGTCGTTGTAGACCTTCCACGTGCCACCGGGACCGCAGCCCTTCTTGATGCCGCCGGGCCACTCGTCGGGCGTGTAGGTCGCCTGGGAGTTGCCGCCCGCGGCCTTGGCCGTGACGCTCGACTTGGTGTTCATGCCCGACTCCATGGCGGTCACGAGCGAGAAGGCCTTGGCCGTGGAGCCGAACTGGAAGCCGCTCGAGCCGCCGTACTTCTTGTCGAGGGCCCAGTTGACGCCGGTCTTGCCGAGCGACTGCTTGCCCACGGTGTACTCGGTGTTCTGGGCGAACGCCAGGACCTTGCCCGTGCCCGGCTCAGTGACGTATGCCGCCGCACCGACCTCGGACTTGTCGCCGATCGGGACGTTCTTGGTCACCTCGCGCTGCGCGATCTTCTGGATGCGAGGGTCGAGCGTCGTCGTGATCGTGATGCCGCCGCGGTAGAGCTTGCGCCGGCGCTCCTCGACGGTCTTGCCGAGCTGGGGCATCGTCATCGCGTAGTTGATGATGAAGTCGCACCAGTAGGGGTAGGGCGAGGCGAGGCACGTGCTCTTGGGCTGCTGGACGCGCATGTCCTGCTTGAGGGTGCGCTTCTTGGCGGCCTGCCACTGCTTGTCGGTGATCCTACCGAGGCCGTGCATGCGGTCGAGCACGACGTTGCGCCGCACGAGTGCCTTCTGCGGGAAGTTGACCGGGTCGGTCGTGCCGGGGTTCTGCGTCAGGCCGGCGAGCAGCGCGGCCTGCGAGAGGCTCAGCTTGTCGGCGTGGACGCTGAAGTAGTGCTGCGCCGCAGCCTCGACGCCGTAGGCGCGGTCGCCGTAGTACACGAGGTTGAGGTAGCCCTCGAGGATCTGGTCCTTCGTCAGCTTCTTCTCGAGCGTGATCGCGTACTTCAGCTCCTTGAGCTTGCGCATGTAGTCCTTCTTGATCGCCTCGGCGGCGGCCTCCTTGTCGCCGGCGCTCAGAGCGGAGTACTGCAGCGAGATCTTCACGTACTGCTGGGTGAGCGAAGAGGCGCCGACCGACGAGCCGTTGCGCAGGTTGGAGATGATCGCGCGCATCGTTCCCTGGATGTCGATGCCGCCGTGGTCGTAGAAGCGGTGGTCCTCGATCGCGATCTGGGCCTCACGCATGATCGGGGCGATCTTGTTGAGCGGGACGATCGTGCGGTTCTGCTCCTGCGGCGTCGCGATGACGCTGCCGTCGGAGGCGAGGATCCGCGAGGTCTGGGCCAGCGGGTCGGTCGTGAACTCGCTCGGGAGCTCGTTGAAGACGTCGACACCGCTGCGGGCGAGGGCACCGGTGGCTCCCACGGCGGGCATCACGAGGCCGGCTGCGAGCAGCCCGAGCACGAGCGCGGACGCGAGAAACGCGCCGAGCAGGCTGATGACGCCACCGATCGACGTAGTGCGTGAAGACATGCGGCAAGGGTAACCGTTGACCCTATGGTCACCGGCTCTGCGCACGCAGCCGGCCCCGCGCGCCGTGCAGCGGCTCCGATGACCATGACAACGGTGACGAAGTGACTAGTCACTGGTTCAACGAAATGGTCCATAGAGGCTATGTCGGACCGGCGCTGACGCTCGTAATGTCTCGTTTGGGCCTTAGGGGGGCCCACTTGATCTGGACCGGTGGGACGGTCCGTGGTCGGTCCGGATGTCATGGGAGGCGCCGGGCGGGGAGGGGTAGGTAATGAGTGCTGTCGCGATTGTGGACCCGTGGGTGGATGAGTGGGCCAGCATGGCTCGCTGTTCCGGCCAGGACCCGGACGCACTGTTTGTCAGGGGTAAGGCTCAACACGACGCGAAGGCCGTCTGCAAGACGTGTCCTGTTCTCGCGCAGTGTCTGGCCGAGGCCCTCGACAACAGGACGGAGTTCGGTGTCTGGGGTGGCATGACCGAGCGTGAGCGCCGGGCTCTGCTGCGCAAGCGGCCCGACATCACGTCGTGGAAGTCGGCCTTGAAGGCCGGCATGGCTTCACAGGCCAAGAACGACTGATTGGTCGCACACGCAAACGGGGCCGTGACCACCTGAGGGTGCGTCACGACCCCGCAAGCGCGCTCCCGACCTGGCGGAGTCCGTCGAGGTCGTGCACGTCGCGTCCGAGCACCGGAACCTGCACCACGGGTATGCCGGGATGTGACCTGGAGAAGCGTTCGGCGAGCTCGCGCTGTCGTTCCGCCGTGCGGACGAGCGCCGCATGCAGCCGCAGAAGTCCGGCCGCATTGGTCGCGGACTTCGGGCCGCCGCCGTCCTCGAGCGACTCGGCCGCGGCAAGAGCACGCGACGGGGTGATGCCCGTTGCCGACACACGTCCGATGCGGTTGACGACGAGCCCGGCGAGCGGCATGCCGTCGGCCTCGAGGCGCTCGACGAAGTAGGACGCCTCACGGAGGGCGTCACGTTCGGGTGCCGCGACGACGAGGAAGGCTGTGCCCTTCTCGGAGAGCAGCCGGTAGGTCTCGTCGGCGCGCTCCCGGAACCCGCCGAACATCGTGTCGAGCGCGTTGACGAACGTCTGGACGTCGGTGAGCATCTGCCCGCCGAGGATCTTCGTCATCGTCGACGTCATGAGGTGCACGCCGACCCCGAAGACCTTGAGGCCGGCGCGGCTGCCCGCCTTGGCGGGAGCGGCGAGGAGCCGGATGAAGCGTCCGTCGAGGAAGCTGCCGAGCCGGTTCGGGGCGTCGAGGAAGTCGAGCGCCGACCGCGACGGCGGGGTGTCGACGACGATCAGGTCCCATGGGGCGTCCGGGGTGCCGGCCGTGGTCTTGAGCTGCCCGAGCTTCTCCATCGCCATGTACTCCTGGGTGCCGGCGAAGGAGCTGCTGACCGCCTGGTAGAAGGGGTTCGCGAGGATCTGGTCTGCCTTGTCGGGCTCGGCGTGGGCGATGACGACCTCGTCGAAGGTCCGCTTCATGTCGAGCATCATCGCGTGGAGGCTGCCGCCCCTCGAGGTGTCGATGTCGGCGACCGGTCGGGGCGTGTTGTCCAGCTCGGTGAGGCCGAGCGACTGGGCGAGGCGGCGGGCCGGGTCGATGGTCAGCACGACGACCTTGCGGCCCGACTCGGCGGCGCGCAGCCCGAGCGCGGCGGCTGTCGTCGTTTTGCCGACGCCGCCCGAGCCGCAGCACACGACGATCTCGGTCGCGGGGTCGTCGATGAGCGCGTCGACGTCGAGCGCCGGAGCCTGGCGCGCGACCGGACCGGCGCTCACGCGTCGACCCGATCGGTCGCCTCGGGTGCGAAGAGGGGAAGGAGCAGGTCGGCGAGCTCTCGGACCGAGCCCGAGTCGACGCCGCCGGGCAGTGCCGGGAGCTGGACGATGGGCAGGCCGGTGGCCTCGAGCAGGGCGAGCTGCTCACGTTCGAGGTCGACGCGCTGGGCGTGGTCGCGGGCCTCGTCGAGCAGACCGGCCACCAGCTCGGGGGTCGCCTTGACGCCGACCTCGGCGAGCTGGGTGCGCAGCGACGGCTTGTGCAGCCTGCCGTTGCGCGCCTGGTCGAGGGCCGCGTCGTCGAGCAGCGGCTCACGCACCATGTTGACGACGATGGCACCCGGGTGAAGGCCCTTGGCGTGCAGCTCGTCAATGGACTCGAGCGTCTCCTGCACCGGCATGTCCTCGAGGAGGGTCACGAGGTGCACCACGGTCTGGCCGGACTTCAGCAGCCGGGTGATCGCCTCCGCCTGCGAGTGGATCGGTCCAACTCGGGCGAGGTCCGCGACCTCGGCGTTGACCGAGAGGAACCGGCCGATCCGGCCGGTCGGTGGCGCGTCGAGGACGAGCGCGTCGTACACCGGGGCGGCGTCACCCTTGTGCCGGCC
The DNA here is from genome assembly GCF_042666095.1 of Terrabacter sp. GCM10028922. NCBI lineage: Bacteria > Bacillati > Actinomycetota > Actinomycetes > Micrococcales > Intrasporangiaceae > Terrabacter > Terrabacter sp. GCM10028922. The sequence continues at coordinate 26,228 of NZ_JBHTFG010000014.1, read as the reverse complement.
GTCCCGGCGACGGCGGTTGGCTTCGTAGATCTTGCCGATGAGCAGGACGTCCCGGACGCCGGGGGCGATGGTCGTCGCGAAGTCGATGGCCCCGAACTTCTCGAGCAGCCGCCCGGCACGGCCCAGCTTGTAGAAGAGCTGGAGGTACTCGAGCAGCGCGGCCTTGGGCTCGACGGACAGACCGGCGACCTCACCGCCCCCGGGCAGACGGACGATGCGCGTCTCCTCGGTGCCGAGCGGCGGCACGTCGAACGTCTGGCTGATGCCCTGCCGGCCCTCGACCTCGCTGAGGAGCACGTGGGCCGGCGCCGACGCCAGCGCGAGCGCGAGCGCCGAGGCGACGGTGGTCTTGCCCGTGCCGCCCTTACCGGTGACGACGTGCAGCCGCGCTCGCGCCCACGTCGGGTCGGTGCGGCCTGTCGTCACGCTGACCACCCTATTGCGCCTCGTGCGCGTCGGTGGGTCGGCCACGGGTGTGGGGTCGGGGCGGCTACGTCACTGCTCCGCCTGGTGCAGCAGTGACGGAGCGGCTGGGTGTGGTCACCCGGCGCGCGGTGGGGTCGGGACGGCTACGTCACTGCTCCGCCTGGTGCAGCAGTGACGGAGCGGCTGGGTGTGGTCACCCGGCGCGCGGTGGGGTCCGCGGAGCTACGTCACTGCTCCGCCTGGTGCAACAGTGACGGAGCGGCTGGGTGTGGTCACCCGGCGCGCGGTGGGGTCGGGACGGCTACGTCACTGCTCCGCCTGGTGCAACAGTGACGTGGCGTCCGCCGGGGCAGGTGGTCAAGGTGACGTACGAGTGAGGGAGCGCACGGCGTCGAGGACGTGGTCGAAGGCCTTCGAGCCCGGGTCGATGACGGCGAAGTGGTCGGCGCCCTCGACGACCTCCTCCGTGACGTCGCCTCCGGCGGCCGTCGCTCTCGCGACGTAGTCGTCGGCGACACCGAGCGGCACGGTGTCGTCGTCGGCGCCGTTGACGAGCCGCACCGGCACGGTCGGCGGCAGGCTGCTCATCGGGTCGGCGGACGTCCAGGCCGGCGTGCCCGGTCCCGACCCGACGAAGTCTCGCGTCGCGTCGTCGCCGAGGTGCAGGCGGTCGGCGGCCCCGAGGTCGATGACCCCGGCGAGCGACACGACGCCGACGACACCCCGGTCCCGCGCCCAGGGCTGGCCGGCCACCCACGTGACGAGGTGCCCGCCGGCAGAGTGGCCGACGAGGACGAGCGGCTTCGGCAGGTCGCCCTGGGCCGACACCGACACGAGGAGGTCGCGCACGTCGTCGAGGGTGCCGGGGACGCCGCCACCCGGCATACCGACGCGGCGGTACTCGACGAGCACGACGTGGAAGCCTTTGTCCGCGAAGGCCTGCGCCTCGGGCAGCGCGTGCTGGCGGTCGTACGCCGCCCGCCAGAAGCCGCCGTGCACGACGACCACCGTGCCGGACGCGGCCGGAGCCCCAGCCGCGGGCGCAAGGACGTCGTAGACCTGGGCCGGGTCGGACCCGTAGGACCGTGTGCCCGCGCTCGGCACCGACTGCGGTGTGCTCTGGCCGGTGCCGCTGGTCATGGGCGTCATCGTGTCACCAGCGCCACCCCCGCACGCCGCGAGGGCCGCCGACGCACTGAGTAGGGTGATGGCCATGACCCAGTGGGAATACCTCACCGCACCGCTTCTGATCCACAACACCAAGCAGATCCTCGACAACTTCGGGGCGGACGGGTGGGAGCTCGTCCAGATCGTCAACGGTCCGGACGGCACGAGCCTCGTCGCCTACTTTAAGCGCCCCAAGTCCTGAGGAGCCTGCCGATGTCTGCTGTCGAAGACCGCCTGTCCGAGCTCGGCCTCACGGTGCCCGAGGTCGTCCCGCCCGTCGCCGCCTACGTCCCGGTCGTCCGCGAGGGCGACCTGGTCTTCACCTCCGGCCAGCTGCCGATGGTCGCCGGTGCGCTCGCTGCGTCCGGCAAGGTCGGCGCCGAGGTCGACGCCGACACCGCCAAGGCGCTCGCCGCGACGTGCGCGCTCAACGCGATCGCCGCCATCAAGTCCGAGGTCGGCGACCTCGACAGGGTCTCGCGCGTCGTCAAGGTCGTCGGGTTCGTCGCGTCGGACCCCTCGTTCACCGGACAGCCCGGAGTCATCAACGGTGCGAGCGAGCTGCTCGCAAAGGCCTTTGGGGACAAGGGGACCCACGCCCGCTCGGCCGTGGGCGTCGCCGTCCTGCCGCTCGACGCGCCGGTCGAGGTCGAGGTCATCGTCTCCGTCGCCGGGTGATCGGGTCGTGGGTCGCCAGTTCCCCCTGACCACCACGCCCGGCATCTCCGACGCGGCGACCCGCTGGCTCGCGGGCGAGCGCTGGGATGAGGCCGAGCCACGCCGGGCGAGCACCGTCATGCTCGTGCGCGATGGCGCGACCGGCCCCGAGGTCTTCATGCTGCGGCGCGTCTCCGAGATGGCGTTCGCGCCGAGCATGATGGTCTTCCCGGGCGGTGGCGTCGACGACCGCGACGGCGAGGTCGGTCTGCCGTGGGCCGGGCCGTCGCCGTTCGAGTGGGCAGAGCGGCTCGACTGCTCGCCCGCCGAGGCACAGATGTACGTCGCCGCAGCGATCCGCGAGCTCCTCGAGGAATGCGGGGTGCTGCTCGCCGGCCCATCCGCCAGCGGCCCGCTCGCCCGGGTCGACGACCCCGAGTGGATCGACATCCGGCGTGCGCTCGTCGAGCGCAGGGTCGCCCTCGCTGACGTGCTCCGCGACAAGGGCCTCGTGCTGCGCTCGGATCTCATCGTCGCGAAGGCGCACTGGGTGACACCGGTCTTCGAGCCCCGCCGCTACGACACGTGGTTCTTCGCCGCACTGATGCCGCCGTTCCAGGTCGCCGACGGCGAGACCACCGAGGCCGACCAGGCCACCTGGGTCGTCCCGTCCGAGCTGCTCAAGGCGTATGCCGCCGGCACCGCCCTGATGCTCCCGCCGACCGTCATCTGCGTGGAGGAGATCCGCGACGCGCCTTCTGCCGCAGATGTCGTCGTCCACACCAAGGTGCTGCCGCTCGTCATGCCGGAGGTTGTCGACGGCCCCACCGGCGCGGCCATGGAGATCGTCGAGCGATGACGGGCGTGGCGTCGTCGGGCGCGGTCCGGGACGGGCGGGCGTGAACGGCGCCGCGGCCGACCCGGGCTGGACCGGGGGCGTTGCGAGCGAGCGCGCCGAATGCGTGCTCTGCCCCAACCCCTCGCCGATGACGCTCGACGGGACGAACACCTGGCTGCTCGCCGAACCCGGCTCCGACGAGGTCGTCGTCGTCGACCCGGGACCACTCGACGAAGGGCACCTGCAGCACGTGCTCGACCGCGTCGCCGCGACCGGCCGACGCGTCGCGCTCACGCTCCTCACCCACGGCCACGACGACCACGCCGAGAGCGCCGACCGCTTCCACGAGCTGACCGGCGCGCCGGTGCGGGCGTTCGGACGCGGCCACGACGACCTCTGGGCCGGCGAGACGATCGTCGTCGGCGGCCTCGAGGTCCTCGCCGTCGAGACGCCGGGCCACACGAGCGACTCCTTCTCGTTCGTGCTGCCTGCGGACAACACCCTGCTGACGGGCGACACGATCCTCGGCCGCGGCACCACTGTGGTCGCCTGGCCCGACGGCAGCCTCGAGGCCTACCTCGCCTCCCTCGACCGCATCGAGGCGCTGACGCGGGCCGGCACCGTGACGAGCCTGCTCCCCGGGCACGGGCCCTTCGTCGCCGACGCCGCCGCCACCGTGACCTTCTACCTCGAGCACCGGGCAGAGCGGCTCGACCAGGTCCGGCAGGCGCTCGCCCGAGGTGCGCAGACGGCATACGACGTGGTCGAGACGGTCTACGCCGACGTGCCGCGGAGCGTGTGGCCTGCGGCCGAGCTGTCGGTGCAGGCGCAGCTGGAGTACCTCCGCACGCATCCCTGACGCGCCGCTTCGAGATGCGGGGCCACCGGTGGCGGGCAGGGACAATGTCAGGGTGCCTCTCGACGCGTACGCCCTGAACATCGAGCAGCTCGTCGCGGCGGCCGTCGACCTCGTCGGCGACCGCCGCCGGGCGGTGCTCGGCATCGCCGGCGTGCCGGGTGCCGGCAAGTCGACCCTCGCGGACGCGGTCGTGGCCGGGGCCGCGGCTGCCCACGGCGAGGACTGGGTGGCGCACGTCCCGATGGACGGCTTCCACCTCGCCGACGTGCAGCTCGACCGGCTCGGGTTGCGCGGCCGCAAGGGTGCACCGGACACGTTCGACGCCGACGGCTACGCACACCTGCTGCGCCGGCTCGTCGAGGAGCCCGACACGTGGGTCTACGCGCCCGGCTTCGAGCGGACGCTCGAGCAGCCGATCGCCGCGGCGATGGTGGTGCCTCCGAGCGCGCGCCTCGTCGTCACCGAGGGCAACTACCTCCTGCTGCCCGACCCCCGGTGGCAGGCAGCGCGCGCCCAGCTCGACGAGGTCTGGTACGTCACCGGCGACGACGACCTGCGCAGGGCTCGCCTCGTGGAGCGGCACGTCACGTTCGGCAAGGAGCCGACCGCGGCCGCGGCGTGGGTCGAGCAGACCGACGAGGTCAACGCCGCGCTCGTGGCGTCGGCCGCGTCGGCCGCCGACCGCATCGTCGTCAACGGCGCGGACGGCTGGTCGTTCAGCCACTGAGGGTCCCGGCCGGACCGGTCGGGGCGAAAAGGACTGCGGCCCAGTCGATCTCGACTAAGCCGGCATTGCGCCAGGGGTGCGTCAGGGTGCGGCTGCGGGTGGGTCAGCGCGCTCGGCGCTTGAGCCGCTCGACGTCCTGGAGCAGGACGGCGCGGGCCTCGAGCCTCAGCCAACCCCGCGTCGCGAAGTCGGCGAGTGCCTTGTTGACCGTCTCGCGGGAGGCGCCGACGAGCTGCGCGAGCTCCTCCTGGGTGAGGTCGTGGCTGACCATGATGCCGCCCTCGACGGGACGGCCGAAGCGCTCGGACAGGTCGAGCAGGGCCTTGGCGACGCGGCCGGGCACGTCGGTGAAGACGAGGTCGGCGAGGTGCGCGTTGGTGCGGCGCAGCCGCTGGGCCAGTGCCGCGAGGAGGGCCTTTGAGACCTCCGGGCGGCCGGACAGCAGGCCGGTCAGCGACTCGTTGCCGAGGCCGAGCAGCTGGGTCTCGGCGACGGCCGTGGCCGTCATGGTGCGCGGGCCGGGGTCGAAGAGGCTGAGCTCGCCGAACATCTCGCCCGGGCCGAGGATGGCGACGAGGTTCTCGCGGCCGTCGGGGCTGGTGCGCCCGAGCTTGATCTTGCCCTCCGCGATGACGTAGAGCGTGTCGCCCCGGTCGCCCTCGTGGAAGAGCACGTCGCCGCGCTCCATGTGCGATCGGCTCATCTCCGACTGCAGCGCCGAGGCCGCCTCGTCGTCGAGTGCCTTGAACAGGGGCGCGCGCCTCACCACGTCGAGATCCACGGGGTCAGTGTGCCACGTCCGGTATGCCGTCGCCCTGCCACGGGACGCAACGTCCGTCACGTCCCGGTGGGGCGACCGCCGAGGCCGGCGGCATACAGTGTCGTGCGTGTCCCCTCGAGCCCTCGTGACCGACGACGAGACGCCGATCTCGCGCACGCGCCGCGCCCGCAAGATGTACCGCGCCCTCCACGAGCGCTACCCGTACGCCCACTGCGAGCTCGACTTCACCAACCCGCTCGAGCTGCTCGTCGCGACCATCCTGTCGGCGCAGACGACCGACGTCGGGGTCAACAAGGTGACGCCGATCGTCTTCGCGAAGTACCGCACGGCCGCCGACTACGCGAACGCCGACCGCGCCGAGCTGGAGACGATCATCCAGCCGACCGGCTTCTACCGCGCCAAGACCGACGCGCTCATCAAGCTCGGGATGGCCCTCGTCGAGAACTTCGACGGCGAGGTGCCGCCGCGGCTCAAGGACCTCGTGACACTTCCCGGCGTCGGGCGCAAGACCGCGAACGTCGTGCTCGGCAACGCCTTCGACATCCCCGGCATCACGGTCGACACGCACTTCGGGCGGCTCGTGCGCCGCTTCGGCTGGACCGAGGAGGAGGACCCGGTCAAGGTCGAGCACGAGATCGGCCGGCTCTTCATGCGCAAGGACTGGACGATGCTCAGCCACGTCGTCATCTTCCACGGGCGGCGCACCTGCCACGCGAAGAAGCCGGCCTGTGGTGCGTGTCCGGTCGCGCGCTGGTGCCCCAGCTACGGCGTCGGCGAGACCGACCCCGCGAAGGCGGCGAAGCTCCTGAAGTACGAGCTGGCCCCGAAGTGACGAAGGTGGTCAGCGGCATCGCGTATGCCGGCACATCGGGTGCCATCGAGCCGTCCCCGTCGCTCGGGGCGGCCCCCGCGCCGCGCCCGGCGTGGGTCGGCGAGCTCGCGGAACGGCTCGGGCGGGTCGAGCCCGAGTGGTTCTCGCGCTTCCTGCCACCCGAGGAGGGCGGTCGCGAGTCCGCGGTCCTCATCCTCTTCGGTCCACCGCCCGCTGGTGCGGAGGACGGTGGCGAGCACGTCGTGCTCATCGAGCGCTCGCACACGATGCGCACGCAGCCCGCGCAGATCGCCTTCCCCGGCGGCGCGCGCGACCCCGAGGACGTCGACCTCGTCGCGACGGCCCTGCGCGAGGCGCACGAGGAGACCGGGCTCGACCCCGCCGGAGTCGAGGTCATCGCCCAGCTGCCGTCGCTCTTCCTGCCGCCGTCGCAGTTCGTCGTCGCGCCCGTGCTCGGCTGGTGGGCGCACCCGTCGCCGCTCGTGGTCCGCGACCCGGCCGAGGTGCACGACGTGCTCTCGGTCCCCGTGTCACACCTCGTCGCGCCGACGACGCGCTTCTCCGTGACGCACCCGTCCGGCTACGTCGGGCCGGGCTTCGACCTCGACCACCTGCTCCTGTGGGGCTTCACCGCCGGGCTCATCAGCAGCGTGCTCGAGCTCGGTGGCCTGTCCCAGCCGTGGGACGCCGACGTGATGCGGCCGCTTCCCGACCGCTACCTCGGGGGCAGGCGATGAGCGGCAGCGTCCTGCTCGACATCGCCCTGGTCCTGCTGCTCCTGACCTACGGGTTCTCGGGCTACCGCCAGGGCCTCATCCAGAGCGTCTTCTCGCTCGTCGGGTTCTTCGCGTTCGCGATGTTCGCCGTGTGGCAGCTGCCCCAGATGCTCGCGCGCTGGCCCGCCGTCACCGACAACGACCGCACCCGCATCCTCGTGCTCATCGTCGGGGTCGTCGGCTTCGGCTGGCTCGGACAGTTCCTCGGCAGCCTCCTCGGCGCGCAGATCCGCCGGCGCGTCGGTCAGACGCCGCTCAGGCAAGCCGACTCGGTGCTCGGCGCGGTCGTCGTGGCGCTCGCGGCGAGCCTGATCATCTGGTTCATCGGGGGAGCCCTCCGCACGGCCGGCAACCCGGCGCTCTCGCGGGCGATGGCCGAGTCGAAGATCATGCAGATCGTCAACACCGTCGTCCCGGAGGAGACGGGGCAGGTCTTCGCGAGCTTCCGCGGGTTCCTGTCGAGCCAGGGGTTCCCGCAGGTCTTCGGCGGGCTGGCTCCCGAGCCGATCACGCCGGTGCAGGACCCCGACCCGGCCGTCGCGCGGTCGCAGGCGATCCGGGCGGCCGGCCGCTCGGTCGTCAAGGTGACGACGCAGTCGGAGTCGTGCCAGCGCGGGCAGGAGGGCACCGGCTGGGTGCTGACGCCCGGGCGGATCATCACGAACGCCCACGTCGTCGCCGGCGCCGACGAGGTGCGCGTCGAGGGCAGCGACCAGACCCTGCGCGCCCGCGTGGTCATCTTCGACCCCCGGCGCGACCTCGCCGTGCTCGACGTCCCGGGCCTGCTCGCACCGGCCCTGCAGCTCGGCGGCGACGTCACGCGCGGTGACTCGGCGGCCGTTCCGGGCTTCCCGCTCGACGGGCCCTACCGGGTGGTGTCGGCCCGGGTGCGCGCCGAGCTCGACGCGCGCGGACTCGACATCTACGGCCGTGAGCGTGTCGTCCGCGAGATCTACTCGCTCGCCACGGTCGTGCAGCCCGGCAACTCCGGTGGGCCGTTGCTCGACACCGACGGCCGCGTCGTCGGCGTCATCTTCGCCAAGTCGCTCGAGGACGACATGACCGGCTACGCGTTGACGCTCAGCGAGGTCAAGCCCGTCCTCGACGCGGCTTCCTCGGCCGGCGCCGCGGTCGACACCGGCGCCTGCGTCGCCGGTTGACGGTGGCTGGCGCCCGCCGACGCCAGCTGATGTCTCCCGACGCCCGCTGACGCCGCTGACGCCCGCTGACGTCTCCCGACGCCCGGCCCCGGCGCGGGTTGCGGGCCTGCGCGGGCCCGTGGTGCCAGAGTGGGGCCATGCAGGTGTCGTTCGTCACCGCCGACGGGATCACCGACCACCCGGCCGACGCCCTCGACGGGTTGCTCGCGCGCACGGACGGCTACGTGTGGATCGACGTGCCCGACTACGACGCGGAGGCCGACGCCGTGCTCGCGGACCGGCTCCACGCCCACGCGCTCGTCCGGCAGCACTGCGCCGAGCGCAACTTCGTGCCGACGGTGCACGCCTACGAGCAGCACCTCTTCGTCATCCTCCACGCGCCACTCACGGGTCTGGGCGGCCACGTCCACGTGCTCGAGCTCGACGAGCTCGTCGGCGACCGATACCTCGTCACCGTCCACGGTCCGCGCAACCCGATCGTCACGCGCGAGCAGGCGACCGAGGAGACGCGTGCCGTCCGTGCGCGCATCGTGGCCGGGCGGCTGCGGCCCGCGAGCCCGCACGACCTCGCGTACGCCATCGGCTCGGCGGTCGCGCGCCGCCAGAGCGCGGCGGTGCGCGAGGTCGCGAGCCGCCTGCCCGCCATGGAGGCCCAGGTCATGGCGGCCGACTTCCACAAGCCGGAGGAGCTGCTCGAGCAGCTCTTCCTCATGCGACACGAGCTCATGACGGCGCGGACCATGGCCGCGCAGGGGCACGACATCCAGGCCCGGATCACCTCGCTCGAGGGACATGTCCCAGAGGAGGCCCGCCGTCGCGCGGCCGACCTGGCCGACCAGTTCGAGCGCGTCCGCAGCCTCGGCGACGGCGAGGTGCAGTTCCTCGTCGGAGTCATCGACCTCTACCAGACACGCGTCACGACGAAGATGACCGTGGCGATGGAGCGGCTGGCCGTCATCGCCGCCATCACGCTGCCCGTCACCGCCATCGCGTCCGTCTACGGGATGAACCTCATCGTGAACGACGAGACGCACGTGCCGCAGCTGCTCCTCGTCCTCGGCGTGATGCTCGGCATCAGCCTCACCCTGCTGCGCTGGGCCAAGCGGCAGGGCTGGTGGTGAGCGCGCAGCGCACAACCCCGTCGAGTGGGCGCTTTCCACCGCCACGGACGGGTGGAAGTGCCCACTCGACGTGGGGACGTGTGGGGGTCAGTCGGCGGAGGCGACCCAGTAGGTGCGCTGGTTCGTGAAAGCGAGCAGCCCCGCGTCGGCGAGCTCGCGGCCGTAGCCGCTGCGTTTCGTGCCGCCGAACGGCAGACGCGGGTCGGAGGCCACGACGGCGTTGACGAATGCCGCCCCGGACGTGATCCGGCGGGCGACGCCGACGGCGCGCTCGGTCGACCGGCTCCACACGCTCAGGCCGAGGCCGTATGCCGTGTGGTCGGCGAGCGCGACCGCGTGGTCCTCGTCGCGGGCGACGGCGACGGCGGCCACCGGCCCGAAGGTCTCCTCGTCGAACACGGGCATGCCCGGGCCCGTGCCGGTCAGGACCGTCGGCTCGTAGAACCAGCCGGACCCGGAGTCCTGGTCAGTGCTGTCGCTGCTGTGGGCTCGGCCACTGCGGCCGCCGGCGGCGACGATGGCGCCGAGGGCGACGGACTCGTCGACCTGGCGCTGCAGCGCGTCGCGCAGGTCGGCGCGGGCGAGCGGGCCGAGATCGGTGGCCGGGTCGGTGGGGTCGCCGGAGCGCAGGGCTCGCACGCCGTCGACGAAGAGCCGGATGAACTCGTCTGCGACGGGCTCCTCAACGACGAAGCGCTTGGCGCAGACGCAGCTCTGGCCGGAGTTGGTGAACCGGGCGCGCACGGCAGCGGCGGCCGCGGCCTCGACGTCGGCGTCGGCCAGCACGACGAACGCGTCGGATCCGCCGAGCTCGAGCACCGACGGTTTGGAGGCTCGGCCGGCCGCAGCGCCGACCATCTCGCCGGCGCGGTTGCTGCCGGTGAGGGTGACGGCGGCGATGCGGTCGTCGGCCACGAGGCCCTCGACCACGGCGGGCACGTCGGTCTCGGCGACGACGAGCGCCGTGACCAGGTGCTCGGGCAGGCCTGCGGCCGTGAAGAGCTCGGCGATGGCGAGGGCCGATCCGGTGACGTTGGGGGAGTGCTTGAGCAGCAGGCCGTTGCCGGCCGCGACGGTCGGGATCGCGGCCCGCATGACCTGCCAGACCGGGAAGTTCCACGGCATGACGGCAAGGACGAGACCCATCGGCTCGTGCGCGACCCACGCCTGCACGCCGGCCGGGTTGTCGATGTCGACGGGCCGGTCGGCGAGGATGTGGGCGCCGTGCGTCGCGTAGTGGTCCGCGGTCAGGGCCGACTTGGCGACCTCGCCGCGGGCCTCGGCGATCGGCTTGCCCATCTCGCGGGTGACGAGCACAGCGAACTCCTCGGAGCGCTCGCGCAGGACCTCGGCGAGGCGGGACACGGCGATGAGGCGCCGGGCCACGGGGGTGTGCCCCCACGCCGCGGCGGCTGCCGCGCCCTGCGCGACGGATGCCTCGATGTCGGCGGCCGTCATCACCGGGTAGGCCTGCAGCACAAGGCCGGTCGTCGGGTCGACGGTCTCGATGACCGTCGGCGTCGTGGAGATGGAGGTGGAGATCGACGTGGAGGTCGACGTGGAGGTCGGGGCGGTCATGGGGTGCTCAGGCCTCCCCGGTCGCTCTCGGACAGGTGCTCGAACGTCTCGCCCGTGGCGGTGATGGTGCGCGTGACGTCGCGGCCGCCGTAGACCCAGTAGATCCGCATCGTGCCGGCGCCGCGGTTGTAGAAGCGGTGCTGGATGCCGGCCGGCACCCACGTCGCCTCGCCAGCGACGAGGTCGAAGGTCTCGTCGCCGATCTCGGCGACGGCCTCGCCCTCGAGGATGAGCACCGACTCCTCGACGTTGTGGCTGTGCAGCGGCAGGCCGGTGCCCTCGGCGAACTGGGTCTGGCCGGTCGTGATGCGGTTCGTCTCGCAGTTCCACCTGCCGACGTAGGGGATGGTGACGACGCCGTTGCCACGGTCGAACGCCGCCACCGTGTCGGGACGGATGAGCAGGTTGGGGGCGGTCGGCTGGTCAGGCATGGCTGTCCTCTCGGGCGGTCGGCGTGCTCGCCGTCGGCGCGCTTGCCGTGGGAGCGGTGGTCGCGGGTTCGGTGGTCGCGGGTTGGCGGCATACGGCTTCGGCGACGGCGGTGGCGAGCTCGTCGGTCGTGAGGGTGCCGCCGAGGTCCGGCGTGCGGGTGGCCGGGTTGCCGACGACCTCGCCCACGGCGTCGTCGACGGCGCGCGCAGCGGCGACGAGCTCGCCACGCCTACAGCGCTGTCCGTGCCAGTCGAGCAGCATGGCGGCCGACCGGATGAGCGACACGGGGTTGGCGATGCCGCGGCCGGCGATGTCGGGGGCGGAGCCGTGCTGCGCCTGGGCGACGCAGACGTCGTCGCCGGCGTTGATGGCGCCGCCGAGCCCCAGGCTGCCGCACAGCTCGGAGGCCTCGTCGCTGAGGATGTCGCCGAACATGTTCGTCGTCACGAGCACGTCGAAGCTGCCGGGGTCGCGGATCAGCCGAGCCGCGGCCGCGTCGACGATGAGCTCGCGCAGCTCGACATCCGGGTAGTCCTCGCCGACCTTGCGGACCTCGCGCAGGAAGAGGCCGTCGGAGAGCTTGAGGACGTTGGCCTTGTGCACGGCCGTGACGTGCTTGCGGCGGGTGCGGGCGATCTCGAAGGCGGCCCGGGCCACGCGCGCCGACGCGTCGGCCGTGATCTTGCGGATGGAGAAGGCCGAGTCCTCGTCGGGCATGAACTCGCCGGTGCCGGCGTACATGCTCCGGTCGGAGTAGAAGCCCTCGGTGTTCTCGCGGACGATGACGAGGTCCATCGGCGTGCGCAGCACGCTGAGGTCGGCGACCGACCGACACGGGCGGATGTTGGCGTGCAGCTTGAATCGGGTGCGCAGCTCCGCGGACGGGTTGATGCCGCCGTCGGCGCGTGGCGGGTAGTCGTAGTGAGACACCGGGCCGAGCACGGTCCCGTCGACCTCGGTGACGAGGTCGAGCACGTCGCCGGGGAGCGTCGTGCCCTGCTCGGCGAGGGACGCGAGCCCGATCTCGCGCACGTCGGTCTGCAGTCCGAGGCCGAAGCGCTCGTCGACCGCCTCGAGGACGCGGAGCGTCGCGGCGGTGATCTCGGGGCCGATGCCGTCACCCGGCAGGACGAGGATCCTCATGCCGGCACCCCAGTGGGGTGGTGGACGCGTACGGCAGCCAGCGTGTTGACCTGGCTGCCGGGCACGACACAGCGGTCGGCCGCCTCCCGCCACTGCGCGAAGTGCGGAGCCGCCCGGTGGGCCGCGACGGCATCCTCGTCCTCGTAGAGCTCGTAGAAGACGAAGTGGTGCGGGTCGCCGAGATCCTGCGTCACGTCGAAGTGCAGGCAGCCGGGCTCGTCGGTGAACGTGCGCTCGGCGTTCGTGGTGATGGCGGCGGTGAAGTCGTCGAGGCGCTCGGGGATGACGTCGAGCGAGACGATGAGGGCGATCACGAGTTGACCTCCTGGTCGGTGGGGTGGTGGGGTTCGTCGGTGCTGCGTGTCGTGCGGGTCACGGTGGGTGGGAGGGGGACGCCGCTCTCGTCGGCCAGCTCGCGGAGCGCGGCCCACGTCGCGGGCGCCAGGCGTATGCCGTCGCGTTCCTTCGCGGCGCGGCTGCGGTCCTCGAGCTCGCCCGGGACGAGGATCGCGCCGGCCCACGCCGCGGGCTCGCCGGCGTGGGTCTGGTCGACGAGCTGCTCCATGCGAGAGGCGAACTCGGCCGGGTCACCGGTGGCGGCGACGTCGATGACGATGAGCAGGTGGCCGGCTCCGCTGCGTCGCTGGGGGTCGTAGGGGCCGACGACCGCGTCACCGAAGGAGCTGCCGGTCAGGACCCCCGCGAGGACGTCCATCATGAACGAGATGACGTAGCCCTTCGCGCCGGCCATCGGCTGGATCAGGCCCTCGATCGCGGCCGCGGGGTCGGTCGTCGGCGTGCCGTCGGCGGCTGATGCCCAGCTGTCGGGGATCGGCTCACCGCGCTCGGCGGCCAGGTAGACCTTGCCGCGCGCGACGGCCGTGTTGGCGAGGTCCATGACGACGACGCCATGACGCCCGGCCGGGGCCGCGATCGACCACGGATTGGTGCCGATGCTCTTGCTCCGGCCGCCCCACGGCGCCATGGCGGGGCTCGCGTTGGTGACGAGGATGGCGACGCACCCGGCCTCGGCAGCGGCGCGCGTGAAGTAGGCGGCCGTGCCGAAGTGGCCCGAGCTGCGCACCGCGACGCCGGCTATGCCGTGCCGGCGGGCACGTTCGATGCCGAGGTCGACGGCCCGCTGCGTCACGACCTGCCCGATGCCGTCGTGGCCGTCGAGGACGACGAGCGCGCCGTGGTCGGTGACGGGTTCGACGTGCGTCACCGCGGACATCGCGCCCGACCGCAGGCGGGCGGCATACCAGGGCAGTCGGAGCACGCCGTGGGAGGCGTGGCCCCACAGCTCGGCGGTGACGAGCGTGTCGGCGAGCAGGGCGGCGTCGGCGTCGGGGACGCCGCGGCGGACGAGGACCGCGGTGACGCAGTCCGTGAGCGCGGCGGGCGTCAGGACGACGGGGGCCGACTCGGCGGACGTCTCAGTCATGCCTGCTGCTCCTTCGGTGCGTCGGTTCATGGAAAACTGGGAGCATGGAAGCATACTTGTATACATGTGTGCAAAGAGAGGTCGAGACATGGAACGGATGAGGCGTGCCTCGGGTGGCCAGCTCGTCTATGCCGAGCTGCGTCGCCGCATCCTCAGCCTCGAGCTCGAACCGGGCCAGCGGCTCTACGAGCCCGAGCTCGCGGCGACCCTGCAGGTCAGCCGCACCCCGCTGCGCGAGGCCCTGCGCCTGCTCCTCGCCGAGGACCTCGTCGACCAGCTGCCGACCGGTGGCATGGTCGTGCGGCCCATCACGGCGTCGGACATCGAGGAGCTCTACGGCGTGCGTGCCGCACTCGAGGGACTCATGACGGCGGAGGCGGCGCGGCGGCTGACCGACGACGACCTGGCCGTCCTCCAGGGCCTCGTCGAGCGCAACGCTCGGATGGTCGGTGACGCCGACGACGCGATGCGTGCCGGCCACGACCTCCACCTGCGGATCGCCGAGGTGGCCGGCCACGGCTGGGCGCGCCGGCTGCACGCGCAGGTCGACGGGCACATGTCGCGCTACCGGCCGTTCACCAACGAGAGCCAGGAGCGGCGTACGGCTGCGCTGAGCGAGCACCGTGCGATCGTCGAGGCCCTCGCGGCCCGCGATGCGGACGGGGCGCGGCGGCTGGCGGAGTCGCACGTGCTCGCCGCGCGCGACGTCGCCCTCGAGGCGATCGGCACCCGGCTCGCCGCCCGCTAGCCGATCCCCTACCCGTCGAAAGGCCACTAATCGCGGGAGCCCACCCGTCGAAAGGCCACTATCCGTGCGGTCTAACCCATCGAAAGGCCAATGTCCGTCGATGGGTCCGCTGCGACGATTTGACCTCTCGACGTGCGCTGGCCAGCAGATGGTGGCCTCTCGACGTGCGCCGGCCAGCAGATAGTGGCCTCTCGACGTGCGCGGGCCAGCAAGAACTGGCCTTTCGACGGTTGGGGGTCAGCGGGGGCGGCTGCGGTAGCGCCGTTCGGGGCGACCCGCGGCGCCGTACCGCGGCGGCAGCAGCTCGGCCGCGCCGGTCTCGACGAGGTGGTCGAGGTAGCGGCGGGTGCTGCTGCGCGAGAGGCCCGTCGCGTCGGCGCACTCCATGGCCGACATGCCGTCGTCGTCGACGCCCTCCAGAGCCCGCACGACGACGTCGATCGTCTCGGGGCTGATGCTCTTGGGCAGCCGTCTCGTCTGCCCGCTCGACTGTGCGCGGAAGGCGCGGTCGACGTCGTCCTGGCGCATCTCCGTGCTCTCGTCGAGGTCGCCCAGCTCGGCGCGGTGGTCGGCGAACTCGACCAGCCGCTGCCGCAGGGTGTCGACCTCGAACGGCTTCACCAGATAGTGGAACACGCCGCCGTGCAAGGCTTTTCGCACGGACTCGAGGTCGCGGGCAGCGCTGATGACGATGACGTCAGTGCCCGAAGCGCGCTCGCGCAGGCGCCGGAGCACGTCCAATCCGCTCATGTCGGGCAGGTAGACGTCGAGTAGGACGAGGTCCGGGCGCAGGGTCCGCACTGCCTCGAGCGCCGCCCCGGCAGAGTGCACGACGCCGACGACCTGGAAGCCGGCCTGGCGCGAGACGACGCTCGAGTGCAGCTTGGCCACCATGAAGTCGTCATCGACGACGAGGACCCGGATCACGGCGCCACCGCCGTCCGGTCGAGGGGCAGCGTCGCGACGAACACGGCGCCGTTGTCGTGCCTCACCGTGACGTCGCCGCCGCGCTTGCGGCAGATGACCCGGACGAGCGCGAGGCCCACGCCGCGTCGTCCGTCGGGCCCGCCCTCCTTGGTCGACACACCCGGCCGGAAGACGCGGTCGCCGAGGTCGGTGTCGACGCCGGGACCCGTGTCGCGCACGGTGATCCGCACGTCGTGCTCGGTCTGCAACACCTCGACCGTGACGACCGGCTCGGTCCCGGAGGCGCCGTTCGCGTCCGTCTGGCCCGAGGCGTCGAGGGCGTTGTCGATGAGGTTGCCGAGCACGGTGTTGACGTCGGCCGCGAGCCGCTCGTCGAGTCGTCCGACATGCGTCGTGTCCTCGAGGACAAGGTCCACATCGCGCTCGTCGGCCTGGCTCGACTTCGCGATGAGCAGCGCGGCGACCGCGGGGTCGGCCACGTGCGAGGTGATGCTCGTCGTGAGACGGGTCTGGCTCTCGGTGATGTGACGGACGTAGCCGCGGGCCTCGTCATACTCACCGAGCTCGATGAGCCCACTGACGACGTGCATCCTGTTGCTGAACTCGTGGGCCTGGGCCCGCAGCGCGTCCGTCGTGTCACGGGTGAGGTCGAGCTCGCGCTGCAGCTCGAGCAGCTCGGTGCGGTCACGCAGGGTGACCACCCAGCCGATGTGTCGTCCGCGGCTCAGGACGGGCATGCGGTTGAGCGTCAGCACCCTTCCGCGGTAAGGGATCACGCGGTCGGTGGTGGAGTCGGGGCCCGCGAAGATGTCGGCGAGGCGACCGGTCGGATCGACCTCGGCGACGTGGCGACCCGTGGACGTCTGGGAGATGCCGAGCAGGTGCGCGGCCTCATCGTTGACCATCGTGATCCGACGGTCGAGCCCGACGGCGAGCATGCCCTCCTTGATGCCGTGCAGGATCGCCTCGCGCTGCTCGACCAGGCCGGTGATCTCCCGCGGCTCGAGGCCGAGGGTCTGGCGCTTGACGCGTCGGGAGAGCAGGAACGACCCGACGACGCCGAGGGCGGTGGCGATGCCGAGGTAGGTCAGCAGGTTGGGCATGGCGGCAGCAAGGTTCTCGGCGACCGTGGGATAGGCGCGCGTCACGACGACGACGCCATCGGTGGCGAGGGTGGCCTCGTTGATGACCGGAGCCGTCGCCATGGCGTCACCGGTCTCCTCCTCCGTACCCACCCAGGCGCGGCCCAGGTATTCCGGCTGGGCCTGCATCCGGACGATGCGGTTCGTCGGCAGGGGATCCGTCGAGGCGACGACGCGACGGTCGGCCCGGACGACCATGACCTTGGTGGAGTCGGAGAAGGACCGCCCGAACTCCGCGGTGCCCTGGGCCTGCCGGATGAAGCCCGGGGTCTCTGGCGACGGTGGGGCGACGGCTTTCTGGACGCCCGAGGAGTCGGCGAGGTTCTCCGCGATGGCGAGAGCGCGACGGCCCTCGGTGTCCTTGGAGCGCGCGTCGGACTGCGCGATCGAGACGAGGGCGACCCCGACGAGGACCACGCACATGATCGCCAGCTGCATGGCGAGCATCCGGCCGGCCAGGGTCCACCTGGGCCACCGCAGCCGGGACCGCCACGCCGCGCTCATGAGGCCATTGTGTCGAGCGGTGCGGCTGAGTCCAGCGCCGGCCTGAGCAGAATGAACAAAATGGAGTTTGCGCTCCTAACGGTGACAGGGGGTGCGTGGCCTCGGGAGGCTGGGCCCTACAACCGGGACCTGTGTTCCCGACCTGTCAGACAAAGGAGTCTCCAGTGCGCTTCAGCACCCAGCTCAAGGTCACGTCGGCCATCCTGGCCGCCGGCCTCGCCCTGTCCGCGTGTGGGGTGAGCGCCGAAGAGGGTGGCGGATCGGGCGGCACCGCGCCGGCCGCCGGACCCGTCGAGGGCCTGCGCATCCTCGTTCCGAACTCGCCGGGAAGCGGCTACGACACGACGGCCCGCCTCGCCGCCAAGGCGATGCAGGACGCCGGCCTCGCCAAGACGATCGAGGTCTTCAACTCGGCCGGTGCCGGTGGCACCGTCGGCCTCCAGCGGCTCGTCAACGAGCAGGGCAAGGACGACATCCTCATGCAGATGGGGCTCGGCGTCGTCGGTGCCGTCTACACGAACAAGTCGAAGGCCACGCTCAACGAGACCGTGCCGATCGCCAGACTCATCGAGGAGTCCGAGGCCATCGTGGTCCCGGCCGGCTCGCCCTACCAGACGCTCGACCAGCTCGTCGCCGCGTGGAAGGCCAACCCGGGCAAGGTTCCCGTCGGTGGCGCCTCGAACGCCGGTGGTCCCGACCACCTGACGCCGATGCTGCTCGCCAAGGCCGTCGGCGTCACCCCGAAGGACGTCAACTACGTCGCGTACGACGGAGGTGGCGAGCTGCTCACCGGCATCCTCGGCAAGAAGGTCGCCTTCGCCGCGACCGGCATCGGTGAGGTCGCCGAGCAGGCCAAGAGCGGCGACGTGAAGATCCTCGCCGTGACGAGCGCGAAGAAGGTCGAGGGCGTCGACGCACCGACCCTCAAGGAGCTCGGCATCGACATGGAGTTCACGAACTGGCGCGGCATCGTCGGTCCTCCCGGCCTCTCCCCCGAGAAGACGAAGCAGTACATCGACCTGCTGACGAAGATGCACGCCTCGGAGCAGTGGAAGAAGACGCTGGCCGACCAGGGCTGGACGGACGCCTTCCAGACCGGTGACGAGTTCAAGTCCTTCCTGACCGCCCAGAACGAGAAGGTCGCGGGCGTCCTGAAGGACCTCGGCCTGACGTCATGACTCCCGACGCCAGCTCGACCGGTCCGGCGGCACCAGTGGTGCCGCCGGGCCGGGACCCGAACCCGGACCGGGATGCATCCGCGAGGAAGGGCTACTCCGAGTACGGCGTGGCGGCCCTCCTTCTCGCGCTGGGCATCTGGGCCATCGTCGACGCGATGGGCCTCACCGATACGGCAACGGCACGCGGCCCCGTCGGGCCCAAGACGGTGCCCATCGCTGTGGGTGTCCTGCTCATCGTCATGGCCGTCCTGCTCGCGATCGACGTCGCCCGCGGCGGTCGTGGCGAGCAGGAGGGCGGCGAGGACGTCGACCTCTCGCACGGCAGTGACTGGCGCACCATCGGTCTGCTCGTCGCCTCGTTCGTCGCGAACGCGTTGCTCATCGACCGGGTCGGTTGGCCGATCTCTGGCGCGATCCTGTTCTTCGGGACGACGTACGCCCTCGGCAGCCGCCACTACGTGCGCAACGTGATCATCTCGATCGTCCTGTCGGTGGGCAGCTGGTACCTCTTCTACGCCGGCCTCGACATCAAGCTGCCGGCCGGCCTGCTGAAGGGAATCCTCTGATGGACGGAATCAACTCCCTCATCGAGGGTTTCGGCACCGCGCTGACCCCGATCAACCTGCTGTACGCCTTCCTCGGCGTCCTGCTCGGAACCGCGATCGGCGTCCTCCCCGGCATCGGCCCGGCAATGACCATCGCGCTGCTGCTGCCGCTGACGTTCACGCTGGAGCCGACCCAGGCGTTCATCATGTTCGCCGGCATCTACTACGGCGGCATGTACGGCGGCTCGACGACCTCGATCCTGCTCAACACGCCAGGGGAGAGCGCGTCGGTCGTGACAGCGATCGAGGGCAACCTCATGGCGAAGAAGGGCAGAGGCGCGGCCGCGCTCGCCACGGCGGCCATCGGCTCGTTCATCGCCGGGACGATCGGCACGCTCGGCCTCGCGCTGCTCGCACCGGTCATCGTCAGGCTCGCCGTGCAGATGGGTGCGCCCGACTACTTCGCCGTCATGGTGCTCGCCTTCATCGCCGTCACCACGGTGCTCGGCTCGTCGAAGGTGCGCGGGCTCGCCTCGCTCGGCATCGGTCTGCTCGTCGGCACCATCGGCATCGACCCGACGTCGGGCCAGCAGCGCCTGACGTTCGGCATCCCGGAGCTCGCCGACGGCATCGACGTCGTCGTGCTCGCCGTGGGACTCTTCGCCGTCGGCGAGGCCCTGTGGATCGCGGCGCACCTGCGTCGGGCTCCGCTCGACATCGTCCGTGTCAACGCTGCCACGATGACGCGCGAGGACTGGCGCCGGTCGTGGAAGCCGTGGCTGCGGGGCACCGCGATCGGGTTCCCCTTCGGGGCAGTCCCCGCCGGTGGTGCGGAGATCCCGACGTTCCTGTCGTACGCCACCGAGAAGAAGCTGTCCAAGCACCCGGAGGAGTTCGGCAAGGGCGCCATCGAGGGCGTGGCCGGTCCTGAGGCGACGAACAACGCCTCTGCCGCCGGCGGCCTCGTGCCGCTGCTGACTCTCGGCATCCCGACGACGGCGACGGCGGCAGTCATGCTCGGCGCGTTCCAGAGCTACGGTATACAGCCGGGTCCACGGCTCCTCCAGGACCAGGCGCCGCTCGTCTGGGGTCTCATCGCCAGCCTCTTCATCGGCAACACGATCCTGCTCGCGCTGAACCTGCCGCTGGCGAGCATCTGGGCCAAGCTCCTCCTCATCCCACGGCCCTACCTCTACGCCGGCATCCTGTTCTTCGCGAGCATCGGGGCGTACGCCGCGAACACCTCGACGTTCGACCTGTGGCTGCTGATCATCATCGGCGCGCTCGGCTTCTTCATGCGCCGCTATGGTCTGCCGGTCGTGCCCGCCATCATTGGCATCATCCTCGGCCCGGCGGCCGAGGAGCAGCTGCGGCGGGCGCTGCAGATCAGCGACGGCGAGCTGAGCGGCCTTGTCAACACGGCGTTCTCGCAGATCGTCTACGTCATCATCCTGCTCCTGCTCGTCGTGCCGCCCATCGTGAGCGCGATCCGCAACCGCCGTGGCGGTGACGGGCCGGACGCCAGGCACGACGCACCCGCGGGCACGCACGCCCACGCCAACGTGGAAGGACAGTGACATGCCCATCGTCGTCGGGTACATCCCGTCACCTGCGGGCCACTCGGCCCTGACCTCGGCCATCGAGGAGGCGCGACTGCGCGGCTCCCGGCTCGTCGTCATCAACGCCAGCCGCGGCGACGCCCTCGTCGACCGACGCCACTCGTCGGCCGAGGACTGGCAGGACGTCCAGCAGCAGCTGTCCGACTCCGGAGTCGACCACGAGGTGCTCCAGCAGGTCGAGGCCAAGGACCCCGCCGAGCAGATCCTCGACGTCGCGCGGCAGACGAACGCCGAGCTCATCGTCGTGGGGCTGAGGCGCCGGTCCCCGGTCGGCAAGCTCATCATGGGCAGCCAGGCGCAGCAGATCCTCCTCGAGGCGGACTGCCCGGTGCTGGCCGTCAAGGCGCACGCGTCCTGAGGCCAAGCCTCCTCGGCCCACTCCGTGGGTGCAAAGTGCCCACTCGACCTTCCCGTCTGGTCGAGTGGGCACTTTGCTGCGTGAACCCGGCGCTGCGAAGTGCCCACTCGACCTTCCCGTCTGGTCGAGTGGGCACTTTGCTGCGTTGACCCGGCGATGCGAAGTGCCCACTCGACCTTCCCGTCTGGTCGAGTGGGCACTTTGCATCGGGCCGGTCAGGTCACCGTGACGACGCGGTCACTGCACGACGCTGACGCGCCGCAGTGCGCTGCTCGAGCCGACGTATGCCGTCGAGCCGCGGTAGACCCACATGTAGTCGACCGATGCGGTCGGCTTGTGCGCGAAGGACACGGTGCCGGTCGAGCTCGACGTGCGGGTGGCGGTGAGGTTCCACGTCGTGGAGCCCACCCTGCGCCAGTAGAGCTGGACAGGCGCGCCGGAGATGGCGGCGCCGGAGTCCTTGCGGATCAGCTTGCTGCTCAAGGTGACCGAGCCGCCGTACCGGAGGGACGTGACGCTGGAGGACATCGTCTCTGCAGTGCCCACGAGGCGCACCGACGGTGCCGCGCTGTAGCGGCCCGAGCGGTCCTTGACCCAGATGCGGAAGGTGTACGTCGTGCCCTGGGCCAGGTTGACCTTGGCGCTCGTGCCCGTGCCGGAGTAGACGCCCGTGCCCGCCGCGACGCTCGACGGAGGCGTGGATCCCACTGCCATCCTGACGATGTAGCGGTCGAGGTCGTTGACGTGCGGCGCCGTCCAGGTGAGCGTCGCGGCCCGCAGGGCGCCGGTGGCCTTGAACGAGCCGACCGCCGGCGGTGCGAGGTCGGCGGTGCGGAACGTCGACGTGTATGCCGTGCCCATCGTCGCGCCGGACGTGTCCTTCACGCTCGAGACGAGCAGGCGGTAGGGCGCGTAGTCGTAGAGCGGCGTGGTCGGCTTGATCGTCGCCGTGCGCTTCGCAGAGTCGTACGTGACGGTGGCGGGGACCACGGATCCGGTGCGGCCGTTGAGCAGGCGCACGGTCGAGGTGGTCACGGTAGACGGCACGACGTCGCGAGCGAAGGTGACGGTCGGCCTGTAGGTGAGCGTCATCCCCGATCCGAAGTCGCTCGGTGTGGTGCTCCGGACCCAGTTCGGCGTCGTGCCCTGGGTGGCGCCCTCGGCGCTGCGAAGGATGTCGAGTCCGGGTGCGGCAGCCACGACGGCGTCGACGCGCCCGTCGCCGGCGAGGTCGGTGACGACGAGACCGTTGGGGTCGTAGTGGCCTCCGGTCGTCGTGGCGCTCGGGCTCGGCCCGGCGAGCGTGCCGTCGGTGCGTTGCTTCATGACGCTCACGGTGCTCCACCCGCCGTGCCCGATGACGAGGTCCTGACGTCCATCGGCATCGACGTCCGCAGCCTCAATGGTCTGCGGGAGGTCGATCGTCGTCGACTGCGTCGGGGCGGCGAAGCCACCGGACGCCGTGCCGCGCCAGACGACCAGCTTCGAGTCGGGCTGGTTGCCGCCGCCGACAGCGGCGATGTCGAGCAGTTGGTCGTCGTTGACATCGGCGACGTCCATGGCCTCGACGCGGTAGACCATCGGGTTGGGCAGGCTCTGCGTCGCCCAACCCGCATCGGTGTAGCGCATCACGTGGATGGCGTCGCTGGCGTTCGTGATGACGTCGACGCGCCCGTCGCCGTCGACGTCGGTGACCTCGATCTGCAGTGACGGGACCGAGTCGAGCACGGTGCGGGTGAAGGTGCCGTCGGACTGGCGGGTGAGCAGGCCGATCTCGGTCATGGTGGACAGGACGAGGTCGCGGCGTCCGTCACCCGTGACGTCGGCCACCGCCACCTGGACCGCGTCGGTGGTGCCGGGGACCAGTTCCGGCGGCGCGAGGGCGTGCGACTGGGTCTGGCGGAACACCTGGACGCCGACCTCAGTGGCCGTGACGAGGTCGTCCAGCCCGTCACCGTCGTAGTCGATGACGACGAAGTTCCGCGGCACCGAGGCCTCGACCGTCTCGAGCGTCACCGGTGCGCCCAGGCTGCCGTCCGGCTGCTGGTGGAAGGCGTGCACGACGACCGGGCCGGAGCCGAAGTTCGTGCCGGCGAGGACGTCGTCGCGGCCGTCGCCGTTGATGTCGCCGACACCGACCGGGCCGTACGAGCCGTCCGTTGCCACGTGCGTTGCATCGGCGAGCATGCCGCCGCCGCTCTCCATCGAAAGCGTCAGGGAGTAGCTGCGGTCACCGACCCGGGAACCGTTGTAGTTGCGAACGCTGACGTAGTACGAGCCGCCGCCCAGACGGACGGACGCGGTCTCCGCCTCGCCCTCGGCCAGCTGGTCGACCTCGGCGACGAGCTTCAGGTTCTGGTCGTAGACCGCGATCACGGGGTCGACGTTCTGGGGGAGACTCGTGTCGAACCACGGAGGCGTGACGGTGAAGGACACCTGACGCTGGCTGGGGGAGTCGTAGCGGTACCAGTCGACGTCGCCCTCGACACCGAGCTGGCCGTAAGCGGTCCCGTCGAAGCCGATGGCTCGGGCGGGGACGTCGTTCGGTTCGTTCGGCCCCGCCGAGGGCAGTGGGAAGTCTGCTGCCCAGCCACCTCCGAGGGCGTTCGTCGCGTCGACGACGCCGGCGCCGTAGAAGGGGTCGACGCCGCGCGGACCAGCGTCACGTGCGGTCGAGCGCAGGCGCGAGGCGACCTGGGCCGGCGTGAAGGACTGGTTCTGGGTCCGGACGAGGACCGCGATGCCCGCGACGATCGGCGCGGCGAACGACGTCCCGTCGCCCGAGTAGTAGATGTAGCCGTCGGCATCCGGGCGGCCTGTGGACAGGATGCCCCAGCCCGGCGCGGCCAGGTCGACCCACGAGCCGTGGGTGCTGAAGTCGGTGATGCGGCCGGCGTTGTCGGTGGCGCCGACGGCGATGGCCTCGCTGTAGGCGGCGGGGTACATGGGTCGGTCTGCTCCGCTGTTTCCAGCGGCCACGATGACGACGGCGCCCTTGGCCGCGGCGTACTTCACGGCGTCGTGCAGGGCGGGGCTGTCGGTGGGGCCGCCGAGGGACAGGTTCAGGATCTTGGCGCCGTGGTCGGCGGCCCACTTGATGCCCTGGACGATGTCGGAGTCGGTGCCTCTGCCCAGCGAGTTCAGCACCTTGACCGGCATGACCTTTGCGTTCCAAGCGACTCCGGCGATTCCTTCGGAGTTGTTGGTCCCGGCGGCCACGATGCCGGCCACCATCGAGCCGTGGCCGAAGTCGTCGCTCGCGGCGCCGGCTGCGATCCCCACGTTGGTGAGGGCGTTGAAACCTGCGACGGTCCGTCCGGCGAGGTCGGGATGCTTGCCGTTGACGCCCGAGTCGATGACCGCGACCACCTGTGACAGTGAGCCCTTCGAGCGGTCCCAGGCACCCGGCATACGGACCGTCTTGAGGTACTCCTGGTCGTGCGTCACCGAGTAGAAGTAGTCGTTCGGGGTCGCGCTGGACTCCCGGATGTAGTCGAGGGTGACCTCCGCGACGGCAGGGTCGGCGCTGAGGCGGCTCGCGAGCTCGTCGGCGCGCCCGTTCGTGCGGACCTTGACGAAGCCGGTGCCGGCGACCTGCTCGGTCGCGCGACCGCCGCGGCTCTGCAGGGCCCGGTCACGCGTCGCCGAGGACGACGACTTCCTGAACTTCACGAGCACGGTGTGTGGGTCGTGGGCGCGGTCGGACAGGGCGCCGCGCGTGGGACGCGGGAGGTCCTTCGCGACGATCTTCTTCGCCGACGGGGTCGGCGCCGCGGACGCGGTGGTGGTGGTGGTCATGGCCGTGACGGGCGCGATGAGCGCAAGCGTCAGGACCGCCGCGGAGGGACGGCGATTGAGCATGTGGGGAGCCCCTGTGAGAAGTGATGTGCGAGCGCATCATGACAGAGAGACAGCCCCGGACTGACGAGTACGCCAGAACTGCACACTTGCGTGCAGAACGGGCGCACCACGTCGTCGTGGTGCGCCCGTCCCGCTCCTCCCCGGTGTGTGGACTACTTCAGCTTGAAGTACGCCACGAGGCTGCTGTTGTCCTGGGCCGTCATGGTCACCTGGATGCACGAGCCGACCGTCTTGGGCGTCTGCCAGTTCTGGATGAACTGGCCACCCGTCGAGTCGTAGCGCAGGCTCGTGCCTCCGGTGGTCGTCAGCTCGATGTCGTCGAGAACGGCGCTCGTCGAGCAGCTGATCCCCTTGGCGGTGAAGGACTTCACGGCAGAGGTGTTGGTGAGCTCTGTATCCCCGCTGAAGATCTCGAACTTGAGCGGCACGGTCGAGCCACCCTTGACCGAGTTGAGCACCAGGCTCGTCATGCTCATGTCGACCGGCTGGTAGAAGCCCTTGAGCCCCCACGTGCCGATGGTGAACGTGGCCGATGCCGAGCCCGCGAGGTGGTTGCCGTCCCCAGCCCACGACGCGGACGCTGTGGCGGTGCCGGGGTAGGTGTTGTTGGCGTAGCTCGGCGTGAGCGAGAGGTCGCTCATGGCCACACCGGACGCCTTGGCCGTGCATGGCGTGAACTGCGTGCCGGTGTAGACGAACGGGCCAGCCGTGCAGGTGACCGTCACGGTCGAGGGAGCCTTGGCGATCGTGAAGGCGCCGCCGCCCGTGGATCCCTCGTGGTTGGCGTCGCCGCCGTAGGTGGCGGAGGCCGTGGCCGTGCCGGCGTTGGTGTTGCTCCCGTAGGTGACGGGCGAGACGGGGACGTTGAGTCCACCGGCACCCGTGGCCGTGGCCGAGCACGGTGTGAATGCCGTGCCGGTGTAGACGAACGGGCCAGCTGTGCAGGTCACCGTGACGAGGCTGGTGGCCTTGGTGATCTCGAACGTCTTGCTGTCTGCCGAGCCGGTGTGGTTGGCGTCGCCGTCCCAGGCCGCGGCGGCGGTGGCGGTGCCCGCGTTGGTGTTGTTGGTGTGGTTGGCGGTCAGGCTGGTCGCCTGCAGGCCGGCGCCGGTGAGCAGAGCGGAGCAGGGCGTGAGCGCCGAGCCCGTGTAGACCTGCGAGGTCGGGCAGGACACCGTGACGGTGCTGCTGGCCTTGGTGATCGCGAAGGTCTTGCTGTTCGTCGAGCCGGTGTGGTTGGCGTCGCCGGCATACGTTGCCGATGCGTTGGCGGTGCCGACGTTGGTGTTGTCGGTGTAGGTCACGGTGACGGGGGCGTTGAGGCCGCCGGCTCCGGTGACGGTGGCGGTGCAGGCCTCGATGGCGCTGCCCGTGTACACCTTCGACTCCGGGCAGGTGATGGTGG